>NZ_JPGM01000032.1:0-129742 GCF_000731655.1 Burkholderia sp. MSh2 | reverse complement strand
TGCCGTACCTGAAGCTGGCGGGCGTGGTGTTGTGCGGGTGGCAGATGGGCCGCGCGCTGGTGGCGGCGCAGGCGCAGCGCGCAAGCGATCCGGCGTTCTTCGACGCGAAGATTGCGATCGCGCAATGCTATGCGGAACACGTGCTGGTGCAGGCAGGCGCACTCGAGGCGTCGATCGTCGGCACGAAAGGCAACGAGAGCGTGCTCGCGTTGACGGAGGACCAGTTCTGATTCCGCAACCTGCCCGATGAAACGACAAAGGTGCCCGAAAGGGCGCCTTTGTGCTTGATGCCGGGCCGGCGTCCCGCCTGGCGGCGGGATGCCGCGGCTTGCGCTTACGCGTACGCCGGGCGCGTCTGGCCGGCCACGTCCTTCAGGTAGCGGTGCACCGACAGGTCGTCGGCCTGGATCGCCGGCATCTTGCCCGAGATCAGGTCCGCGAGCAGTTGGCCCGAGCCGCACGACATCGTCCAGCCGAGCGTGCCGTGGCCGGTGTTCAGGAACAGGTTCGACACGGACGTGCGGCCGACGATCGGCGTGCCGTCCGGCGTCATCGGGCGCAGGCCCGTCCAGAACGTGGCCTTCGACGTGTCGCCGCCGCCCGGGAACAGGTCGTTCACGCACATTTCGAGCGTTTCACGGCGCGCCGCGCGCAGGTTCTTGTCGTAGCCGACGATTTCCGCCATGCCGCCGACGCGGATGCGCTGGTCGAAGCGCGTGATCGCGATCTTGTACGTCTCGTCGAGCACGGTCGACACGGGCGCAGCTGCTTCGTTGACGATCGGCGCGGTGATCGAGTAGCCCTTCAGCGGATAAACGGGGATCTTCATCAGGTTCGAGATGAAGCTGGTCGAGTACGAGCCGAGCGCGACGACGTAGGCATCCGCGCGCACCGTTTCGCTGCCGCACTGTACGCCGGCGATCTTGCCGCCCGCGATCGCGAGCGCATCGATCGGCGTGTTGTAGCGGAACTTGACGCCGAGCGATTCGGCGAGCGCCGCGAGGCGCGTCGTGAACAGCTGGCAGTCGCCCGTTTCGTCGCCCGGCAGGCGCAGGCCGCCCGTCAGCTTGTGCGAGACGGCGGCGAGCGCCGGTTCGGCTTGCTTCAGGTCGGCAGGCGACAGCAGTTCGAACGGCACGTTGGCTTCCTTCAGGACGGCGATGTCCTTCGCCGCACCGTCGAGTTGCTGCTGCGTGCGGAACAGTTGCAGCGTGCCGCCCGTGCGTCCCTCGTACTGGATGCCGGTATCGGCGCGCAGCGCCTGCAGGCAGTCGCGGCTGTATTCGGCGAGGCGGACCATGCGGCCCTTGTTGACCGCATAGCGCTCGGCCGTGCAGTTGCGCAGCATCTGCCACATCCACTGGAGCTGGAAGCGCGTGCCGTCGAGCCGGATCGCGAGCGGCGCATGCTTTTCGAACATCCACTTGACGGCCTTCAGCGGCACGCCGGGCGCAGCCCACGGCGCGGCATAGCCGGGGGAGATCTGGCCGGCGTTCGCGAAGCTCGTCTCGAGCGCAGGGCCGGCTTCCCGGTCGATCACCGTGACTTCATGACCGGCATGCGCGAGGTAATACGCGCTTGCCACGCCCACCACACCGCTGCCCAGAATGACGACTCGCATAGCTGCTCCAGATGGAAGGGACCAGGTCGAGGCCGGGCGCACATGCATCTCCGTGTAACCTCTAGCTGATCTAGTTTTTTGCGCTATGGTATTGTCGAATCTGTAGGTTTTGTTATCGTATTTTTCAGGTTTTCAGTATAAACAAATGAGAACGCAACGGCAGCCCGTGCGCTCGCTCGACAAGCTCGACCGGCGCATCCTCAAACTGCTCCAGGACGATGGCCGGATGGCGATGAAGGACCTCGCGGAACAGGTCGGCCTGACCGTCACGCCGTGCATCGAGCGGGTGCGGCGCATGGAGCGCGACGGCGTGATCACCGGCTATCACGCGCGGGTCGACCCGCACCAGCTGGATGCCGCGCTGCTGGTGTTCGTCGAGATCACGCTCGGTCACAAGGGCGGCAACATGTTCGAGCAGTTCCGGCGGGAAGTGATGAAGATCGACGAGGTGCTCGAATGCCATCTGGTGTCCGGCGATTTCGACTACCTGATCAAGGCGCGCATCGGCGAGATGGCCGACTACCGGAAACTGCTCGGCGACATCCTGCTGCAATTGCCCGGCGCCGTGCAGTCGAAGAGCTATGTCGTGATGGAGGAAATCAAGGAGACGTTGACGATCGCGGTTGGCGATTGACGCGCCGGCGGCCGGTTGCCGGGCCCTTGATCCCGTGCTTGGCATGCTGCGCCCAATACTGTATAAATATACAGTATTGGGCGCAGGTGAACGGGTGGGCACATGGACGAACGATCCGACAACGAATTTCCGGTTGCGCCGCCCGCGCCCCGCAAGGGGCGCGGTGCGGTCGACAACCTGCAGGGGCGATATGAGCTGGCGCAGCGCGAAGCGGTCGACGACGGCTGGACGCACGAGTCGGACGATGCCGATTTCCCCGCGCCGCTGCGTACGCAGGTGTTCGAGGAGCGCGCGAAAAGCATTCTGACGCATAACCAGTCGCCTGACATCCCGTTCAGCGTCTCGCTCAATCCGTACCGCGGCTGCGAGCACGGCTGCATCTATTGCTTCGCGCGGCCGACACACAGCTATCTCGGCCTGTCGCCGGGGCTCGATTTCGAAAGCCGCATCTATGCGAAGGTCAATGCGGCCGAACTGCTCGAACGCGAGATTTCGCGGAAGCGCTACGTGCCGGAGCCGATCGCGCTCGGCGTCAACACCGATGCCTACCAGCCGGTCGAGCGCGACCTGCGCATCACGCGCAGCGTGATCCAGGTGATGCACGATCGCGGGCTGCCATTCGCCGCGATCACGAAGTCGTCGCTGATCGAACGCGATCTCGACCTGCTCGCACCGATGGCCGGGCGCGGTCAGGTGATGGCGGCGGTCACGATCACGACGCTCGATGCGGAGCTCGCGCGCACGCTCGAGCCGCGCGCGGCGACGCCGGCGCGCCGGTTGCGTACGATCCGCGCGCTGCGCGACGCCGGCGTGCCGGTTGGCGTGAGTATTGCGCCGGTCATTCCGTTCGTGACCGAACCCGATATGGAACGCGTGCTCGAGGCGTGTGCGGAAGCCGGGGCGACGCATGCGAGCTACATCATCCTGCGGTTGCCGTGGGAGGTCGCGCCGCTGTTCAAGCAATGGCTCGCCGCGCACTTTCCCGACCGCGCGGAGCGCGTGATGAACCGCGTCCGCGACATGCGCGGCGGCAAAGACTACGATTCGGATTTCTCGAAACGGATGAAGGGCGAGGGGATCTGGGCCGACCTGTTGCGGCAGCGCTTTCGTCAGGCCGTCAAGCGGCTCGGGTTGAATGAGCGCACGAACGGCATTCTCGATCTGTCGCAGTTTCGCGGTGCGCCGGCCTGCACGGTGCCGGTGCCGCGTGTCGCCGTTCGTGCCGCCGGCACGAAGGCACGTGACGACATGCAGTTGAACCTGTTCTGAGCGGTGCGCGATACCGTCGCGCGCGCTGGATGGGTTCCGCTTACTGCGAAATCTGCTTGGCCGCTTCGACCTGCGATTCGAAATACGTCTGGAACGACAACGCGAGTGCGGTCATCAGCAGGAATGCGCCGATCAGCAGCGAGAAGATCACCACGAAGATCACGGTCCAGCCCGACTGGCTGTGCTTGCCTGTATCGGCGTTGAATTGCGCATCCCATTTTTCGTCGGGGCGCAACCCGTACACGAGCGCGGCAAGGAACGCCGCGAGCAGCGAGATTGCGCCGGGCACCGCGAGCCACCAGCCGAGTCCGGCGGTGCGCTGGGTCGCGGCGAGCAGCAGGAAGCCCGGAATGCCGACGATCGTCGCGAGCAGGTGCGCCCAGCCGTACACGTCGCGAAAGCCGTACAGATAGAAGCGGTGCGCGCCGAGCGATCCGAGCAGGAAGGCGAGTGCGGCGGTAAGCGTCTTGGAGCGGAAGCGGCGGGCTGGTGCGGTGCTGCTGGACATGGATGGCGGCGTGTTGTCGTTGGCATGGGTGGCCGGCGGGCCGGCGCGGGCGCGCGGCCCGCACGCATTCTACGATGCCCGGTCGGGCCCGGTCACCCCTGTCCTGCGTCAAGGTGCCGCATGGGTCGTGCGGTAGATCGGGCATGCCTCTTCGTCGCTGGCGAGCAGCGAGGCGTCCGGTAGCGGCAACTCGCCGGCAGTGCGTCTCCGCGCCGAGTTGTCGGGGTGTCCTCGGCCCGTGACGAACCGGGTTTGGCCGGCTTGGAGCTGGTGTCCACCGAGACGACGGCGCGCAGCGCGCGATAGCCGGCCTCCGTGCTGCGGTTCCGCGAGCCGTGTCCAGCGATGAACGTGCTGTCGCGTACGGCCCTGGGAGCGTCGGCTCTGTATGGAAGCGCATGCCGGGTACGATAACGTGTGCGCTCAGCGTCAATGCCGGGGGAGCATGGCGGCGGCAAGCGCCGTCGCTGGGGAGGATCGGGCGTATCGCCGCCGTGGCAGTATGGAAAGCCGAAGCCGAAGCCGAAGCCGAAGCCGAAGCCGAAGCCGAAGCCGAAGCCGAAGCCGAAGCCGAAGCCGAAGCCGAGATCGGCGTGGGCGTGGGTGGTGTGGGCAGTGGGCGAGCCGGCCGTCGCCATGATCGAGGCGCAGAATGCGCGGCATGGCGTATATATGGAGAGTGCCGTCGCGACAGGCGACGCCGGCAAGCATGTCGCCCCCGAACGCGTCCGCTTGGTGCGCAATGATCCGTCCCTCACGTATCAAGAATGCATGCGCGCGGCTGTTCCGTGTACCGACATACAGGATGTCGCGCGACGATCACGCCATTTCGTGCGCTTCCGCTGCCGCGTCGATTGAGACTTCCGCATGAAAACCGAATGGCGCGACGAGTTCCACTACCGGCAACGGCGGTGCTGACACCTGTACGGATGCGAGGCCGGCAGGGCTGGCAGACAGCGCCGCGAAGCGGTGCTGCACGTGGCGCGTCGAGGCGCCGCGAAGGCGCGACGCGACGGCGGAGAACGTGCCGGACACGCCGATTGCACGCACGGCGGACAGGGCGTCCATGGATTTTTTACGCGTAAGTGTTTGTTGTACCTCTGGTTTCCAGCTATAATCGCGTGTTTCAGTAGTTTCGAACCCGGTTTTCCCGAAGGACATCATATGGTTATCATCCGTCTGGCTCGTGGCGGCTCGAAGAAGCGCCCGTTCTACAACATCGTCGCTACCGATTCGCGCAACCGTCGTGACGGCCGCTTCATCGAGCGCGTCGGCTTCTACAACCCGGTCGCCACGAAGGGCGAATCGCTGCGTATCGCTCAGGATCGCCTGACGTACTGGCAAGGCGTTGGCGCGCAACTGTCGCCGACCGTCCAGCGTCTCGTGAAGGAAGCGCAAAAGGCGCAACCGGCTGCCTAACATGGCACGGTGTGCCGGTCGTGCCGGCTGTGAGGTGCATTGATGGCGGGTCACGATTCCGGTAATGCAAGGCGCGGGCGTGCGTCGTTTGGCGCATTCGTCCGCAAGCCGGTCGAGCGCGAGGCTGTCGCGAACGCCGGCGAGGTTGCCGAGCAAGACAATCTCGAGTTGGCGCAGGCCTGGCCTGACGATGCCGTCGAGGTCGGGGCGGTGGTCGACGCCTACGGCCTGAAAGGCTGGGTCAAGGTTGCAGCGCATGCCGACGCCGGCCGCGGTGGCGACGCGCTGCTCAAGGCGCGCCGCTGGTGGCTGGAGCGAGGTGCGGAGCGGCTTTCCGTCCGCATCATGCAGTCGAAGACGCACAGCGACACCGTCGTTGCGCAACCCGCGGGCGTCAGCGACCGCGATGCCGCGCTTGCCATGCGCGGCTTTCGCGTGTTCGTGCGCCGGGAAGATTTCCCGGCATTGGCCGCGGACGAATTCTATTGGGTCGACCTGATCGGTCTCGAAGTCGTCAACGAGCAATCGGTGGCGCTCGGGAAGGTGAGCGGGATGATCGACAACGGCGTGCATTCGATCATGCGTGTCGAGTATCCGGCGACCGGCAAAGACGGTCAGCCGACCACCGACGAACGGTTGATCCCGTTTGTCGGCGTATACGTCAAAACGGTGGATCAGGCGGCGCGTCGCATCGTCGTCGACTGGGAAGCCGATTACTGAAATGAATCAGGTTACCGAGAGCGCGGTGCAGTTCGACGTCGTCTCGCTCTTTCCCGAGATGTTCCGTGCACTGACCGACTGGGGAATCACCAGCCGGGCAGTCAAGCAGGGTCGATTCGGGCTGCGCACCTGGAATCCGCGTGATTTCACGACGGACAACTACCGCACGGTCGACGATCGGCCGTACGGCGGCGGTCCGGGCATGGTGATGCTGGCCAAGCCACTCGAAGCCGCGATCGACGCCGCGAAAGCGGCGCAGGCGGAGCAGGGTATCGCGAGCACGCGTGTCGTGATGATGTCGCCGCAGGGTGCGCCGCTCACGCACGATCGTGCGATGCGGATGGCGCAGGAGCCGGGCGTCGTGGTGCTGTGCGGCCGCTACGAGGCGATCGACCAGCGCCTGCTCGACCGGTGCGTCGACGAGGAAATCAGCCTCGGCGATTTCGTCCTGTCCGGCGGAGAGCTGCCGGCGATGGCGATGATGGATGCCGTCGTGCGGTTGTTGCCCGGTGTGCTGAACGATTCGCAGTCGGCCGTGCAGGACAGTTTCGTCGACGGGTTGCTCGATTGTCCGCACTACACGCGCCCGGAGGAATACGACGGCGTGCGTGTGCCGGACGTGCTGCTCGGCGGGCATCATGCCGAGATCGAGCGGTGGCGGCGGCAGGAAGCCTTGAGAAATACGTTGCGGAAGCGGCCGGACCTGATCGTTCGGGCGCGCCGCGAGAAGTTGTTGAGCCGTGCCGACGAGGCGTGGCTCGCGAGCCTCGCACGCGAAGCGAAGGACGCCTCCTGAGGCGGTGTCGCGAGCGGGAATTGGCGGTGCCGTGCATGCGTGTGCGGCGCCTGATGTGAATCCATCCTCTATCGGGGCCAGGCCTGTCAGCAGGCGGGTGCCAACGCCGACACGATGGCATAAGGAGTCAGTAATGAATCTGATCGCAAAACTTGAGCAGGAAGAAATCGAGCGCGCGCTCGCCGGCAAGACGATCCCCGAATTCGCCCCGGGCGACACGGTGATCGTGAACGTGAACGTGGTTGAAGGTAACCGCAAGCGCGTTCAGGCTTACGAAGGCGTCGTGATCGCGATTCGCAACCGCGGCCTGAACTCGAACTTCATCGTTCGCAAGATCTCGTCGGGCGAAGGCGTCGAGCGTACGTTCCAGACGTACTCGCCGCTGCTGGCAAGCATCGTCGTGAAGCGCCGCGGCGACGTGCGTCGTGCGAAGCTGTACTACCTGCGCGAGCGTTCGGGCAAGTCGGCTCGTATCAAGGAAAAGCTGGTGTCGAAGGATCGCGCCGCAGCAGCTTCCCAAGAGTAAGAGCTGTAAGGAAAAAGCACCCACCCGGGTGCTTTTTTCATTCTGGCGCGACAATATGCTCGACATGACACGAACCCGAGAGCTCCATTGAATCGTCGCCCCATCATCGATCCCGAAGTCCTGCCGGTCGAAGGCACCGGCGCCGGCCTGCCCGGCATCGAGCCGCACCTGCTGACGCCGTCCGGTTTGCGCGACCGCTTCGCGCGCACGCTCGAATGGAGCGTCGAGCCCGGCGAGGCGAGGCTGCAGGAGGGCATCGATCCGCGTAGCGCGGCGGTCCTCGTGCCGCTGGTTGCCCGCGAGTCGGGTCTCACCGTGCTGCTGACCCAGCGTGCCGACCACCTCAACGACCACGCCGGACAGATCAGTTTTCCGGGCGGTCGTCGCGAACCGTTCGATCGCGATGCGACCGCAACCGCGTTGCGCGAGGCGAAGGAGGAGATCGGGCTGGCCGCCGAGCGTGTCGAAATCCTCGGTGAACTGCCCGACTACCTGACCGGCACGGGGTTCTGCGTGACGCCGACGGTCGGCCTCGTGCATCCGCCATTTACCGTGCAGGCCGATACGTTCGAAGTTGCCGAGATCTTCGAAGTGCCGCTCGCGTTCCTGATGAATCCCGCGAACCACCAGGTCCGCGTGTTCCGCTGGGAAGGCGGCGAGCGTCGTTTTTTTGCGATGCCCTACCCGAACGGCGAACCGGGCGGCCATTACTTCATCTGGGGCGCAACTGCCGGCATGTTGCGCAATCTGTACCGCTTCTTGGCCGCCGGCTAGACGTGCACACCGGCCGGCGCGCGCGGCCGGCTGCCGGGCGACCGCGCCGGCAGCCATGCGGGGCTTACGCTGTGCTATCGTTATGCAAAAAATGACATAACTCCGAAGACGGCGCCACGCATGACTTTCTTTTCGGTTCTCCTCGCCCTCATCATCGAACAGGTCCGCGCGTTGTCGCCGAACAATCCGGTGTTCGCGCTGTTCCAGTTTCATGCGGAAACCGTCGCACATGGTCTCGACGCAGGCAAGCAGAAGCACGGCATCCTCGCATGGCTCGCGGTGGTGCTGCCGTGGGTGCTGATCGTCGCGCTGATCTATTTCCTGCTGTACAAGGTGAGCTTCGTGCTCGCCTTCATCTGGAACGTCGTCGTCGTGTACTTCACGCTCGGCTTCCGCCAGTTCAGCCACTACTTCACCGACATCCATCTCGCGCTCAACAATGACGACGTGCCGCGCGCACGCGAAATCCTGCACGAGTGGACGGGCATCGACACGGTCGACATGCCGGTCGGAGAGATTGTCCGCCATACGCTGATTCATGCCGTTGTCGCGTCGCATCGCCACGTGTTCGGGGTGTTCTTCTGGTACGTGCTGCCGATCGGCCCGGCCGGCGCCGTGCTGTACCGGATTTCCGAATACCTTGCACGCAGCTGGTCGACGCCGGGCGACGACCGCACGGCCGCCTTCTCGACGTTCGCGCAGCGTGCGTTCTTCGTGATCGACTGGATTCCCGCGCGACTCACCGCGCTCGGTTTCGCGATCGTCGGCAATTTCGAGGATGCGATCTATGCGTGGCGCAACCACACGCGCCAATGGCCCGATCCGAACGACGGCGTGCTGCTGGCAGCCGGCAGCGGGGCGCTCGGTGCGCGGCTCGCAGGGCCGCTCGCGGAGCCGTCGAGCCTCGATGCGCTGGCGGTCGGCGACAGCGGCCCGCTGGCGGTCGGTGACGATTGCACGCCGCGCACGCTGCAGTCGGCGGTCGGCCTCGTCTGGCGCGCGGTGATCCTGTGGATGATCCTGCTGCTGATGCTGACGCTTGCCGTCTGGGTGTCGTGACGAGACACCGCGGTACCTGATGAAAGAAAAAGGCCGGCGCGATGCCGGCCTTTTTGCTGTGGTCAGTCGTCGCGCGGATCGCGTACGGCGCCGCACTGCCAGCACGCGGTGAACTGCGCGTCGAGCGCCTCGCCGCAGTGCCGGCAACGCCACGGCGCGGCACTCGGCGACGGGCCGTGCGATGCCGCATCGAGGAGCCGACGGGCGAGTGCGTCGTCGCGCTCGTCATCGAGCCACAGCTCGGGTGTGCACGCATCGGCGGGCAGGCCGCCAAGCGCGCCGGTCGCGTAGCAGTTATGCAGCTCGCAACCGATGCCGGCCACCTGAAGCACGTTGGCCCAATGCTGGGCTGTCGCAAGATCGGGTGCCTTGAAACGCATCGCGGCTCCTGTCGGTGAAGGCCGGCCGCCCGGCTGCCGGCCGCCGCGCACGTGACGCGCGGTCAGCGGACGATCTGGCTCGCCTCGTGCACGAGCTGGGCGTACAGCGCATGCCGTGTCGGCGCGATGCGGCCATCGGCGACGGCTTCGAGGATCGCGCAGCCCGGTTCGTGCAGATGATGGCAATTATAGAAACGGCAGTCCGCTAGCAGCGGGCGGAACTCCGGAAAGGCGCGCTCGAGGCGGCCTTCCGTCAGGTGGTAGAGGCCGAATTCCTGGAAGCCCGGCGAATCGATCAGCGCGCCGCCGCCCTGCAGCGGGTAGAGGCGGGTGAACGTCGTCGTGTGACGGCCGCTGTTGAGCGCGGCCGAAATCTCGCGCGTCGCGGCTTCGGCATCGGGAACGAGCAGGTTCACGAGCGTCGACTTGCCCATCCCGGACTGGCCAAGCAGGATCGTCGAATGCCCGGCGAGATGCGGCATGAGCTGCGCGCGCGCATCGTCGGGCGCACCCTTCACGGACAGTTCGAGCACGTCGTAGCCCAGCGCGCGGTACGGTGCGAGGCGCTCGCGCGCGACCGGCAGCGCGGCTTCGACGTCGATCTTGTTCAGGACGACAAGGGGCTTCAGCTCGTTCGCCTCGGCGGCGATCAGCGCGCGGCCGAGCAGGTCTTCGCTGAAATAGGGCTCGGTCGCGAGCACGATCAGCAACTGGTCGAGGTTGGCCGCGAAGAGCTTCGACTTGAACTGGTCGGAGCGATACAGCAGGTTGCGCCGTTCGCCGATCTCGACGATCACGCCCTGGTCGGCCGACGCGTGTTCATACGCGACGCGGTCGCCGACCGCGATGTCGCTCTTCTTGCCGCGCGGGAAGCACTGCAGCATCGCGCCGCCGTCGTCGGGGGCGACGATGTAGTGGCGCCCGTGCGCCGCGATCACGCGGCCTTCGGCACGCTGCGCGCCGGACGCGCGCGGGGCCGGCTTGCGGGAGGTCGGCCGGCTCATGCGTGCTGCAGCAGGCGGTCGATCCGCTGCGAAGCGGGCGGATGCGAGTAGTAGAAGGCCGTGTAGACGGGGTCGGGCGTCAGCGTCGACGCGTTGTCCTCGTAGAGCTTCACGAGCGCGCTGACGAGATCCTGTGCGTCGGTCTGGCTGGCCGCGAACGCGTCGGCCTCGAATTCGTGCTTGCGCGACGTGAGGCTGCCGAAGGGCGTCGCGAAGAACAGGAACACGGGAATCGCGAGGAAGAACAGCACGAGGGCGACGCCCGCGTTGCTCGTGTCGAGCGACGGCGTGACGCCGAGCCCCGTGTAGAACCACGTGCGTTGCGCGAGCCAGCCGAGCAGCGCGAGCAGCACGAGGCTCAGCACGAACGACACGAACATCCGCTTCATCACGTGGCGGCGCTTGAAATGGCCAAGTTCGTGCGCGAGCACGGCCTCGATCTCCTGGCCGGACAGGCGTGCGAGCAGCGTGTCGAAGAACACGATCCGCTTCGATGCGCCGAAGCCCGTGAAGTATGCGTTGCCGTGCGCGGAGCGGCGGCTGCCGTCCATCACGAACAGCCCCTTTGCCGCGAAGCCGCAGCGCTTCATCAGCGATTCGATGCGGGCACGCAGCGCGTCGTCCTTCAGCGGCTCGAACTTGTTGAAGATCGGGGCGATGAAGGTCGGGTAGATCAGCAGCACGAGCATCTGGAACGCGACCCAGACGATCCAGGTCCACAGCCACCACAGGCTGCCGGCCTGGTTCATCAGCCACAGCACGACGAACAGCAGCGGCAGGCCCAGTGCGGCGCCGAGCAGCGAGTTTTTCAGCATGTCGGTGAAGAACAGCCGTTTCGTCATCCGGTTGAAGCCGAAACGCTGCTCGATCCCGAACTGGCGGTAATACTCGAACGGGACATCGATCGCGCTCATGATCACGAGCACCGCGGCGACGAGGGCGACCTGCTGCCCGTAGCCGCGGCCGAGCCAGCCGGTGAGCAGCGTATCGAGCGCGCCGACGCCGCCGAGCAGCGTGAGACCGACCAGCACGGCCGCGCTGACGACGATTTCGAGCATCGTCAGCCGGGTGCGCTCGACCGTATAGTCGGCCGCACGCTGGTGGGCGGTCAGCGGGATGGTTGCGCTGAACTGCGCGGGGACGCCGTTGCGATGCGCGGCGACGAAGCGGATCTGCCGCGACGCGAGCCACAGCTTGGTGACGACCATCGCGAGCACGGCGAGCGCGAACAGCAGGGTGAACGAAAAGGGTGACATCGAAGGCGCCAAAGGGTTCTATGCGAGAATTATATGTTCTTGCGGACCGGGCCCGCTGATGCGATACCGGCCGCCCGGGCGGCGCCGCGCGCCGTCCGCCATTTTCCAGGATGACTCATGACCGATACCGCCGCTTCCACCAGCCAGCCCGCGCTCGTGCGCAACGAGTTGAACCTCGTCTGGCTCGACATGGAGATGACGGGCCTCGACCCGGATAACGACCGCATCATCGAGATCGCGGTCGTGGTGACCAACTCCACGCTCGACATCGCCGTCGAAGGCCCCGTGTTCGCGATCCATCAGAGCGACGAAACGCTGGCCAAGATGGACGACTGGAACAAGTCGACGCACGGCCGCTCGGGCCTGATCGACCGCGTGCGCGCATCGACCGTGACCGAGGCGGAAGCCGCCGCGCAGCTGCAGGCGTTCCTCGCGCAGTACGTGTCGCCCGGCAAGTCGCCGATGTGCGGCAACTCGATCTGTCAGGATCGCCGCTTCATGGCGCGCTGGATGCCGGAGTTCGAGCGCTTCTTCCATTATCGCAATCTCGACGTCAGCACGCTCAAGGAGCTGTGCCGCCGCTGGCAGCCCGCGATCTACAAGGGCTTCCAGAAGCGTGCGATGCATACGGCGCTCGCGGACATCCACGAGTCGATCGACGAGCTGAAGTATTACCGCGAGCATTTCCTGATTCCGGCCGCGTCGGCGTCGGCAGGCGAGTCCGCGCCGGCCGCCTGAGCGGGCCGGCATGCGCTCAGCGCGGCGCGCGCTGCGCGCTTTTCGGCCGGAACGCCGCGACGATCGCGGCGTCGGTCTCGATGTACGGGCCGCCGATCAGGTCGATGCAGTAGGGCACTGCGGCGAAGATGCCGGGCACGGTCGACTTGCCGTCGGCGTCGCGCAGCCCTTCGAGCGTTTCCCGGATCGACTTCGGCTGGCCGGGCAGGTTGATGATCAGCGCCGCATGGTCGGCCGTCTCGCGGATCACCGCGACCTGTCGTGACAGGATCGCGGTCGGCACGAAATTCAGGCTGATCTGCCGCATCTGTTCGCCGAATCCGGGCATTTCCTTCGTCGCCACCGCCAGCGTGGCCTCGGGCGTCACGTCGCGGCGCGCGGGGCCCGTGCCGCCCGTCGTCAGCACGAGGTCGCACCCCGCGACGTCGACGAGTTCGGCGAGCGTGGCGGAGATCGTCGGTGCGTCATCCTGGATCAACCGCGTTTCGGCGCGCCACGGCGACGTCAGCGCGCCGGCCAGCCAGGCCTGCAGCGCCGGAATGCCCTTGTCCTCGTAGACGCCCGCGCTCGCCCGGTCGCTGATCGACACCAGGCCGACGACGAGCTCGTCCGGGTGATTACGCTTCGTCGTCATGGTCGTCCCCGCCGTCGTCCGGCGCTTCGTCGTCCGCATCGGGCGTGCCGGCCGCGGTCTTGATCCACTGGAACAGCTCGCGGAAATAGCGCGGCGGCTTGCCTTGCTGCGCTTCCTTGCGTGCGTTGCGGATCAGCGTGCGGCCTTCCTGGATGTCGGCTTCCGGGTGCTGGCGCAGGAATTCGGTCAGCGCGTCGTCGCTCGCGAGCAACTGTTCGCGCGTGCGTTCGATCCAGTGCAGGCGGGCCGTCGCGGCCTTGTTCACGCCGCGCTGCGCGTCGAGCGCGGTGCGCAGCGCGGCCGTCTCGTCGTCGGTCAGCGTGCGCATCACGCGGCCGACGTACTGGAGCTGGCGGCGCTTGCCTTCGTGATCGGTGATCCGGCGCGCCTCGCGCACGGCGTCGGCGAGGGCTTCGGGCATCGGCATGCGCTTGAGCGCATCCTTCGGCAGGTCGACGAGCGCCTGGCCGAGTTCCTGCAGCGCGTGCATCTCGCGCTTCAACTGGGATTTGCTGGGGCGATCGTAGCCATTGTCGTCGTCTTCGACGGCATGCTCGATCGGCTGGATTCGGGTTTTGCGTGTCATGGCCGGCATTGTATCGCGCCGCGGACACCCCAAGACACCTCAAGCTTGTCGGTATCCGGCCCCGGACCTTGCTATGATCGCGGGATACGCAAAATTTTGACCATGCGGGCGCCCGCCCGCCACCGGATATCACGACGATGGCAGCCAATCTCGACGTACAAGCGCGCTATTTCCCGCACACGCAGGACCAGCTCAAAGAAATCGCCTCGGACATCCTTCGCCATGCGAAGGCACTCGGCGCGACGGATGCCGCGACCGAAATCTCCGAAGGCGACGGCCTGTCGGTGTCGGTGCGCCGCGGCGAAGTCGAAACGATCGAGCACAACCGCGACAAGATGGTCGGCGTGACCGTGTTCATCGGCAAGAAGCGCGGCAACGCGAGCACGTCGGACTTCTCGCCGGGCGCGATCAAGGATACCGTGGCCGCCGCCTACAACATCGCGCGCTTCACGGCCGAAGACGAGGCGGCCGGCCTTGCCGAGGCCGAACTGCTCGAAACCGACCCGCGGGATCTCGATCTCTATCACCCGTGGGCGTTGACGGCCGACGAGGCCGTCGAGCTCGCCCGCCGCGCGGAAGACGCCGCGTTCGCGGTCAGCCCGCAGATCCGCAATTCGGAAGGCGCGAGCGTGTCGGCGCAGCATTCGCAGTTCGTGCTGGCGACGTCGCGCGGCTTCCTTGCCGGCTACCCGTACTCGCGCCACTACATCGCGTGCGCGCCGATCGCGGGCAGCGGCCGTCACATGCAGCGCGACGACTGGTATTCGTCGAAGCGCAGCGCGATCGATCTCGCGGCGCCCGAAGCGGTGGGCCGTTACGCGGCCGAGCGCGCGCTCGCGCGGATGGGGGCGCGTCGCCTGGACACCCGCAAGGTGCCCGTGCTGTTCGAGGCGCCGCTCGCGGCCGGCCTGCTCGGCGCGTTCGTGCAGGCGGTGAGCGGCGGCGCGCTGTACCGCAAGACGTCGTTCCTCGTCGACAGCCTCGGCAAGCCGGTGTTCGCGCCGCATATCCAGGTCGTCGAGGATCCGCACGTGCCGCGCGCGATGGGCAGCGCGCCGTTCGACGAGGAAGGCGTGCGCACGCGTGCGCGCAGCGTCGTCAAGGACGGCGTCGTCGAAGGCTACTTCCTGTCGACCTATTCGGCGCGCAAGCTCGGCACGCAGACCACCGGCAACGCAGGCGGCTCGCACAACCTCGCACTGCGCAGTTCGAACACGCAGGCGGGCGACGATTTCGACGCGATGCTGAAGAAGCTCGGCACGGGGCTGCTGCTGACCGAACTGATGGGGCAGGGCGTGAACTACGTGACGGGCGACTATTCGCGCGGCGCGGCGGGCTTCTGGGTCGAGAACGGCGTGATCCAGTATCCGGTCGAGGAAATCACCGTCGCGAGCACGCTGCAGGAGATGTTCCGGCATATCGTCGCGATCGGCGCCGATTCGATCGTGCGCGGCACGAAGGAAACGGGCTCGGTGCTGATCGAGCAGATGACGATCGCCGGGCAGTAAGCGGCGCGCGGCGTCGGCCGCCATCGAATGAAAAAAAGCCCGATCGGCGTGAGCCGGTCGGGCTTTTTCGTTGAGGGCGATGCGTCAGCCGCGCTTGCGTTCGTACACGACGAACGCATAGCCGAAGGTGTTCGGCGCATTCGCCTCGTGCGGATCGCGCGACACTTCCCGCCAGTGTGCGGCGTCGGGCGCAGGGAACGACGCGTCGCCGTCGAAGTCGGCATCGATCTCGGTGACGATCAGCTTGTCGGCGAGTGCGAGACCTTCCGTGTAGAGTTGCGCGCCGCCGATCAGGAACGCCTCGGGCGCGCCGTCGCTGGCGGCAAGCGCCAGCGCGTCGGCGAGCGACGTGACCGTGTCGCAGCCGTCGAAGCGTCGTGTCGCGTCTCGCGTCACGACGATATTGCGGCGGCCCGGCAGGGGCCGGCCGATCGACTCGTGGGTCTTGCGGCCCATCACGATCGGGGCGCCCATCGTCGTGCGCTTGAAGAAGGCGAGATCCTCGGGAAGTTTCCAGGGCAACTGGTTGTCGCGGCCGATGATGCCGTTGCGGGCGCGCGCGACGATCAGGGTCAACGTCGTCATGAAGGTCGGGGAGAGGAAAACCGGAATGGCGCCGATTCTACCGGAACGGCGGCGCGCGCCGGATTCCGCGCGCGCCGCCGCGCTTGCACGGCGTGCCGCGGCGTCCGACGCAACGCGCCGCGACGGCATGAGAATGAATAAAAAGCGTGCCCGCCGGGGGACGGGACACAAAACCGTTTCGCGTTGCGAGATCGAGTGCGCCCGGTCCCGCTCGATAGGGTCCTGCCTGTTCAAATCAATATGGCATCCTATCCAATGAGTCGCACCGCGCATTACTGACGCGCACTGCCTTGCGCATGCTCTTCCGTCACGTGCTGCACGTTGCCTGGCTGCGGTGCCGGAAGCGGCGTCGGTGTGGGCAACAAAGGCGGCGGAATCTCGTCCCACAGCGTCACCGACGACCTGCCGGCCGACAGCGGCGCGGACACGGTCACGATGCCGGCGTCATTGCCGCGCTGCATGCTCGGCGCGTTTGCGGCCAGCAGCATCGCGCGATCCGGCGGCGCGCTTTCGTCCGCGCATGCCGGCGCGGGCGGGCCGACTGCCGCGAGCACGATGGTCACCGCCCCGAAAGAAAGTGAAAGAAGTTTTCGCATGGTCGCTGTCTCCGACGTATTCCGCATTCAGCGAAATGCATGCCATCGCGCCGGGACCGTTGTCGACACTGCGATTGCCGTGCGAGCGTTGAGAATTGTGGCGGAAAGCGTTCGAAAATGTTTCAGGCCTGAAACGATGGGGCTCGGGAATACTGCGGATTCAATCGATGCGCTTCAAGGACGAGAATCGTCGCATGTGTCGATGAACGAATGCGTCGCTGTGCGAGTGCTATGTGCAGACGATTGACATGCATCGATCTCCTGAGCGATTCGGCCGTGTCGCTCGCCGCGCTGAAATCGGATTGTCGTATTCAGTGCCTATAACTACGCTGTCTTGATCAAATAACAACTGGACGCGAGATAAGCGCCATCATGCGAGGCTTTGTCGCTGCCGCGCATAGGCATGGCGAATCGAGCTGCCTTCGGCTGACCCGATTCGATCCTTTTCGCACGCAACCTGGCGTGCACGGCAATCGTTAGACGGTTGATGAACGGGGTGGGCATATGGGAGCCGATCTGCGGCATGTGATCTATTATTCGCGCGAACCGAACGACGCGTTGCGCGGCCATTTCGACGAATGCGGCTGGCGAGTCGATCTCGCGGAGACCGTGCGGGACGTCCGCCGCGTCGTGCAGCACGGAGTCGCGACGGCCGGGCTGCTCGATTTCTCGCCGGGCTTCAAGCCGTCGGACCTGCGCGAACTTGAATCCTGTCTGAGCATCCAGCACATCGGCTGGATCGCGGCGACGCGGCGCGGCCAGTTGCAGGACGCCACGCTGCGGCATCTCATTCGCGACTATTGCTTTGACTACGTCACGATGCCGTACGAGACGTCGCGGATCGTCGAGACGGTCGGTCATGCGCACGGCATGGTCGCGCTGACCGATCCCGTTGCGCCGCCCGTCGGCGCCGGACGCAGCGAAGGCGAAATGGTCGGCACCTGCGATGCGATGCTCGGACTCTTCAGGACGATCCGTCGCGTCGCGGCGACCGACGCGCCGGTGTTCATCTCCGGCGAATCGGGTACCGGCAAGGAACTGACGGCGGTCGCGATTCACGAGCGCTCGTCGCGGGCGCAGGCGCCGTTCATCGCGATCAACTGCGGTGCGATCCCGTCGACGCTGTTGCAGGCCGAACTGTTCGGCTATGAGCGCGGTGCGTTCACCGGTGCGAACCAGCGCAAGATCGGCCGCGTCGAAGCGGCCAACGGCGGCACGCTGTTTCTCGACGAGATCGGCGATTTGCCGCTGGAAAGCCAGGCAAGCCTGCTGCGCTTCCTGCAGGAAGGCAAGATCGAGCGGCTCGGCGCGCATGCGTCGGTGCCCGTCGACGTGCGCGTGATCTGCGCGACGCACGTGGACATGGAGGCGGCGCTGCGCGAAGGGCGGTTCCGCGAGGACCTGTTCCATCGCCTGTGCGTGCTGAAGATCGAGGAGCCGCCGCTGCGCGCGCGCGGCAAGGACATCGAGGTGCTCGCGCGCCACATGCTCGAGCGTTTCAAGGGCGACGCGCATCGGCGCCTGCGCGGCTTTTCTCCGGATGCGGTCGCGTCGCTGTACGGCTATTCATGGCCGGGCAACGTGCGCGAGCTGATCAATCGGGTGCGTCGCGCGATCGTCATGTCGGAGGGGCGGATGATCACCGCGGCCGATCTCGAGTTGAACGACTATGCGACGCTCGCGCCCGTGTCGCTGCTGGAGGCGCGCGAGGCGGCCGAGCGGCAGGCGATCGAGCAGGCGCTGCTGCGCCACCGGGGCCGTTTCGCGGATGCCGCACGCGAGCTCGGCGTGTCGCGCGTCACGCTGTACCGGCTGATGTGCGCGCACGGCATGCGCGATCGCGGCGACACGCTGGCAGGGTTTTCGGCGCCGTTGCCGGAGCTTCCGCATCACGCTTGCTAAAATTGGCGGGTACGGCCGCCCCCCGCGGCCGAAGGAACCCGCATGAAACAGTATCTCGATCTCGTTCGTACCATTCTCGATACCGGCACCTGGCAGGAGAACCGCACGGGGATCCGCACCATCAGCATGCCGGGCGCGATGCTGCGCTTCGACCTGCAGCAAGGCTTCCCGGCCCTGACGACCAAGAAGCTCGCGTTCAAGTCCGCGATCGGGGAACTGGTCGGCTTCCTGCGCGCATCGCGCAGCGCGGCCGATTTCCGGGCGCTCGGCTGCAAGGTGTGGGACGCGAACGCGAACGAGAACGCGCAATGGCTCGCGAACCCGTATCGCGAGGGCGTCGACGATCTCGGCGACGTGTACGGTGTGCAATGGCGGCAGTGGCCGGGCTACAAGGTGCTCGATGCGGGCGCCGACGCGCAGATCGCCGATGCGACGCGCCGCGGCTTCCGGATCGTCACGCGTTTCGACGAGGACGGCGTGCCGAAGGTGCTGCTGTACAAGGCAATCGATCAGTTGCGCCAGTGTCTCGACACGATCATGGAGAACCCGGGCGACCGCCGCATCCTGTTTCATGCGTGGAATCCGGCCGTGCTCGATCAGATCGCGCTGCCCGCGTGTCATCTGCTGTACCAGTTCCTGCCGAACGCCACGAAGCGCGAGATCTCGCTGTGCCTCTACATCCGCAGCAACGATGTGGGGCTCGGCACGCCGTTCAACCTGACGGAAGGGGCGGCGCTGCTGTCGCTCGTGGGCCGGCTGACGGGCTACACGCCGCGCTGGTTCACGTATTTCATCGGCGATGCGCACATCTACGAGAACCAGCTCGACATGCTGCAGCAGCAGCTCACGCGCGAGCCGTACGAAAGCCCGCAGCTCGAGATCGCCGCGCGCGTGCCCGACTACGCGAAAACCGGCGTCTATGCGCCCGAATGGCTGGATCAGATCGAGCCGTCCGATTTCTCGCTCGTCGGCTACCGCCACCATGAGCCGCTGACCGCGCGGATGGCGGTCTGAGCGCCGGCACGGGCAGGCGGCCTCGCCGATCCCCGTGCGGCAGAACGCAGGCCTGACCGGCAGATGCCGGCCAGGCCTTTTTGTTTCACGTTTGCGGCGCCTACTGGTGGTGACGCTCGTCGTGACCGCCTGGCGGCGGGTTGTTCGAATGCGGCGCCTCGACGTGCGGCGCCGGTTGCGGCCGCGGCTCGACATGCGGGGCGGGCATCGACGGCCGCGGCTCCATGCGTGGCGCCTGCGGCTGCGGGCGCGGCATGTCGTGCACGGCGGGAGCCGGCGGACGGTACTCGTTCACGTGCGGCGGCGCGACTTCGCGGTGTGGCGCCGGTTGAGAGAAATCGGCGCGCGGTTGCGCTGCCGGGGCGGCCCGTTCCGGTTGCGCGTGCTGGGCCGGCGTCGGGAAGTCGGGGCGCGGACGCGGCTGCGGGATCTGCGCAACGCCGTCGAGCCTCGGTTGCGGCAGTGCGCGTGGCGCTTCGTTTCGAGCGTTGGGCTGCGCCTCCCGCGAGTCCGGCGAGCCGTCCGGGCGCGGCATTGCCGCGCTGCGGACAGGCGGCAGCGCATTCTGTCCCGGCGGGTGCAGGGCGGTCGGCGGGGCGGGGCGCTGGCGCTCCATCGGCGTGTGCGGCTGCATCCACGCGGGCGACGGCGCTTCGGCTGCATGGGCCTCGCCGATGCCGGAAGGGAAGTTGCCGGCCGTCGGCGGGTGCGGGACACCGTTTCCTGCCCCGAATGCCGGATGCGGCGTCGGGCTTCCGGACGCCTGTGTCGTGCCGCCGGTTGCGAAGCGCGGCGCATTGGCGTCTGCACCGTTCGCCGACCGCGCGACATTCGGAGCGCCCGGCATCGGTACCCCGGGCCTGCCGGCCTGCCCGGCGGGCGGCTGACCTTCGCGCGGCTCGCGCGCCGGCTGTACGACGGGGCCGTGCGGATTCACGAGCTGCACGTTGTGCATCGCCCATGCGCCGCCGCCCGGGTTGCCCGGAACGCGGACCGGACGAGCCGTATAGTCGGCCGGTACGCTCGTCTTCACGACGGGGGCGCCGGCGCCCGGTACGCGCCCGCCTTGCTGCACGAGGCGGGCCGCGGCCTGGTCGCGGTACGCGGCCGGCACGGCGGGATTGCGCGTCGCGACGTACGGGTGCTGGGCGAGCGCCGCCGGCGGGCGGTAGCTCGCATTGCGCAGCCCGCCGGTAAAGCTCTGGCTCACCGGCGCAATACCGGGGGTTCCCGGTGTGACGCGCGCATTGCGCCATTGCTGCGGATCGACGTGCTGCGAGAAGTGCGCGACAGGCTGGCCGTGCACGAACGCGGACGCCGGGACGGCCGTGATCGCGTGCGGTGCGCCGAAGTTCACGTACGTCTTGTTGATGTTGGTGATATTGGTGATGTTCGTCACGTTCACGGTCTTGTTCACGTTGACGTTGTTCACCACGATGTTGCGGTTCACGCCGTCGTAGTAGTGCGGGCTCCAGCCGCCCCAGCCCGGGTGCCACGGCTCGCCCGGGCCGAGCGCGAACCACGCGCAGCCGGCCGCGGCGATGCCGCCCACCGTGAGCGCGACACTCCAGGCGGGGCCGCCGCCGCCCACGAATGCGACGAGCGCCGGCGCATAGACCGGCGGCTGGCTGACGACCAGCGGACCGGGGACCCAGGCCCAGCTATCGTCCACGTACGCCCAGCGGCCGTAGTGATACGGCGCAAAACCCCACGGCGCGTCGTCGACCCACGTCCAGCCCCACGGCGCCTGCCAGATCCAGTGGCCGTCGTGATACGGCGCCCAGCCGGCCGGCGTGTCGTTCGGCACCCATACCTCGCCGTAGTTCGGCGTGTCGCGCCACGAGCCGTTCGCGTCGAGATCCTGATAGCCGGGGATGTCGCGCGATACGTAGCGGGCCGACACCGAGCGCTCCTCGGCCATGTCGCGGCTGGCCGCCCACCGGTCGAGCGGGTCGGGGGCCGGCGCGGCCGATTGCTGGGCAACCTGCAGGTCGGTGCCCGTGAACACGACCTGCTGCCCGGGCGACAGCGGGTACTGCCCGTTGCTGCCGTAGGCGGTCGCGCTGCCGCTGCGTAGCGTGACCGTCGTGCTCGCGCCGTTCGGTGCGACATCGACGCGATAGTCGCCGGGGCCCGTGATGCCGAGTGCGAGATTCGGCGTGTCGATTTCATACGATCCGCCGGCCGGCAGGTTGCGCACGTGCGTCGATACGGTGCCGAGGCCGACTTTCAGCTGCGTCGTCGTGTCGTCGAGGTTCAGCACCGACAGGCTCGTCGATTCGCCGAGCCGCACCGCGGTCGAACCGATGTGCAGTTCCGAGCGCGCGCCGGCGTCGTTCCAGAGCTGGTCGCCGGTCGTCAGCGGCCGGTTCACGGCGGCATACGACCAGGTATCGGTGCCGGCCGGCTCGGTCGTTACCGCGCCCGACAGGTAATCGAGCCGTGCGACGCGGCCGGGCGGATCGCCGCCGGGTTGTGTCGCCGCGGCCGCATAGGGCGCGGTGCCGGACGATTGTGCGAATGCAGCGGGGAGGGTCGCAAGCGCGACGAACGCGAGGAGGGTGCAGCGGGCGGTTCGCTTGAGCGTGAACGGGGTGGCCATGGTGAGCGTCTTCGTCGTTATCGCGGCGCGTCGATTCGTGCCGCTGAGTTCACAATATCCGCCCGGCCTGTTTCAATGCTCGATGTTTTGTAAGTCGAATGGCACGCGATGTAACAAAACCTGTCCATCGCGCGCCTTTGTCGTGCAGTCGCAATGCAGGCGTCAAGCAGACGTAAGCCACGCGTCGAAAACCTGCTGCCCGGGGACTGTGACGCGCAGCACGCGCGGCCGTGCGGAGCGCTCGATCCAGCCGTGCGCGCAGAAGCTTTCGAGCAGCGCCGCGCCCAGCGCACCGCCGAGATGCGAGCGTCGTTCGCTCCAGTCGAGGCAGCCGCACGCGAAACGGCGCCGGCGCGTGCGCTGCTGCGCGACGTCGATGCCCCATTGCGCGAGCGCCTGCGTGCCGAGTTCGGTGGTTTCGATCGCATCGCCGTCCGCAAGCAGCCAGCCGCGCGCGGTGAGCCCGTCGAAGATGCGCACCGCGAGTTCGCCGGCCATGTGGTCGTAGCAGGTGCGCGCGTAGCGCAGTTCGGCCGGGACCGCGCGTGACGGCGGCGGAACCGGGCGATGCGGCGCGGCCGCGCGGGCGACGTTCGCAAGCGCTTCGAGCGATGCCGCGATGTCGGCCGACGCGATGCGGTAGTAGCGGTGCCGGCCGCGCACGTCGAGCGCGAGCAGGCCGCCTTCGGTCAGCCGCGCGAGATGGGCGCTTGCGGCGGACGGCGACAGCCCCGCGATCATCGTCAGTTCGCCGGCCGGTCGTGCGCTGCCGTCCATCAGCACCCACAGCATCGCGGCGCGCCCGGGGTCGGCGATCAGTGCGCCGATACGGCTCAGCCCCGGAAAATGGTGGTCGTCTTGATCGGTCATCGTCGTGTCTCGTCGGGCAGGATGATCCGCAGTGTAGTCGGTGCGGGTATTCGATGTTTCGCGTTCGGCTGAAATGTCGGATGCATCGGCGGCGTCGGCGTGGCGAACCGTCCCGCGGCCCGTAGCGGCGCACGCGTAGAATGGCGGGACGCGACGGCAACGGGCCGTCGCACGTGACGCGATGCAACGATGAAGACGATTTTCTGTTTGCTGGCGGCCGCGCTCGTCTGTGCGGCCTGTGCGCAGGGCGGCGCGAGCGCCGCCGGCGAGCGCGGCGGCAGCCTGGAGATGTACGGGACGATCGACCAGGGCATCACGGTGCGCCGCTGAGCGGCGCCGCCTGGCGACACACCGGGTGCGGCCGTCCCGGCCGCGCCGCCCGGGGCGCGCCGCGACGCATTGCCGCAGTGCAACGTATAATGGCCCGATTACAGCGCCCCTGCCGCATGGAGCCAACAAAATGTCCCAATCGTCCCCCGTACCGGCCGCTCTCGACCGCACCGAAACCGTATTCCGCTTCCTCGCCGAGCCGTCGTCCGTGAACTTCGGCGGCAAGGTGCACGGCGGCGCGCTGATGAAATGGATCGACGAGGTTGCGTATGCTTGCGCGGCAGTCTGGTCGAGCCGCTATTGCGTGACGGTCAGCGTCGGCAACATCCGTTTCCAGCGTCCGATCCTGGTCGGCAATCTGGTCGAGTTGAAGGCGCGCGTGGTCGCGACGGGCCGCACCAGCATGCACATCCACGTATCGGTGCACGCCGGCGATCCGAAGGGCGGCGTGCTGCGCCAGACGACCGATTGCCTGGTCGTGTTCGTCGCGGTCGACGAGAACGGCAACCCGGTGCCGGTGCCGCCGTTCGTGCCCGAGACCGACGAGCAGAAAGTGCTCGCGAAGTATGCGGCCGACGTGCGGGCCGCGCTCGACAAGATCGTCGAGATGAAGCCGGAAGAGGTCGCGAAGGGCGCGGTCTGACCCGCCGGGCGCCGCGCATCGCGCCGCGCCCGCCTTCACGCCGTTACCGCGACCCGATCATCTGCTCCGGGCGCACCCACGCGTCGAATTCCGCCTCGGTCAGGTAGCCGAGCGCGAGCGCGGCCGCCTTCAGCGTTGTGCCTTCCTTGTGCGCCTTCTTCGCGATCTGCGCGGACTTGTCGTAGCCGATGTGCGGATTGAGCGCCGTCACGAGCATCAGCGATTCGTTCAGCAGCAGGTCGATCCGCGCGCGGTTCGGCTCGATGCCCACCGCGCAGTGGTCGTTGAAGCTCTGCGCGCCGTCGGCGAGCAGCCGCACCGATTGCAGCACGTTATGCGCGATCATCGGCCGGAACACGTTCAGCTCGAAATTGCCGCTCGCACCGCCGACGTTGACTGCGACGTCGTTGCCGAACACCTGGCAGCACAGCATCGTCACGGCCTCGGACTGCGTCGGGTTCACCTTGCCCGGCATGATCGAGCTGCCCGGCTCGTTTTCCGGAATCGACAGCTCGCCGAGCCCGCAGCGCGGGCCGCTCGCGAGCCAGCGGACGTCGTTCGCGATCTTCATCAGGCCGGCCGCGACCGTCTTCAGCGCACCGTGCGCGAACACCAGCGCGTCGGCGGCCGCCATCACCTCGAACTTGCTCGGCGCCGTCACGAACGGCAGCTTCGCGAGCCGGCCGATTTCGTCGGCGACGCGCACCGCGAACTCCGGATGGGCGTTCAGCCCCGTGCCCACCGCGGTGCCGCCGAGCGCGAGCTCGTACAGGTGCGGCAGCGCCGACTCGACGTGGCGGATGCTCTGGTCGAGCTGCGCAACGTAGCCGGAAAACTCCTGGCCGAGCGTGAGCGGCGTCGCGTCCTGCAGGTGCGTGCGGCCGATCTTCACGATGTCGGCGAACGCCTTCGACTTCGCATCGAGCGTCGTGCGCAGCGTGCGCAGCGCCGGCAGCAGATGATTGACGATCGCGTACGCGGCCGCGACGTGCATCGCGGTCGGGAACACGTCGTTCGACGACTGGCCCCGATTCACGTCGTCGTTCGGATGCACCTTGCGCGCCTCGCCTCGCTCGCCGCCCATCAGTTCGCTCGCGCGGTTCGCGATCACCTCGTTGAGGTTCATGTTGGTCTGCGTGCCGGAGCCCGTCTGCCACACCGCGAGCGGGAATTCGCGCGGATGCTTGCCGGCGATGATCTCGTCGGCGGCGTCGATGATCGCGCGCGCCTTGTCGTCGGCCAGCACGCCGAGCGACTGGTTCACGGCCGCCGCCGCGCGCTTGACGATCGCCAGCGCGTGGATCAGCTCGGGCGACTGCTTCTCGGTCGAAATCCGGAAATTCTGCAGCGAACGCTCGGTTTGCGCGCCCCACAGCCGGTCGGCCGGGACGGCGATCTCGCCGAACGTATCGCGTTCCATCCGAACTGCTTCGTTCATGATGCACTCCTCCAGGAAAGGGGAAAGGCCGCGCGTCGTTGCGCGGCATCAAACGTAATCAGACGTATCGTGAGGCAGTCGCGCCGCTTGCGCGGCGTCTTGGTCTTCAGCCGACTAGGATAGCGCCGGCGGCGATTTCGCGTCATGTCGCGCCTGGCGAGGCGCCGCGACGAGCGATGCGGTCTTGCGATGAAAGCGCCACGCCATCAGCGCGGCGACGCTCGCGAGGCCGGCCGCGAGTCCCCACCACAGGCCGCGCGCGCCGAGGCCCGCGTGGAACGCGAGCCAGTAGCCGGTCGGGAAGCCGATGCCCCAGTAGCCGAAGGTCGCGGCGAGCATCGGGATGCGCGTGTCCTTCAGGCCGCGCAGCGCGCCCGACGCGACGGTCTGCATCCCGTCGACGATCTGGAACACCGCCGCGATGCCGAGCAGCGACGCGGCGAGCGATACCGTGGCCATGTTGGCCGGATCGTCGAGGTGAAGGTACAGGCCGACGATGGCATGCGGCGCGACGATCATCACGAGGCCCGACAGCGACATGAACGCGACGCCGAGCGCGAGCGCGACGAAGCCCGCGTGCCGCGCGGCGACGGGCGAGCCCGCGCCGACCCAGTAGCCGACCCGGACGTTCGCGGCCTGGCCGATCGCGAGCGGCACCATGAACGACACGGACGCGACGTTCAGCGCGATCTGGTGCGCGGCCAGCGACGTCGCGCCCAGCACGCCGACCGTGAGGCCGGTCGCGAGAAACAGCGTCGATTCGACCCCGTACGTGATCGCGACGGGCCAGCCGATGCCGATCAGCTCGCCCATCATGGGCAGTTTCGGGCGCGCCGCGGTCACGAAATGGCGGAAGCGCTGCCGGCCGTGCAGCAGCCAGAGCAGCGCGAACGCGGTGAGCCAGATCGTGATCGTCGTCGCGACGGCCGAGCCGAGAAAGCCGAGGCGCGGCAGGCCGAACGCGCCGTGGATCAGCCCGTAGTTCAGCACGCCGTTGACGCCGACGCCGCCGACCGACACCCACAGCAGCCGCCGGGCGGCGCCGATCGCCGGCAGGAACGCGCGCATCAGCCCGACGCCGATCAGGCTGCCGAGCGCCGCGAAGCGCAGGATGCCCGTGTATTCGCCGACGTGATGAGCGAGCAGCGGCGGCTCGTGGAACATCAGCAGGATCGGTTCGGACAGCGACAGCGCGACGATGGCGGGAATCGCGAGCAGCACGGACAGGGCGAAGCCGGTCCAGTAGATGTGCGGCACCCGCTCGTCGGCCTTGGAGCCGCGCGCATGCGCGACGCTCACGCTGATCGACGACAGCACGCCTTGCAGAATGGTGACGATGACGAAGAAGAAGTTCGCGCCGAGCCCGCCCGCCGCGAGCGAATCGGGGCCGAGCGAACCGAGCAGCACCGTGTCGGTGACGCTCATCGCCATCTGGGAAAGTTGCGCGATCGCGAGCGGCGCGGCGAGGCGCGCGGTATCGGCGGCGTGACTGGACAGGGACGGCGGCGCGGCGGCCGTCCGCGTAAGACCGGAATGCGACATGGGATGGGCGCTCGCACGGGTGCGGGCCCGCGCTATATGTAGTTATTTTGAGAGACAACCAGCTTACGGCTTTATTCGCACCGTGTCGAACGCGCGCGCCGATGGCCATGTCGCGGAAAGGGGAACCGGCGCTATGCCTCGCGCACCGCGATGCGCGTGTCGCCGAGCAGCACGACCTGGCCTGCGCGGATCTTGCAGGTCTTGCGCAGCTCGACCGCGCCGTCTACTTTTACCGCGCCGGACGCGACGATCAGCTTTGCGGAGCCGCCGCTGTCCGCGAGGCCGGTGATCTTGAGAAGGTTGTGCAGCTCGACGTATTCGCCGGTCAGCGTGAAATCCAGGTTGGGCATGACGAAGAAGGCGCGCAAGGCGCGGGAGGAATCGCCTCGCATCATACGGCACCGCGGGCCGGCACGCGAGCGCGGAGGGGCGCGGTACGCCGGTGCGGGGAAGGGGCGTTGTTCGTCGGCAGGTGGAACGGCGGGTAACGGCCCGGGAGAGCCGAGAGCCTGCGGGTCTTTCGTCGTACCTGCCGCGTGTTGCGGCGAGGCGCGGCCGGCCGCATCGCTGCGGTTCGATCTGACGATTTTTCGTGGAGCAGGCCATGCGCCGGATTCGCGCGATGCTGATCGGTGCCGCGCCGACGGCGTTCGTCGTGTCGGACGCGTGTGCCGCGACGGGCGTGGCGGTGCAGGGCGCGGCCGGTGCCCATGCCCCCGTGGTGTGTCCGCCCGACGCACCGCGCAGCCAACGCTAGCCGGCTGCGCGCGCCGGGCGCGGCACCGCGACGGCGGCCCGGTTCGCGTCGTACGAACCGGGCCGCCGTCACATGTCCATGCGCAACGGCGTGCCGTTACGGCCGGCGCTGTCCCTGTCCCGGACCCTGCGCCGGTCGCGTGGCGGCCGGCGTGAATACGCTGCGCAGCCACGCGGCGAGCCGTGCAAAGACGTCGTACGGCTCCTCGACGAAGATCTCCGGCTTCAGCAGCCGCAGGTATTCCATGATCTGCTGCGCTTCCTGCTTCTGGAACGAGCCGTGCGCGAGACCGAGCCGGAGCAGCCCGCGCAGTTCGCCGAGCTTGTCGCGCGCGGTGCTGCCGACGCTCATCTCGCACGCGAGCTTGGCCTCGTAAATCCGTTGCCGCAGCGATTCCGCGAGCCGCCACGCGGGCGTCTGCATCAGTTCCTCGAGCGTCTGGATGTCCTGCGCCGCCCCCTTGATCTGCGACGCGAGCGGGTCGATCAGCGCCGGATCGGCCTGCGCTTCGGCGACGATTGCCTTTGCCCAGTCGCGGCAAGCCTTCGCGAGTTCGTCGGGCGTCCATTCGGAACGCGACGCGAAGCCGAAGCCGAATTCGCCGGCCTGTCGCATCAGGATCGCGACGACGTCCGGAAATTCCTTGTCGAGCGTGCGCTTTGCCCACGCGTACTGGCCGCCCTGCAGCATCCGCTGCACGGCGTGCTCGGTCAGCGGCACCATGTTGTCGAGCAGTTTGGCGCGCAGGAAATCCTCGAACGACGGCGTCGCGAACTGCGGGTCGAGCTTCAGCGACACGCGGACGAACGCATCGTAGTCCTTGCGCAGGGACTCGAGCGTGTCGTCCTTGAGGGAAAGGGTGATCTGGCCCATGAATCGTCTCGATGGCGGCCCGCGCAAGCCGGCGGCCGGCACGGCGCACCGGGGCGGGCGCAGCGTCGACTGACCGGTGCGCGACGAGGCCGGTGGCGGGTGTTCACCCCGTATATCGGCGCGCCGGGCGGAAACTTGAGCGCGCCGGGCCAAGCGCTCGCCCGCTCGCTCAGGCGGGCAGCCAGTGGGGCAGCACGACCCCTTGCCAGAGAAAGAACACCGCGAGGCCCGCCGCGATCGTCACGAGCGGGCGGCGGGTCGCCGCCGACACGAGCACGGCGGCGAGCGCGCCGACGAGCTGCGGATTGCGCCAGGTCAGCTCGGCCGCGCCGCCGTGCGGCGAGACGGCCATCGGCACGATGATCGCCGTCAGCACGGTGACGGGTACGAAGCCGAGCGCCGTCCGCACGAGCGGCGGGAAGGTCAGCCGTTCGCCGAACAGGAACAGCGTCGATCTGATCGCGTAGGTGATGACGGCCATCCCGAGAATCAGTAGCGCGTAGCTCACGATGCGGCCTCCGGGTGCGAGCCGGCGCGCGCGCGCTTGTGCAGCAGCGTGAGTGCGACGCCGATCGCGACGCCGGCGGCGACCGCGCCGAGCAGCCCGAGCTTGTAGGGCCAGCCTTGCCAGAAGCAAGCCAGCGTGCCGGCCGTCGCGGCCGCCGCGAAATAGCGCAGCGTGCCGAGCTGCGGGACGACGATCGCGATGAAGGTTGCCGCCATCGCGAAATCGAGGCCGAGCGACTGCAGGCCCGGGAACGCCGCGCCGAAGCCGATGCCCGCGAGCGTCCAGACCTGCCAGTTCAGGTACATCGCGAGCCCGGACCCGAAGAAGTAGTGGGGGCCGATGGTGCCCGGCGCGAAGTGCCGGTAGTGCGCGTAGGCGACCGCGAATACCTCGTCGGTCATCAGTGCGCCGAGCGTTGCGCGCCAGCGCAGCGGCAGGTGCGCGACATAGGGGGCGAGCGTCGCGCTGTACAGCAGGTGACGCAGGTTCACGATCAGCGTGGTGGCGAGCACGACGACGAAGCCCGCGCTGCCCGCGATCAGGCCGAGCGCAATGAACTGCGCGGAGCCCGCGAACACGGCGAGCGACATCAGCGCGCCATGCCATGCGGCAAGCGGGCCGCCGCCGACGAGCGTGCCGAAGATCACGCCGAACGGCGCGGCGCCGATCATCATCGGGATCGTGTCGCGTGCGCCGTCCAGCCATTCGTTGAGCGGGCGGCGAGCGGGCGATGCGGGTGTCGGATTCAAAGCGTATTCCTCCATGAACCGGAGGATAGCGGGCGGGCGAAAGGCGGGCTTGTATGTTCTTGCGCTTGCGGGATCGGGATCGGTGCGCGCCGACGCCGGCGGTATCGCGGCGCTCGCATGCCGGGCGGTGCGCGGAGGCCGCGGCGTCAGCGCGCCTGCCAGCGCCCGGGCGGCACGCCGAACATGCGTTTGAAGTGCCGGGTGAAGTGGCTTTGATCGACGAAGCCGCTGGCCGCCGCGACATCGGCGACCGGCACGCCCGCGCGCAACGGCGCCAGCGCGCGCTGCAAGCGCAGCTGGTTGCGCCAGGCATGCGGTGGCATGCCGGTTGTGCGCGTGAACAGGCGGGCCGCGTGGAACGGCGACAGCCCGGCCGCCAACGCGACTTCGTCGAGCGTCACCGTGCACGTGAGGTCGGCGGCGAGCCGCTCGCGCATCGCGTCGACGCGCGGTTCGTCCGCGGTGAGGCGCGCCGGTTGCGATTGCGCATTGGCGTGGCGCACGATCAGCGTCGACAGCGCGTCGAGCATTGCCGTCTCGGCGGCGAGCGGATCGTAGATGCGCACGGCGTCCGTCGTCGAGCTGCCTGCCGCGGGACCGCCTGCCGCCGGATCGTCGTCGGTCGGCGGATGCGCATGCGAGGGCCGGGTGTGTTCGCTGCCGGCCTCCATCATCCGGTGCGCGCGCGTGAGCCGGGCCGCAAGATCGACGTCGCGAATCACGTCGGGCGGGAACCACGGCGCGTCCTGCGGGCGGCCCGCGATCGCACTTGCGAGTTCGCGGATGAATTCGACCGGCATGTAGCCGACGCGGTAGCACCAGCCTTCATCGGCCGCGCGCGAACCCGTATGCACTTCGCCGGGATTGATCACGGGCACGGTGCCGGTTTCGGCGACGTAGCCGCTGCCGCGATAGGTGAAGCGTTCCGCGCCTTCGAGAATCACGGGGATCGTGTACGCGTCGTGCCAGTGGGGGGCGAACGTGTGATCGCGATAGGTGGCCGTGACGAGATCCGCGTCCGGCAGCAGCGGCGTGCGCCAGTAGCGTGCGGAATCTGGAAGGCGGAGCGCGGACATGATCGGGCGCGGGAGCGGTCGAACCGACAGTGTATCGCTCGCGCGTCCGGCCGGCGCGGGCTTTACTTGACCGGAATCGTCGTGCCGGCCGGCATCGGCACCGCGGTGACGGCGTTCTTCGGGCTGCCGCTGACGATGCGGTCGCTGTAGGTCAGGTAGACGATCGTGTTGCGCTTCGCGTCGACCACGCGCACGACGTGCAAGGTCTTGAAGATGAACGACATGCGCTCGCTGAACACGTCGGTTTGCTGCTTGAGCGGCTCCTTGAAGCTGATCGGGCCGACCTGCCGGCAGGCGATCGACGCCTCGCTCGGATCCTCGGCGACGCCGAGCGTGCCCTTGATCCCGCCCGTGCGGGCGCGTGATACGTAGCAGGTCACGCCGTTGACGACCGGATCGTCATACGCCTCGACGACCACGCGATCGGAGCCCGTGACGCGGAAATGGGTGTTGACGCTGCCGACTTCCTCCGCATGGGCAAGCGGTGCCGCGGCAAGCGCGGAGAGGAGCAGGGCGAGCGGGGCGGAGCGGAGGAGGCGGTGCTTCATCGACGTGACCGGATGCGAATGCGGGACAGAGACTCTAGCATGCGCATGCCCGTGCCACGAAAACGCGCGAGGCGGGCCGGAAAAACAAAAGGCCCGTCGAATGACGGGCCTTTCGCTGTCTGGCTCCCCGACCTGGGCTCGAACCAGGGACCTACGGATTAACAGTCCGGCGCTCTACCGACTGAGCTATCGGGGAATAAATCGGTATATCTGCGTGTTTGCGTACCAGCAAAAAGCCCGTCCACTTTCAACGGGCCTTTGCGTTTTTGGCTCCCCGACCTGGGCTCGAACCAGGGACCTACGGATTAACAGTCCGGCGCTCTACCGACTGAGCTATCGGGGAATAAATCGGTATATCTGCGTGTTTGCGTACCAGCAAAAAGCCCGTCCACTTTCAACGGGCCTTTGCGTTTTTGGCTCCCCGACCTGGGCTCGAACCAGGGACCTACGGATTAACAGTCCGGCGCTCTACCGACTGAGCTATCGGGGAATAAATCGGTATATCTGCGTGTTTGCGTACCAGCAAAAAGCCCGTCCACTTTCAACGGGCCTTTGCGTTTTTGGCTCCCCGACCTGGGCTCGAACCAGGGACCTACGGATTAACAGTCCGGCGCTCTACCGACTGAGCTATCGGGGAACAAACAACAGCAGAGAAACGAGATTGTATGGGGTGCTGGCTAAGCTGTCAACACCTTTGGGCTGCGGCGCACAAATTTTTTTGCAGCCGCCGCGCGATCAGCGTTCGAGCAGGTGCAGTTTGTCCTGCACGTCCTTCCACTCGTCCGCGTCGGCCGGTGCCGGCTTGGTCTTCGTGATCGACGGCCAGTCCTTCGCCAGCTCGGCGTTCAGCGCGGTGAATTGCTGCTGGTCGCCCGGAACGTCTTCTTCGGCATAGATCGCATTGGTCGGGCATTCGGCGACGCACACGGCGCAGTCGATGCACTCGTCCGGATCGATGGCGAGAAAGTTGGGACCTTCACGGAAGCAATCCACCGGGCACACATCCACGCAATCCGTGTATTTGCACTTGATGCAGCCTTCGGTCACAACGTGAGTCATTAAAACGCTCCTGCTTGGCGGTATATATGGGGTGGCGTATGCGCCAAAACCGGCATTGTAACTGAAGCGCAAAACCCGCATGGCGCGGTCGGCTATCCGGCTTATATCGTTTCGTGATTAGTTTATGGGGGCGCTTCGGGCCGGCCGCTGACAGTGCGCGCCGGCAAGACGGGCGTGCCGTGCGCGGGCGCGGCGGAGCGTATGGGGCAGGGCAAGCGGCGGTTTCGCGATGGTCGGGCCCGCATTCGGGTAACATGGCCGGCAGACCGGGCGGCGCGCGGTGCGCCGGGGCCCTGTCTCGATATTGGCGGTGCCGTAATCATGATCATCACCTCGCTGCTCGACACGGATCTCTACAAGTTCACGATGATGCAGGTCGTCCTGCATCACTTTCCCGCGGCAAGCGTGGAATACCGTTTCAGGTGCCGTACGCCCGGCGTCGATCTCGTGCCGTACATCGACGAGATTCGCGACGAGGTTCGCGGCCTGTGCGCGCTGCGTTTCACCGACGTCGAACTCGATTACCTGCGGCGGATGCGCTTCATCAAGAGCGACTTCGTCGATTTCCTCGCGCTGTTCCACCTGAACGAGAAGTACATCTCGATCACGCCGTCGCCGAAGGGCAACGGCGAGATCGACATCGAGATCGCGGGGCCGTGGCTGCACACGATCCTGTTCGAGATTCCGGTGCTCGCGATCGTCAACGAAGTCTATTTCCGCAACACGCAGCGCGAGCCCGACTATCGCGAGGGCCGCGAGCGGCTGCGCGACAAGATCAAGCTGCTCGGCGCGAAGCCCGAGTTCGCCGACTGCAAGATCGCCGACTACGGCACGCGCCGGCGCTTCTCGAAGGTCTGGCACGAGGAGGTCGCGCTCACGCTGCGCGACGGCCTGGGCCCGCAGTTCGCGGGCACCAGCAACGTGCTGTATGCGATGAGGCACGGCATCACGCCGCTCGGCACGATGGCGCACGAGTACCTGCAGGCGTGCCAGGCGCTCGGCCCGCGGCTGCGCGATTCGCAGGTCTACGGTTTCGAGATGTGGGCGAAGGAATACCGCGGCGACCTCGGAATCGCGCTGTCGGACGTCTACGGAATGGATGCATTCCTGAACGACTTCGACATGTACTTCTGCAAGCTGTTCGACGGCGCGCGCCACGATTCGGGCGATCCGTTCGACTGGGGCGAGCGCATGGTGCGCCATTACGAGTCGAACCGTTGCGACCCGCGCACCAAGGTGCTGGTGTTCTCGGACGCACTCGACATCCCGAAGGTCATGCAGCTGTACGAACGGTTCCGCGGCCGCTGCAAGCTCGCGTTCGGCGTCGGCACGAACCTCACCAACGATCTCGGTTACGTGCCGCTGCAGATCGTGATCAAGATGGTTCGCTGCAACGGCCAGCCGGTCGCGAAGCTGTCGGATTCTCCTGGCAAGAGCATGTGCGACGACAAGGCTTATCTCGCATACCTGCGTCAGGTGTTCGGCATCGCGCAGCCGGTCGAGGAAGACGCGTCGAAGTAAGTCCTGGCCGAACGGCCGAAGCTGCGGCGCGGCGGGGGTGGCCGGTATAATCCGACGGTATCCCCCGCCAACGTCACGAGGACCGTTCATGGACACTTCCGCTGCCCGTCGCCAGATCCTCGCGCGCATTCGTGCGGCGCAGGGGCGCGCGGCCGAACCCGATGCGGCGGAGCGCGACGGCGTCGCCGACTATCTCGCCCGTCATCCGCAGGGCCCGCGTCCGCCGGCGCCGGCCGATCTCGTCGCAGCATTCGTCGACGAGGCGGCGCGCCTGTCGACCACGGTCGACGAAGTCGCGACGCTTGCCGATGTCCCGGCCGCCGCGGCCCGCTACCTTTCTGCCCATGGCTTGCCGATGCAGGCCGTTGCATGGCGCACGCTGGCCGATTTCGACTGGGCGGGCGCCGGCCTGTCGGTCGAATGCCGCAAGCCGCGGGATGGCGACCTGGTCGGTCTCACGGGCTGTTTTTGCGCGACCGCCGAAACCGGTTCGCTGGTGCTGCTGTCCGGCCCCGACACCTATGCGTCTGCCGGCCTGTTGCCGGAAACGCACGTCGCGATCGTGCCGGCGTCGCGGATCGTCGCCGGTCATGAAGACGCGTTTGCACTGATCCGCGCCGAGCGCGGCGAATTGCCGCGCGCGGTCAATTTCGTGTCGGGCCCGTCGCGCACGGGCGACATCGAGCAGACCATCGTACTGGGCGCGCACGGCCCGTACCGCGTTCACGCGATCGTCGTACGGGGCGCATGACGCGCCCGCCGCATCCACCACTCGAACAAGGAAGTTCTGCATGAAACGACATGCCGCCTGGGCGGGCATGGCGTCGGGAATCGCGCTTGGCGCCGTTCCCGCGCTCGCATCGGCCGCAACGCTCGACGGTGCCACGCTGTCCGCGCTCTGGGGCGTCCCGTTCGCCGGGATCCTGCTGTCCATCGCGCTGTTCCCGCTCGTCGCCCCCGTGTTCTGGCATCACCATTTCGGCAAGATCGCCGCCGGGTGGGCCGTCGCGTTCCTGATTCCGTTCGCGTTCGCGTTCGGCGCGGGTACCGCGTTCGGTACGCTCGTGCACGCGCTGCTGGAGGAATACATTCCGTTCATCGTGCTGCTTACCGCGCTCTATACGGTCGCGGGCGGCATCTGCGTGAACGGCAACCTGCACGGGTCGCCGAAGCTGAACACCGCGATCCTCGCGCTCGGCACGCTGCTCGCGAGCGTGATGGGTACGACGGGTGCCGCGATGCTGCTGATCCGGCCGTTGCTGCGCGCCAACGACAACCGCAAGCATGTCGTGCATGTCGTGATCTTCTTCATCTTCCTCGTCGCGAACGCGGGCGGCTCGCTGTCGCCGCTCGGCGATCCGCCGCTGTTCCTCGGCTTCCTGAACGGCGTGAGCTTCTTCTGGACGACGACGCATCTCGCGTTGCCGATGCTGTTCATCTGCGCGGTGCTGCTGACGCTGTTCTTCGTGCTCGACACGTATTTCTATCGCAAGGGCGGCGAGGAGCGGCCGGCCGCGCTCGACCCGACGCCCGACGGTGCGGCACTGTCGATCGACGGCAAGGTCAACTTCGTGCTGCTCGCGGTCGTGGTCGCACTCGTGCTGATGAGCGGGATCTGGAAGCCGGGCATCACGTTCGACGTATGGGGCACGCACGTCGCGCTGCAGAACCTCGTGCGCGACGTCGCGCTCGTTGGGGTGACGTTCGCGTCGCTTGCGCTGACGCCGCGCTCCGCGCGTGAAGGCAACGCGTTCAACTGGGCGCCGATCGAGGAGGTCGCGAAGCTGTTCGCGGGGATCTTCGTGACCATCGCGCCGGTGATCGTGATCCTGCGCGCGGGGGCGGACGGTGCGTTCGCGCAGATCGTCCATCTCGTCACGGGGCCGGACGGCAAGCCGATCGATGCGATGTACTTCTGGGCGACGGGCATCCTGTCGTCGTTCCTCGACAATGCGCCGACCTATCTGGTGTTCTTCAATCTCGCGGGCGGCGATGCGCAGACGCTGATGACGGCCGGCGCGTCGACACTCGCCGCGATTTCCGCGGGCGCGGTGTTCATGGGCGCGAACAGCTATATCGGCAACGCGCCGAACTTCATGGTGAAGGCGATCGCCGAGTCGCGCGGCGTGAAGATGCCGAGCTTCTTCGCGTACCTCGGCTGGGCGCTCGTCGTGCTGATACCGGTATTCCTGCTGACGTCGTGGCTGTTCTTCACGGCGTAAGCGGACGATTTCAACCTCGAGCGGGCGGTCCCGGCGACGCACGGCGCGTCGCGAGCCGTCCGCGGCATGCGGAGATGGCGATGCAGAAGATCCTGGTCGCACGTCCGATCTTTCCGGACGTGATCGAGCGGCTCAAGCAGTATTTCGAAGTCGACTGGAACGACGGCGACGCGCTTGCGCCCGACGCGCTCGCCGCGCGTCTGGCCGACAAGGACGGCGCACTGACGGCCGGCGACCCGGTCGGCGCGGCGACGCTCGCGGCGGCGCCGCGCCTGCGCGTCGTGGCGAACATGGCGGTCGGCTACAACAACTTCGACATGGCCGCGTTCAACGCGGCGCACGTGCTCGGCACCAACACGCCCGACGTGCTGAACGAGTCGACCGCCGATTTCGGCTGGGCGCTGATGATGGCCGCCGCACGCCGGATCGCCGAATCCGAGCACTGGTTGCGCGCCGGCCACTGGCAGAAGTGGGCGTACGACGGTTTCCTCGGCACCGACATTTACGGTTCGACGCTCGGCATCATCGGGATGGGCCGCATCGGCCAGGCGCTCGCGCGACGCGCGCGCGGCTTCGGGATGCAGGTGGTCTATCACAACCGCTCGCGGGTCGCGCCCGGGATCGAGGCCGACCTGAACGCCGAGTACCTGTCGAAGGATGCGCTGCTCGCACGCGCCGATCACGTCGTGCTCGTGCTGCCGTATACGAAGGAGAACCATCACACGATCGGTGCGGCCGAGCTCGCGAAGATGAAGCCCACCGCGACGCTGACCAACATCGCGCGCGGCGGGATCGTCGACGACGCGGCGCTGGCCGTCGCGCTGCGTGACGGAACCATCGCCGCGGCCGGCCTCGACGTATATGAAGGCGAGCCGACGGTTCATCCGGCGCTGCTCGAGGTGCCGAACGTGGTGCTGACGCCGCATATCGCGAGCGCGACCGAGAAGACGCGCCGTGCGATGGCGAACCTTGCTGCCGACAACCTGATCGCCGCACTGGGCGAGGGGCCGCGCGCGGGGCAGCCGCCGAATCCGATCAACCCTGACGTGATCGGGAAGCCGCGCGCATGACGATGACGTTGTTGCTTGCGGCGGTCGTCGTGCTGGCCGTCGCGCTCGCGGTGGCGATCGTCGCGCTCGTGCGCGGCGGTGGCCGCCACGACGATGCGGCCGTGCTCGGGGACCAGATCGAAGACGCCGCGCATGCGCAGGCGCGTGCCGTCGAGCGTCTCGAGCGCGAATTGCGCGGCGAGATCGTCGAGAACGCGCGCGGCTCGCGCACCGAGCTGGCCGGCAGCTTCGCCCAGCTTCAGCAGACGCTCGCCGCACAGCTGACGAGCGTGGCGACCGTGCAGAACAACCAGATAGAAGGGTTCGCGCAGCAGCTCGGCAAGCTCGTCGCCGGCAATGCGCAGCAGTTCGACGCGATGCGCGAGAGCGTGCAGCGCCACGCGCAGCAGGCGCGCGAGGAGCAGACGGGCGCGCTCAGGCTGTTCGGCGATACGTTGAACCGGCAGCTCACGCAACTGACCGAGGCGAACGACCGCCGGATCGGCGAGGTGCGCGCCACGCTCGAACAGCGCTTGAAGGAAATCGAGACCAACAACGCGGCGAAGCTCGAGGAGATGCGCCGCACCGTCGACGAGAAACTGCACGCGACGCTCGAACAACGGCTCGGCGAATCGTTCAAGCTCGTATCGGACCGGCTCGAACAGGTTCATCGCGGGCTCGGCGAGATGCAGACGCTCGCGGCGGGCGTCGGCGACCTGAAGAAGGTGCTGACCAACGTGAAGACGCGCGGCACCTGGGGCGAAGTGCAGCTCGAGGCGCTGCTCGAACAGATGCTGACGCCCGAGCAGTACGCGAAGAACGTCGCGACGGTGCCCAAGAGTAGCGAGCGCGTCGAGTTTGCGATCCGGCTGCCGGGGCGCGAAGCGGGCACGCGCGATGCGCCGCCCGTGTGGCTGCCGATCGACGCGAAATTCCCGCGCGAAGACTACGAGCGGCTGATCGACGCACAGGAGCGCGCCGACGCGGCGGCGGTCGAGGAGGCGGCCCGTGCGCTGGAGGCGCGTGTGCGGCTCGAGGCGCGCACGATCGCCGAGAAATACGTCGCGCCGCCGCACACGACGGATTTCGCGCTGCTGTTCCTGCCGACCGAAGGGCTCTACGCGGAGATCCTGCGCCGCCCGGGCCTGACCGACTTGCTGCAGCGCGACTATCGCGTGACGGTCGCCGGGCCGACGACGCTCACCGCGTTGCTGAACAGCCTGCAGATGGGCTTCCGCACGCTCGCGATCGAGCAGCGCTCGAGCGAGGTGTGGCAGGTGCTCGGTGCGGTCAAGACGGAGTTCGGCAAGTTCGGCGATGTGCTCGCGCGCACGAAGTCGCAGCTCGAGACGGTCACGCGTTCGATCGAGGCCGCCGAGCAGCGCACGCGCGTGATGAACCGCAAGCTGAAGCAGGTCGAGGCGCTGCCGGGCGACACGGCGGCCGGGTTGCTCGGCGCGGAAGGGGCCGACGGCGCCGATGCGGACGATGCCTGACGCAAGTCGCCGTCCCGGCTGAAACGACAACGGGCGCCGCAGCGCCCGTTGTCGTTCGACGCGATCGCCGGCAGGGCCGGCCCGCGCTCAATGTCCGGCGAGCGTGTCCAGCGCGTCCCCCGTCAGGCGTACGATGCGCCAGTCGGGCAGTACGGTCGCGCCCATCTTTTCGTAGAAATCGATCGCCGGCTGGTTCCAGTCGAGGACCGACCATTCGAAGCGCCCGCAACGGCGCTCGACGGCCAGCGCCGCGAGGTGCCGCAGCATAGCGGTGCCGAGCCCCGTCCCGCGCTGCGACGGCCGCACGTACAAATCCTCGAGATAGAGGCCGCGACGGCCGAGGAACGTCGAATAGTTGTGGAAGAACAGCGCATACGCGACGATCTCCCCGTCGTGCTCGGCCACCCGGGCTTCGGCGGCGGGCCGCTCGCCGAACAGCGCGTCGGCGAGATCGGCCTCGGTCGCGACGAACAGGTGCGTGAGCTTTTCGAACTCGGCCAGTTCGCGCATCAGCGCGAGGATCGCGCCGACGTCGCGCGCTTCGGCCGCGCGGATTCGCGGCGTGCCGCTCACGCTTCCTCCGGCGGATCGGACAGCACGATTTCGATGCCGCCGAAACGCGATGCGACCCAGTTGTACGCATGGCACGCGATCCACAGCAGCACGAAACCGAGGATGGCGTTCAGCAGCAGCGCGCTCAGGATCGTGCTCAGTTCGACCATCCCGTAGCGGACGTACGCGACCAGAATGCCGAGCAGCACGATCGGCACGCTGAACGTCAGGTAGACCAGGATCAGCGCTTTTGCGGTCTGACCCGCGGCGATCGACGAAATTTGTTTCTTCATGTGCGGATTGCCCCCGTAGAGATATACCGATTGGAATTCAGATCAGGCCGTCGAACGGCAGGATGTCGACCGGGGCGCCCGCGTCGACTGCCGCGGTGTCGTGGCCCAGGACGATGAAACAGTTGGCGGCCGCGAGGCCGCTCAGCGATGCGGAGCTTTGCGAGCCGGCCGGCGTGACGTGCCAGAGGCCGTCGGCGGCGCGTGTCGCGATGCCGCGCAGGTATTCGGTGCGGCCGGGCCGCGTCTTCAGCGCGTGCGTGCTGAGTGCCGCATACATCGCCGGTGGCTGCGCGCGCGCGCCGGCCAGCGTCAGCAGCGCGGGGCGCACGATCGCATGGAACGTCACGGCGGAGGCGACCGGATTGCCGGGCAGCCCGAAGAACAGCGCGTGACCGGCGCCGCTGCTTGCCGTGCGCACGAGCGTGCCGCAGGCGAGCGGCCGGCCGGGCCGCAGCGCGAGGCTCGCGAACGTCACGTCGCCGAGCCGTGCCATGACGTCGCGCGTGAAGTCGGCTTCGCCGACCGATACACCGCCCGACGTGATCACCGCGTCGGCCTGCGCGGCGATGGCGTCGCGCAATGCGCCCTCGAGCGCGGCGGGATCGTCGCGAACGATCCCGAGATCGAGCGCGTCGACATGCAGCCGTTCGAGCATCGCGATCAGCATTCCGCGATTGCTGTCGTACAGGGCGCCGTGGCCGAGCGGCTCGCCGGGCTCGCGCAGTTCGTCGCCGGTGGAGAACACGGCGACGCGCACGCGCCGGCGCACCGTGACGCTGGGGAAACCCAGCGACGCGAGCAGGCCGAGATCGGACGGCCGCAGGATGCGACCCGCGGCGAGCGCGCAGGCGCCGCGCGCGAGATCCTCGCCGGCCTTGCGGCAGTTCGCACCGCGCGCGATCGCGTGCGCGGCGAAGCGGATCGTGTCGCCGTCGACGCGCACGTGCTCCTGTGGAATCACCGTGTCGCAGCCGGCGGGCATCGGCGCGCCGGTCATGATGCGCACGCACGAACCGGCTGCCACGCTGCCGTCGAACGGATGCCCGGCGAACGCGGTGCCGGCAACCGACATTGCGACGTCCTCCTGCTGCGGCGACGCGTGCGCACTGGCGGCGCCGTCGAACGCGTAGCCGTCCATTGCCGAGTTGTCATACGCGGGAATGTCGAACGGCGCGTTCACGTCGGCTGCGAGCACGCGGTCGAGCGCGTCGTGCAGCGTCACCGTCTCGCTCGCATCGACCGGCACCGCGAAGCGGCACGCGAGCGCCTGCGCGTCGGCGAGCGACAGCGGGGCATCGGAATCGGGTGCGGTTCGGGAGGCGGGCGAGGATTGCGTGATCATCAGTCGGACTGCGCCGCAAGGCGTAACGGGTTCGTGGCCGGTGGCGCGAGGAGGGGGCCGGGCGGGAATGGCAAGCGCGCAGTCAGCGACGCGCCAGCGCGGCGAGTTCCTGCCACGAGTTGGCATTGTAAAACGCACGCTCGTCGCGAAACTCGACTTCGACCGTCTTGTGGCGTGCGTACCACGCACGCACCTTGCGGTCGCCGGCTGCGAGCCGGGCCGCGAGATCCTCGGCCAGCGATGTATGCAGCAGCGCGAACGTCGGCTGCGGCGAGCGTGCCTGCTGCGTGTCGACGGTCACGGCCATCGCGATGTCGGCGCTGTGGGTGTCGAGCGCCGCATGCAGGCGCGCGACGAGGTCGGCCGGCAGATAGGGCGTGTCGCACGGCGAACAGACGATGAGCGGTGCGCGCGCCGCCCGCATGCCGGCGAGCAGGCCCGCGAGCGGGCCGGGGAAGTCGGGCGTTTCGTCCGCGACGATGCGCGCATCGAACGGTGCGCCGAGCTCGGCATAGCGATCGGCATGACGGTTCGCGCTGATCAGCGTCTCGTCGACCTGCGGCGAGAGCCGACGCAGTACGTGCAGCGCCAGCGGCGTGCCGTCGAGCAGCTGCAGGCCCTTGTCGACGCCGTCCATGCGTGTGGCGCGCCCGCCTGCGAGCAGCAGGCCGGCGATTGAAGGAGAGGAGGAGGCGGGCATCGTGCGGCAGTGGTGCGTGCGGCTGGTTTCAGCCGCCGATATATGACATTTCGACGCGCCTGGCGGCGCTGTCGGGCGCGGCGTCGGCCGGCGCGCGGCCGCGCAGCTGCGAATAGCGGTCGGTACGGGCCTGCCAGATGCGGGCGATCGCGGTGGCGATCTCGGCGTCGCTCGCGCCGCCGCGCACGAGCGCGCGCAGATCGTGGCCCGTCGACGCGAACAGGCACAGGTACAGCTTGCCTTCGGTCGACAGCCGCGCGCGCGTGCAGTCGCCGCAGAAGGCCTGGGTGACGCTCGAAATCACGCCGATCTCGCCGCTGCCGTCCGCATAGCCCCAGCGTTGCGCGGTTTCGGCCGCCGTGTGCGGTTCGAGCGGGACGAGCGGGAAATGTTCGGCGATCCGGGCGATGACGTCCGCCGACGGCAGCACCTCGGTCATGTTCCAGCCGTTCGACGTGCCGACGTCCATGTATTCGATGAAACGCAGGATCACGCCGGTGCCGCGGAAACGCTCGGCCATCGGCAGGATCTCGCCGTCGTTGGTGCCGCGCTTCACGACCATGTTGACCTTGACCGGCGCGAGGCCGGCAGCCTGCGCGGCGAAGATGCCGTCGAGCACGTCGGCGCTCGCGAACTCTGCGTCGTTCATGCGCTTGAACAGCGTATCGTCGAGCGCGTCGAGGCTGACCGTCACGCGCGCGAGTCCGGCGTCCTTCAGCGCGCGCGCCTTGCGCGCGAGCAGCGAGCCGTTGGTCGTCAGCGTCAGGTCGAGCGGGCGGCCGTCATGCGTGGTCAGGCGCGCGAGGCGTTCGATCAGGAATTCGAGATTCTTGCGCAGCAGCGGTTCGCCGCCCGTGATGCGGATCTTCTCGACGCCATGTGCGACAAAAAGTCGCGCCACGCGTTCGATTTCCTCGTGCGTGAGCAAAGCGCTGTGCGGCAGGAACGGGTAGTCCTTGTCGAAGACCGCGCGCGGCATGCAGTACACGCAGCGAAAGTTGCAGCGATCCGTCACCGAAATGCGCAGATCGCGCAGCGGCCTGGCGAACGTGTCGGCCAGCGTGCCGTCCGGGGCGTGCGCGACGCCGGAGACATCCGGCATCCCGCTGACGTCGGCGAGAGGAATGATGCGTCGGGACATGTTGAAAGAAGTACGAACCAGACCTCCATTTTAGCCGCATGCGGCCGGCTGGTCCGGTGGGCGGAAACCCGCAGCGCGGACGTGAAAAAGCCCGCCGGAGGCGGGCTTTTCCTGGTCGGGCGACGCGCCGGTTAGTGGTGCGTCTCGACCTGCTGCATCGGGGCCGTATCGACCGGCGGCAGCGCCTTGCGTTCACGCGGCACGCGGGCCGGACGCGGGATCTGCGACGCGGCTTCCTGCGCGGCGGCGAACTTGCCTGCATCCGTGTTCACCCACACGAGACCGGCCTGCTCCAGCACGACATCCAGGCTCGCCGAAGCGGGCGCGGCGGCCTGCTGCACGGGGGCCGGTGCCGCGATGGCCTCGACCGGTGCGGCGGCGATCGGCGCAGCTTCGACCGGTGCCGGCTCGGCAGCCGCCGGCGCGGCTTCGGCCGTCACAGCCGGCGCGGCCTGCTCGACGGGCGCGGACTGCGGTGCTTCGACCGCTGCCGGCACTTCGAACGCGTCGGTCGGCGACACGGCGACCGGAGCCGGACCGGCCTCCGCCTCGACGGCCGGTGCGACCGGTGCGACCGGTGCGGGTTCAGCTGCGTGAGCGGCAACGGCCGGCTCGACCGGTGCTGCCTCGACCTGGGCCGGTGCCGGTTGCGGCTCGACTGCAGCCGGCGCCACCGGTTCGGCATGGTGCTCGACCGCTGCCTCGGCGGCGACGGCGCCTGCCGCGGCCACGGCCGCGACGACTGCCGGTGCGGCCGTATGGGTCGGTTCGGCAGCAGCCGGTGCCGCAGGCGTCACGTCTTGCACGATGCCTTCGCCATCGGCGCCTTGCTCGGCGTGGTCGACGACTGCGCCGTCTTCCTCGCGCTCGCGGCGACCACCGCGGCGACCGCGGCGGCGGCGGCGACGTTCCTCGCCGTCACGTGCGCTGGCTTCCGCATCGGCTGCCAGCTCCGCGCCGGGCGGCGCTTCCGCGACGGCCTGGTCGGTTTCCGGTTCCGGATGGTTCTCGCCGCGGGTGACGGTCTCGAGCGTGGCCGCATGCTGGGTCGGCTTGCGGCGCTCGCGCCGCTCGCCGCGTTCCTGACGCTCGCCACGGCTGGCTGCTTCGACGCCTTCCGGCTGCTCGACGCGCTCGCGCGGTTCACGGTTCTCGCGCGGTTCGCGATTTTCACGCGGTTCACGGCCTTCACGCGGCTCGCGGCCTTCACGCGGCTCGCGCGGTTCGCGACCTTCGCGTTGGCCGCGACCTTCGCGACCCTCACGGCCTTCGCGGGGCTCGCGACCCTCACGCAGCTCACGACCCTCGCGCGGCTCGCGGCCTTCACGCGGTTCCTTGCCTTCGCGCTCCGGGCGTTGCGGCTGGCCACGGCCTGCCGCAACCTGGTCGCGACCGCCTTGAGCCTGCTGGGCGCCGCCGCGACGGTTGCGGTTGCGATCGCCGCCGCGTTCACCGCGTTGCTCGGCCTTCTCGGTGCGTTCGCCGCGGGCGGGGCGGGCTGCCTGCTCCTTCGCCGGTGCAGCTGCAACCGGCGCGGGCGCCGGAGCCGGCGACGCGCCGAACAGGCCCTTCAGCCATCCGAAGAAGCCGCCGCTTGCCGGTGCGACGGGCGCGGGGGCCGGTGCGGCAACGGGCTCGACCGGGCGCTGCGGCGCCGCGCTCGGCGCCGGACGTTCCGGCGTGATGCCCTTGACCGCGGCTTCCTGCTTCGGCTTCACTTCCGCTGCGCGCTTGCTGTAGCCGGTTTCCGACTCGAGTTCGCGAGCCGCTTCCTCGGCCATCTTCCAGGACGCGCGCGGATCGTCGAGACGCGCGTCGTCGTGGCGCAGGCGCTCGAGCTTGTAGTGCGGCGTATCGAGGTGCTTGTTCGGGATCAGCACGATCCCGACCTTGAAGCGCGACTCGATCTTGTTGATTTCCTGACGCTTTTCGTTGAGCAGGAAGGCGGTCACCTCGACCGGCACCTGGCAGTGGATCGCCGCGGTGTTTTCCTTCATCGCTTCTTCCTGAATGATCCGCAGGACCTGCAGCGCGGACGATTCGGTATCGCGGATGTGGCCGGTGCCGTTACAGCGCGGGCAGGTCACGTGGCTGCCTTCCGACAGCGCCGGACGCAGGCGCTGGCGCGACAGTTCCATCAGGCCGAAACGGGAGATCTTGCCCATCTGGACGCGCGCGCGGTCATGCTTGAGCGCGTCTTTCAGGCGCTGCTCGACCTCGCGCTGGCTCTTCGCCGATTCCATGTCGATGAAATCGATCACGATCAGGCCGCCGAGGTCGCGCAGACGGAGCTGGCGGGCGACTTCGTCGGCCGCCTCGAGGTTCGTGCGGGTCGCCGTTTCCTCGATGTCCGCGCCCTTGGTCGCGCGCGCCGAGTTCACGTCGATCGCGACCAGCGCTTCGGTGTGGTCGATCACGATCGCGCCGCCCGACGGCAGCGGCACCGTGCGCGAGTACGCGGTCTCGATCTGGTGTTCGATCTGGAAGCGGGAGAAGAGCGGCACGTCGTCGTGGTAGCGCTTCACCTTCGACACGTTGTCCGGCATCACGATGTCCATGAACGCACGTGCCTGATCGTAGATCTCGGTCGTGTCGATCAGGATTTCGCCGATATCCGGCTGGAAATAGTCCCGGATCGCGCGGATCACGAGGCTCGATTCCAGATAGATCAGCATCGGCTGGCCGGCGTTGCCGCTTTGCGACGCCGCTTCGATCGCGCGCCACAGCTGCAGCAGGTAGTTCAGGTCCCACTGCAGTTCCTCGGCGCTGCGGCCGATGCCGGCGGTACGGGCGATCATGCTCATCCCGTCGGGAATCTGCAGTTGCGCCATCGTTTCGCGCAGTTCCTGGCGCTCGTCGCCTTCGATCCGGCGCGACACGCCGCCGCCGCGCGGATTGTTCGGCATCAGCACGAGGTAGCGGCCGGCCAGCGAGATGAAGGTGGTGAGGGCGGCCCCCTTGTTGCCGCGTTCTTCCTTCTCGACCTGGACGATCAGTTCCTGACCTTCGCGCAGGGCATCCTGGATGCGCGCGGAGCGCATGTCGATGCCTTCCTTGAAGTACTGGCGGGCGACTTCCTTGAACGGCAGGAAGCCGTGGCGGTCTTCGCCGTAATTGACGAAGCACGCCTCGAGCGACGGCTCGATGCGGGTGACGACACCTTTGTAGATATTGCCTTTGCGCTGTTCGCGCCCGGCTGTCTCGATGTCGATGTCGATGAGCTTCTGCCCATCGACGATGGCGACGCGCAGCTCCTCCTGCTGCGTCGCATTGAACAGCATGCGTTTCATAACGGCTCCAGGCGGCTCTGTCGGCGGCGCCTCGCGGGTGTCAGTCGCGAGGGCGGGAACGACGGCAGGCCGCACCTTGTTGTGTTGTCACGAGCACGCTGGAGCGGGAAGGATGGCGGGGAGAATTGCCTGAAGAGGCGCTTGGGCCCGATAGACGGGGCCGGCGGCCATAGGGCACCTGCGAACACGGCTTCAAAGCACGGCGTCCACACACCGCACGCTGTCAAAGCGCGCTAAGCCTGAGGCCGGGCACTGCCGCGGGGCGCGTCGTCATGCGTCGCGCGTGCCAACGGGCGGCAGATGCTGCGGCTTGGGCCGCAGCGGGGAGTATCGAATCCAGCCCGACTTTCCCGCCTGGGGTGTACTTCCCTGGTTTGACGTCGCCAGGCCCCGCACGCTTCGCGGGACCAAATCGGGCGCAACGCCGTAATTTTCGCAACCGGCAGCCTGCGCGGACGCACTTCGCGCCGTCGGGCTGCCGATCAAATTCTTTTCAACCAACTTTCCGTTACCGCGGCGCCTTGCCGACCGAATCCGCCTGTGGGCGCGATCCTTGCCGACGGGCGGCGCCGTGCGTGCAACTTGCTGCTTCTCTTTGATCAGGGGTGAGCAGCAGCCCCCCGGCGCAAGTAAAATGACGGTTTGCGCTTGCGCCTTGCCCGGTCAGTCCGGGCCGGCCGATAAGGCCGCCCGCAACGTCAGGCTGGGCAAAATTATATTCAGTATGAACGAGTTAGGCAAAATATCCCAGAATTCGGTCGCAAGCGGCCAGGTCTCGATGCTCGAGATCGACGAAAGTTCGGCCGGTCAGCGGATCGACAACTTCCTGTTGCGCGTCTGTAAAGGCGTGCCGAAAAGCCATATTTACCGGATCCTGCGCAGCGGCGAAGTACGCGTCAACAAGGGCCGGGTCGATGCGCAGTACCGGCTCGCGTTCGGCGACATCGTCCGCGTACCGCCCGTCCGGGTGGCCGCGGCCGACCTCGCGCGCGCCGATGCGCCCATCGTGCCGCCCGCGCATTTCGACGTGCTGTTCGAGGACGACGCGATGCTCGTCATCAACAAGCCGGCCGGCGTCGCCGTGCACGGCGGCAGCGGCGTCGCGTTCGGCGTGATCGAGCAGATGCGCCAGGCGCGCCCGCGCGCGAAATTCCTCGAACTCGTGCACCGGCTCGACCGCGAGACGTCCGGGATCCTGATGCTCGCGAAGAAGCGCACGGCGCTCGTCGGCCTGCACGAGCAGATCCGCGAGAACCGGATGGACAAGCGCTATTTCGCGTGCGTGCACGGCGAGTGGCAGTCGGACTGGGGGCGCCGCCGCGCGGTGAAGGCGCCGCTGTTCAAGTATTCGACCCCGGAAGGCGAGCGCCGCGTGCGCGTGCAGGACGACGGCCTGCCGTCGCACACGGTTTTCAACCTTGTCGAGTGCTGGCCCGAGTACGCGCTCGTCGAGGCGGAACTCAAAACGGGTCGGACCCATCAGATCCGTGTGCACCTCGCGCATCTCGGCCTGCCGATCGTCGGCGACGCCAAGTACGGCGATTTCGCACTGAACAAGGCGCTGGCCCGCGCGAACGCGCAGCCGTCGCTGAAACGGATGTTCCTGCATGCGCACCGGTTGCAGCTCGCCCATCCGCTGACGGGCGAGGCACTGCGATTCGACGCACCGTTGCCGGATGACTGCCGGCGCTTTCTCGACCAACTCCGCGCATTGCGCGATACCGCCTGAACCGCATGGCCCGACAGCAATTTGACCTGATCGTCTTCGACTGGGACGGCACGCTGATGGATTCGACTGCGCATATCGCGCACAGCATCCAGGCGGCATGTCGCGACCTCGGTCTGCCCAAACCCTCCGACGAATCGGCGCGCTACGTGATCGGCCTCGGCCTGCGCGATGCGCTGCAGATTACGGCTCCGACCCTCGATCCGTCCGACTATCCGCGGCTGGCCGAACGCTACCGCTACCACTATCTGCTCGACGACCAGCGCATCGAGCTGTTCGCCGGCGTGCGCGAACTGCTCGCGGAGTTGCGCGATACGGGCTACCTGCTTGCGGTCGCCACAGGGAAGGGGCGCGTCGGGCTGAACCGCGTGCTCGACCAGTCGAAGCTGACGAGCGTGTTCGATGCGACGCGCTGCGCGGACGAAACGTTCTCGAAGCCCCATCCGGCGATGCTGCACGAACTGACCCGCGAACTGGGGCAGGATCTGTCGCGCACCGTGATGATCGGCGATACGACGCACGACCTGCAGATGGCCGCGAGTGCCGGGGCGGCCGGCGTCGGCGTCGCGTACGGCGCGCACACGGCCGATGCGCTGGCCGCGCTGGCGCCGCGCTTCGTTGCGCCGGACGTGGCCGCGCTGGGCGAGTGGCTGCGGGAGCACGCATGAGCACGGCGAACGCCACGCCCGCCGTGCGCGTGTGCGCATCGGACGCGCTGGCCGACGGCGGCGCCGGCGTACGGGTCGAGGCGACGCTGCGCGGCGAGCAGGCCGTCGTGTTCTTCGTGCGTTACGACGGCCGCGCATACGGTTACCTGAACCGCTGCGCGCACGTGCCGATGGAGCTCGACTGGGCCGAAGGGCAGTTCTTCGAGTCGTCGGGCCTTTACCTGATGTGCGCGACGCACGGTGCAATCTACGAGCCGAATACCGGCAAGTGCGTCGGCGGCCCGTGCCGGGGCGGCCGGCTGCGGCCGGTCGAGGTCGACGAGCGCGACACGTCCGACGGGCGTGCGGTATTCTGGGTGCCCGACGCCGACCTGCGTCCCGCTACGACCGATTAACGACGACTCCGCATGGCCGACCAACCGAATTCTCCCGATTCCGTCTCCCGTCCCGACAACCGTGAACCGAACTGGGAGCGCGCCGCGCTCGAGCGGATCGCGCTTGCGGCCGTGAAGGAGCAGCGTGCGGCGCGGCGCTGGAAGATCTTCTTCCGCTTTGCGTTCCTCGGCGTGTTCGTGCTGTTCGCATTTGCGCTGATCGATTTCTCGAGCGATTCGAAGTTTGCGTCGAGCGGGCGGCATACGGCGCTCGTGACGATCGACGGCGAGATCGCGGCCGGCGTCAATGCGAACGCCGACGACATCAACACCGCGCTCGACGCCGCCTTCGACGACGACGGCACGGCCGGCGTCGTGCTGCGGATCAACAGCCCGGGCGGCAGCCCGGTGCAGGCCGGGATGGTCTACGACGAGATCCGGCGGCTGCGCGCGAAGCACCCGGACAAGCCGCTGTATGTCGTCGTGACCGACATGTGCGCGTCGGGCGGCTATTACATCGCGGCCGCGGCCGACAAGATCTTCGTCGACAAGGCGAGCATCGTCGGGTCTATCGGCGTGCTGATGGACGGTTTCGGTTTCACCGGGCTGATGGGCAAGCTCGGCGTCGAGCGGCGCCTGCATACGTCGGGCGAAAACAAGGGCTTCTATGATCCGTTCTCGCCGGAGACGGCGAAGATGGACGCGCATGCGCAGGCGTTGCTCGACCAGGTGCACGCGCAGTTCATCAAGGCCGTGAAGGATGGCCGCGGCAAACGGCTGCACGAGACGCCCGACATGTTCTCAGGCCTGTTCTGGACCGGCGAGAAGAGCGTTGAACTCGGGCTCGCCGACGGCTACGGCACGACCGACACCGTCGCGCGCGACGTGCTGAAGGCGCCCGATCTCGTCGACTACACGGTGAAGGAAAGCCTGACGAACCGTGTCGCGCGCAAGTTCGGCGCGGCCGTCGGCGGCGCCGCGATGAAGGCGCTGACGGCCGGCGGCGCGTCGGTCAGCCTGCGCTGACCGGCAATCGGCGGGCCGTGGCAACCCGCCGGCCAGCCGCTGCCGGCTGTTTCAGTTGGCGAGCAGCAGGAAGATCGCGGGGCGCTTGTGCAGATTCGGGGCGGGCGCCTTTTTCCAGTCCGCGACGGTGCGGCTCGCGATCGTCTCGGTCGCGAGGGTCAGGTCCGCGGCGACGCAGATTTGCGTCGACGGCGCGCAAGTCGCGACGAGCGTGTCGAGCATCGCCTGATTGCGATACGGCGTTTCGATGAAGATCTGCGTCTGACGGGCCTTGCGCGACATCTGCTCGAGTTCGCGCAGGCGTTTCGCACGCGCGGCCGCATCGACCGGCAGGTACCCGTTGAACGCAAAGCTCTGGCCGTTCAGGCCCGATGCCATCAGCGCCAGCAGGATCGAACTCGGCCCGACGAGCGGCACGACCTTCACGCCGCGCTCGTGCGCGCGGCGGACCAGCAACGCGCCCGGGTCGGCGACCGCCGGGCACCCGGCTTCCGAGACGAGGCCGGCGTCCGTGCCGGTCAGCACGGGGGCGAGCAGCCGGTCGATTTCGCCGGCCGGCGTATTGACGTTCAGTTCGCGGATCTCGATTTCCTGGATCGGGCGTGTCGTGCCGATCTTCTTCAGAAAGGCGCGCGTCGTCTTCGCGTTTTCGCCGACGTAATAGCCGAGTGTGCCGGCGCGCGCCTGCACGGCAGCGGGCAGCACGGCGGCGAGCATCGATTCGTCGCCTTCGCCCAGCGTGTTCGGAACGAGGTAGAGCGTGCCGGTCGTCATGCGCGGTCTCCTTGGGTGGTGGCAAACAGCGGATATTGCACGGCGCGCAGCATTCGCGTGAGCGCAATCAGCGGCAGGCCGACGAGCGCGGTCGGGTCGTTCGAGTCGATTGCGTCGAGCAGCGCGATGCCGAGCCCTTCGGACTTCGCGCTGCCGGCGACGTCGTACGGCGTTTCCGCGCGCAGGTACGCGTCGAGTTCGGCCTCCGGCAGCGAACGGAAGCGCACGCGCGTAACGATGTCCTCGATCTGCGTGTCGCCCGTACGGCTGTCGTACAGGCAAAGCGCGCTATGGAATTCGACTTCGCGGCCCTGCATCGACACGAGTTGCGCGAGCGCGCGCTCGTGCGTGCCGGGCTTGCCGATCTGAAGCCCGTCGAAGGTCGCGACCTGATCCGACCCGATCACGAGCACGCCGTCCGGCGCGTCGATCGCGCCGGCGACGGCGCGGGCCTTCGCGCCGGCGAGGCGCAGCGCGGTCGCGGCCGGCGTTTCGCCGTCGTGCGGGGTTTCGTCGAGATCGGGCGACATGACGTCGAAGGGCAGGCCGAGGCGCTCGAGGAGCGCGCGGCGGTAGCGGGAACTGGAGGCAAGAATCAGCCGCGGCGGGCGGCAAACGGTATCCGGCATGGTCGGTTGGATCGGTAAGTCGACAGGGGTGGCGCAGCGTTGCGAGGACGCAAGCTTAAGTGATTGACCGCAAAAGGTAAAACAGGTATGCTTTCCCGCTTTTCGTCGGCAGGCTTCCGTTGTGGTGGCGCCTGCCGGGTCTTCGGAAGTAAAGTACGGTACGGTAACCCGTACGGGAGCGGCGCCAAGCCGGATCCGCAAGTCAGCCTGTAGGCAGGAGCGCACATGAACATTTCTTCTGGCAAACCTGCTTCGGCGCCACTCGATCCGCGCGCGGTCGACCTGTTCGAGTTCGCCCGCAGCGGGCGGCAGGCAGCAGGGGCGATGCACCTCTCGCAGTTGCCGCGCATGTTGAACGAAGTGCCGGCGGACGCGCCCGATCGCGACACGGCCTTCACGTGGCAGGCTGAAGGGTTCACCCAGAAGGAGCTGCAGGACGACGGCACCGACGGGCAGCAGCCGTATCTGCGTCTTGCGGTGCACGGCCATGCATGGCTGACGTGCCAGCGCTGCATGACCCCGTACGACCAGGCGTTCGACATCGACATGACGTACCGGGTCGTCGCGTCCGAAGAAGAGGCTGAAGAATTTCCGCTCGACGACGATGAAGCCGATGTGATCGTGGGCTCACGCCAGTTCGATCTCGTCGACTTGATCGAAGAGGAATTGCTGCTTTCGTTGCCGCTCGTGCCCAAGCACGAGGTTTGCCCGGCAGTTCACGAAAGCCTCGTGTCGGGTGCGAGCGGTCCCGCGGAAGAGGCGGATGAAGAATCCGACGAAGCCGGGGACGAAGGCAAACGGCCGAATCCGTTCGCAGCGCTGGAAGCGTTGAAGAAGGGCGGTGACGGCACCAAGAAACACTAAGCAGTTGTGGCGCGGGAAGGCGTAAGGGCTTTGGGCCAGGGTAGTTAAGCGCCGGATCGGGCTGTGTTAGAATCCGGAAAATTATTTAGGAGTTAGTCATGGCAGTCCAGCAAAACAAGAAGTCGCCGTCGAAGCGCGGCATGCATCGTTCGCACGATTTCCTGACGGCAGCGCCGCTGGCAGTCGAGCCGAGCACGGGTGAAGTGCATCTGCGTCACCACGTCAGCCCGAACGGCTACTATCGCGGCAAGAAAGTCGTCAAGACGAAGAACGACTAAGCGTCAAGTCACGCGTTGCGCGCTACGCTCGCCGTTCGCGTGACAACTGGTTCGCTTGACACTTTCCTGGCGCAACAAAAAGGCGGCATTCAACTGCCGCTTTTTTGTGCCTGAAATTCGTCGCATTCCATGACCGTAAAGCTCACAATCGATTGCATGGGAGGCGACCACGGCCCGTCCGTGACCGTTCCCGCGGCAGTCAAGTTCGTCCGCGCGCATCCCGATGCGCATCTGATGCTCGTCGGCATCGAAAGCGCGATCCGCGCTCAGCTGAAGAAGCTGAAAGCCCTCGACGATCCCGCGCTGACCGTCGTTCCCGCCACCGAAGTCGTGGCGATGGACGACCCTGTCGAAGTGGCGCTGCGCAAGAAGAAGGATTCTTCGATGCGCGTCGCACTCAACCACGTCAAGGAAGGCGCGGCGCAGGCCTGCATCTCCGCCGGCAATACCGGCGCGCTGATGGCCGTTTCCCGTTACGTACTCAAGACGCTGCCCGGCATCGAGCGGCCCGCGATCGCGTTCGCGCTGCCGAACCCGACCGGTTATACGATGATGCTGGACCTCGGCGCGAACGTCGACTGCGAGCCGCAGCACCTGCTGCAGTTCGCGGAGATGGGGCATGCGCTCGTGGCCGCGCTCGAAGGCAAGGAGCGCCCGACGATCGGCCTGCTGAACATCGGCGAAGAGGTGATCAAGGGCAATGAAACGATCAAGCGCGCGGGTGAACTGCTGCGCGCCAGCACGCTGAATTTCCGCGGCAACGTGGAAGGCAACGACATCTACAAGGGCACGGTCGACGTGATCGTGTGCGACGGCTTCGTCGGCAACGTCGCGCTGAAGACGTCCGAGGGGCTCGCGCAGATGCTGTCCGACATCATCCGCGAGGAGTTCGGCCGGTCGCTGATGTCGAAGCTGATGGCGCTGCTCGCGCTGCCCGTGCTGATGCGTTTCAAGAAGCGCGTCGACCACCGCCAGTACAACGGCGCGGCGCTGCTGGGGCTCAAGAGCCTCGTGATCAAGAGCCATGGTTCGGCCGACGCCTACGCGTTTGAGTGGGCGATCAAACGCGGGTATGATGCCGTCAAAAACGGCGTGCTGGAGCGCCTCGCGCGCGCGATGGCGGATAATTCAGTGTCGCTCGGCGATGGCGAACACGACGCGGGCGGCGCGGGCCGTGCAAGCCCGGCCGCAGGCCATCACGCCGAACCTTCCGCTGCGCAATCCTCTAAAGCATAAATGGCCCAATCGACTCTCTATTCCCGCGTGCTCGGCACGGGCAGTTATCTGCCGCCTGACCGCGTCACGAACCAGCAGTTGACCGATCGTCTCGCGAAGGAAGGCATCGAGACGAGCGATGAATGGATCGTGGCGCGCACGGGCATCCATGCGCGTCATTTTGCCGCGCCGGACGTCACGACGAGCGATCTCGCGCTCGAGGCGTCGCGCCGCGCGATCGAGATGGCCGATATCGATCCGCAGTCGATCGACCTGATCATCGTCGCGACTTCGACCCCCGATTTCGTGTTCCCGAGCACCGCGTGCCTGCTGCAGAGCAAGCTCGGCATCAAGAACGGCGGCGCGGCGCTCGACGTGCAGGCCGTGTGTTCGGGCTTCGCGTACGCGGTGGCGACGGCCGACAGCTTCATCCGCAGCGGCCAGCACCGCACGGCGCTCGTCGTCGGTGCGGAGACGTTCTCGCGCATTCTCGACTTCAAGGACCGCACGACCTGCGTGCTGTTCGGCGACGGCGCGGGCGCGGTGGTCCTGTCCGCATCGGACGAGCCGGGTGTGCTCGGCAGCGCGCTGCACGCGGACGGCAGCTACTCGCACATCCTTTGCACGCCGGGCAACGTGAACCGCGGCGTGATCGAGGGCAGCGCGTTCCTGCACATGGACGGGCAGGCCGTGTTCAAGCTGGCGGTCAACGTCCTTGAAAAGGTCGCGATCGAGGCGCTCGCGAAGGCGAATCTCGCGCCCGAGCAGATCGACTGGCTGATTCCGCATCAGGCCAACATCCGCATCATGACCAGCACCTGCCGCAAGCTCGGCCTGCCGCAGGATCGCATGGTCGTGACGGTCGACCAGCACGGCAACACGTCGGCCGCGTCGATCCCGCTGGCGCTCGACGCCGCGGTGCGCGACGGCCGCATCCAGCGCGGTCAGCACGTGCTGATCGAAGGCGTCGGCGGCGGCTTCACCTGGGGCGCGTCGGTCTTCCGCTACTGATCCGCGGCGCGCGATTGCCGCGCGCGGATCCCACCGGCGCGCCGTTCGTGCGCGCCGTCCGAATCGATTCAATTGGGGACGATATGAAATTTGCATTCGTTTTTCCGGGGCAGGGCTCGCAGGCGGTCGGCATGCTCAATGCATTTGCCGATCTGGCCATCGTGCGCGAGACGCTCCAGGAAGCGTCCGATGCACTCAATCAGGATCTCGGCAAGCTGATCGCCGAAGGCCCGGCCGAAGAGCTGAATCTCACCGCCAACACGCAGCCCGTGATGCTGACCGCCGCATATGCGTGCTACCGCGCATGGCAGCAGGCGGGCGGCCCGGCGCCGTCGATCGTCGCCGGGCACAGCCTCGGTGAATACACGGCGCTCGTCGCGGCCGGCGCGCTCGCGTTCAAGGATGCCGTGCCGCTCGTGCGCTTCCGCGCGCAGGCGATGCAGACGGCCGTCCCGGTGGGCCAGGGCGGCATGGCCGCCATCCTGGGCCTCGACGACGACACGGTGCGCGCGGTGTGCGCCGAAGCCGCGGAAGCAGGGATCGTCGAAGCGGTGAATTTCAACGCGCCCGCGCAGGTCGTGATCGCCGGCAACAAGGCCGCGGTCGAAAAGGCCTGCGAAATCGCGAAGGCGAAGGGTGCGAAGCGCGCGCTGCCGCTGCCGGTGTCGGCGCCGTTCCATTCGTCGCTGCTCAAGCCGGCGTCGGACCAGTTGCGCGACTATCTCGCGAGCGTCGACGTCAAGGCGCCGCAGATTCCGGTCGTCAATAATATCGACGTCGCCGTGGTCAGCGATCCGGCCGCAATCAAGGATGCGCTGGTGCGCCAGGCCGCAGGCCCCGTGCGCTGGGTCGAATGCGTGCGGCACATCGCCGGCACGGGCGTCACGCACGTGATCGAATGCGGTCCGGGCAAGGTGCTCGCCGGCCTGACGAAACGCATCGACGGCAACCTGACGGGCGCGTCGGTATTCGATCCGGCGTCGCTCGACGAAGCGCTCAAGCTGGTGACCGCCTGACGCGGCGCCTTTTTTCAAGAGACGGAAACTCGATTCATGGACAAGACTCTCGATAAACAGGTTGCGATCGTCACCGGCGCGTCGCGCGGCATCGGCCGCTCGATCGCGCTCGAACTCGCGCGCCTGGGCGCGACGGTGATCGGTACGGCGACGAGCGAATCGGGCGCTGACGCGATCACCGCGGCATTCGCGGAAGCGGGCGTCACGGGGCGCGGCGCGGTGCTGAACGTCAACGACACGGCCGCCGCCGAGGCGCTGATCGATGCGACCGTGAAGGAATTCGGCGCGCTGAACGTGCTCGTCAACAACGCGGGCATCACGCAGGACCAGCTCGCGATGCGGATGAAGGATGAAGACTGGGACGCGGTGATCGACACCAACCTGAAGTCGGTATTCCGCCTGTCGCGCGCGGTGCTGCGCCCGATGATGAAGGCGCGCGGCGGCCGTATCATCAACATTACGTCGGTGGTCGGCTCGGCCGGCAACCCCGGCCAGGTCAACTACGCGGCCGCGAAGGCCGGCGTCGCGGGCATGACCCGCGCGCTCGCGCGGGAAATCGGCAGCCGCGGAATCACGGTGAACTGCGTGGCGCCGGGCTTCATCGACACCGACATGACGAAGACGCTGCCGGAAGAACAACAGGCCGCGCTCAAGACCCAGATTCCGCTCGGCCGCCTCGGCAGCCCGGAAGACATCGCCCATGCCGTCGCGTTCCTCGCATCGCCGCAGGCCGGTTACATTACCGGCACGACGCTGCACGTGAACGGCGGCATGTACATGTCGTAACGGTTTTCGTTTACCATCCGCGCCGTATCCCGTTTTTCAGGCGGATCGGCGCTTGATCGACCATCAAGCCAACGCGCGTTTTGGCGTCAGCAAACCTGATAAAATGCGCGCACTTGTAAATCTGAACTTTCCCTCGGAGGGGTAATGGACAACATCGAACAACGTGTCAAGAAGATCGTCGCTGAACAACTGGGCGTCGCTGAAGGCGAGATCAAGAACGAAGCTTCGTTCGTGAACGACCTCGGCGCCGACTCGCTCGACACGGTCGAACTGGTGATGGCTCTCGAAGACGAGTTCGGCATGGAAATCCCGGACGAAGAAGCAGAGAAGATCACGACCGTTCAGCAAGCGATCGACTACGCTCGCGCAAACGTCAAGGCGTAAGCGCCTTTCGCGCTTGTTCGCCACGTCGCCGCGATCTTCGCGATTGACGCGTCATCCTGCCGGCTTCGCGCCGGACGGACTAACAGCCACAGGGCTCGCAGGGCTGGTTCCTGTGGCCACTGTGGCTTTTGTTTTTGTCATCCAATAATGCAAAAGAGGTTACCGTGAGCCGCCGTCGTGTTGTTGTTACAGGCCTGGGGCTGATTTCGCCTGTTGGCAATAATGTTGCCGACGGCTGGGCCAATCTCGTCGCCGGCAAGTCCGGTATCGCTACCGTCACGAAGTTCGATCCGTCGAACCTCGCCGTCCATTTCGCGGGCGAAGTGAAGGGTTTCAGCGCCGAGGAGTACATCCCGGCGAAGGAAGCCCGGAACATGGATACGTTCATCCACTACGGCATCGCCGCCGGCGTCCAGGCCATCAAGGACAGCGGGCTGGAAGTGAACGAAGCCAATGCGGAACGCATCGGCGTGCTGGTCGGTTCCGGCATCGGCGGCCTGCCGATGATCGAAGACACGCACCAGACCTACGTCGATCGCGGCGCGCGCCGGATCTCGCCGTTCTTCGTGCCCGGTTCGATCATCAACATGATCTCGGGCCACCTGAGCATCATGTTCGGCCTGAAGGGCCCGAACCTCGCCGCCGTGACGGCCTGCACGACCGGCCTGCACAGCATCGGCCTCGCAGCGCGCCTGATCCAGGCGGGCGACGCCGACGTGATGGTCGCGGGCGGCGCCGAGTCGACGGTGTCGCCGCTCGGCATCGGCGGTTTCGCGGCAGCGCGCGCGCTGTCCACCCGCAACGACGATCCGGCGACCGCATCCCGTCCGTGGGACAAGGATCGCGACGGCTTCGTGCTGGGCGAGGGCGCCGGCGTGATGGTGCTCGAGGAGTACGAGGCGGCCAAGGCGCGCGGTGCGAAGATCTACGCGGAAGTCTCCGGCTTCGGCATGACGGGCGATGCGTACCACATGACCGCGCCGAACATGGACGGCCCGCGCCGCTGCATGGTCGCGGCGCTGCGCGACGCCGGCGTGAACGCGGACGAGGTCCAGTACCTGAACGCGCACGGCACGTCGACGCCGCTGGGCGACAAGAACGAGTCCGACGCGGTGAAGGCGGCCTTTGGCGAGCACGCGTACAAGATCGTCGTGAACTCGACGAAGTCGATGACGGGCCACCTGCTGGGCGGCGCGGGCGGCCTCGAGTCGGTGTTCACGGTGCTGGCGCTGCACAACAACGTGTCGCCGCCGACCATCAACATCTTCAACCAGGACCCGGAGTGCGATCTCGATTACTGCGCGAATACCGCGCGTGACATGAAGATCGACGTCGCCGTGAAGAACAACTTCGGCTTCGGCGGCACGAACGGCACGCTGGTGTTCAAGCGCGTCTGACGCCGCAATCGCTTGACGAGTCCATTCGATGTTCCGGCCGGGCGTCCGCAGCGTTTTGCGTTGCGGGCCTCGGCCGTGTTGTATCTCGTGCTGGCGGCGTTCGTCGCATCGGCTGCCGCGTCGGTCTACCTGTTCTGGGCGCCGCGCGCAGGCGCGGCCGGCGGCGCCTGCGTGGCGGCCGCGACGGCCGCGCTGCTCGCCGTGTACGCCGCGCGGGCCTGCGCCCGCCGGTTGCCGGCCGAGCTGCGGATCGACGCATTCGGGGAAGTCGCGGCGTTTGGCCGCACCGGGCGTCTGCTGGCCCGCGGCCGCGTGACGGGCCATGCGCACTGGAGCAGCCTGCTGCTGGTGCTGACGGTCGGGCAGGGCGCCCGGCGGGCCCGGCCGCTGCTGATCCCGGCCGATGCGCTGGATGCCGCGTCGTTCAGCGCGCTTTCCGTGCTGGCGAGAACGTCGGGCACGGCGGGGCGGGCATGACGGCGGCGCAGTTACCGACCGTAACAAGCGGCCGGCGCGGGAACGCTACAATAACGCTCCGCGTTGCATCCCTAGTTAACGGATTTGTCAGGTGAGTGAAAAAGAAATCGATCAGGCTCTGGTCGAGCGCGTACAGAAGGGCGACAAGGCGGCGTTCGAACTCCTGGTCTCCAAATACCACCGCAAGATCATTCGGCTGATCTCGCGCCTCGTGCGGGATCCCGCCGAGGTCGAGGATGTGGCCCAGGACGCGTTCATCAAGGCGTATCGTGCGCTGCCGCAATTTCGCGGCGAATCGGCGTTCTATACGTGGTTGTACCGGATTGCCGTCAATACGGCGAAGAACTACCTTGCGACGCAAGGCCGCCGGGCACCGACCTCGACCGAGGCCGATGCGGAGGAAGCGGAAACTTTCTCCGATGCAGACCAACTAAGGGATATCAACACGCCTGAGTCGATGTTGATGAGCAAGCAGATTGCCGAGACGGTCAACGCTGCAATGGCTCTGCTGCCCGAGGAACTGCGTCAGGCAATCACGCTGCGCGAGATCGAGGGCCTGAGCTACGAAGAGATCGCGGAAATGATGGGCTGTCCGATCGGGACGGTCCGGTCGCGGATCTTCCGTGCACGCGAGGCAATCGCTGCGAAATTGCGTCCGCTGCTCGATACGCCCGAAGGCAAGCGCTGGTAAGCGCGACAGGCGGAGCGACGCGGGTCGGGGTCTAGTTACGGTTAGAGTCGTGAAGTCACGACGGGGTGTGCAAGATGGGGAGCATCATGGGGTCGGTCAATACGCAGTCGCAAACGTGCTCGCGCGGCGAGCGCCTTTCCGCGCTGGTCGACGGCGAAATGTTCGATGGCCCGGACAACGGGCAGTTTCTGGCTGAGCTCGACCGCGCGGATCGCGCTGCGTGGGCCCATTACCACCTGATCGGCGATGCGCTGCGCTCCGACGAGCTCGCGCTGTCGCCCGCGCTGAGCGTCGCGTTCACCGCCCGCATGTCGGCGGTGCTCGAAAGCGAGCCGCACCTGCTCGCGCCTGCGGCCGCGCCTGTCGCCCGCAGGCTGCTGTCGCTGCGCCGGCGTGTCGTGCCCGCGTTCGCGGTCGCCGCGGCGGCGGCCACGCTCACGTGGATCGTCGTTCCGCAAATGCAGACGGCCGGCGCCCCGGGCGCCGTCCAGGTCGCGTCGGCCGGTGCGCCGCAAGGCGGCAACCTGCAGCGCGTGGCGGTTGCGCAGGCATCGGCCCAGCCGGGGCTGCAGGACGTCAACATCATTCGCGACGCGAGCCTCGACCAATACCTTGAAGCGCACCAGCAATTCGCGCAGCAGCCCGTCGTCACGGGTTCGATGCCGCTGATCCGCGCTGCCGTGACCACCACGCCAGGCCAATAAACCCGATGCGGACATTGCAGTTGAATCACGCCATCTCCGGATGGAAGCGGCTGCCGGCCCTCCTGCTTTGCGCAGCCGCCCTGTTGTCCGTTCAATCCCTCCCTGCCAGCGCCCAGCAACCGGACGATCCAGTCGCGACCCGCAAGGGCGCCGCGGACTGGCTCGACCGCGTCCAGCAGGCGGCGCAGCAGCAGAGCTACGAGGGCACGTTCGTCTACCAGCGCGGCGGGTACGTACAGTCGTCGCGGATCGCGCACGTCGCGTCCCGCGACGGCGAATTCGAGCGGATCGAGACGCTCGACGGCAAGCCGCGCAAGCTGCTGCGGCACAACGACGAGCTTTACACGTTCGTGCCCGAGCGCAAGCTGTGCGTGGTCGAGCGCCGTCAGACGCGCGACTCGTTCCCGGCGCTGCTCGGTGCGAGCGGCGATCACGTGATGTCCGTGTACGATGCGAAGTCGCTGGGCAAGGATCGCGTGGCCGGGATCGATGCGCAGGTCGTCGAGCTCGTGCCGAAGGATGCCTACCGCTTCACGTACAAGCTGTGGGTCGACGCGCGCACGGGGCTGCTGCTGCGTTCGCAGACGCTCGATGCGACCGATCGCGTGCTCGAGCAGATTGCGTTCTCGCAATTGCAGACGGGCGGCGCGAGCGGCGACAAGGCCGCGATCGCGGCCGGCATGCGCAACCTGAGCGGCTGGACGATCGTGCGCCCGCCGGTCGCGGCGGTCGACATGGAGGCGCAGGGCTGGCAGCTCGCGCCGAGCGTTGCCGGCTTCCAGAAGATTCGTGAAGTGCGCCGGCCGATGGCCGCGCGCGACGCCGGCGAGCCGCCGATCCCGGTCGATCAGGCCGTGTTCACCGACGGTCTCGCGACGATCTCGGTTTTCATCGAGCCGGCCGAAAAGAATTCGCGCAAGGAAGGCGCGGGCAGCACCGGGGCGACGAACGTACTCGTGAAGCGCCGCGGCGACTACTGGATCACCGTGCTCGGCGAAGTGCCGCCGGCTACGTTGCAGCAGTTCGCGTCTGCCATAGAATACAAGGCTTCCAAGTAACGCTACGGCTTCCGACATGATGAAACTCACGCTGCGCAAATGGCTCGCGGCGGCGGCATTGTCTGCCAGCCTGCCCCTCGTGCCGCACACCGCGCTCGCGGTGACGGCTCCCGCTGCCAGCCTGCCCGACTTCGCCGATCTGGTCGAAAAGGTCGGGCCGGCCGTCGTGAACATCCGGACCACCGCGAACGTGCCGACGAGCAGCGGCCCGCGCGGGATGCTCCCGCCGGGCTTCGACGACGGCGACATGTCGGAATTCTTCCGGCGCTTCTTCGGCATTCCGCTGCCGCAGGCGCCCGGCGGCGGTAGCGGCAATGGCGGCGGCAGCTCGAAGAATGCGCCGGCGCCGGACAACCCGCCCGACACCGAGCAGAATCGCGGCGTCGGTTCCGGCTTCATCGTATCGGCCGACGGGTACGTGATGACCAACGCGCACGTCGTCGACGATGCGGACACCATCTACGTGACGCTGACCGACAAGCGCGAGTTCAAGGCGAAGCTGATCGGCGTCGACGATCGCACCGACGTCGCGGTCGTCAAGATCCAGGCGTCGAACCTGCCGGTCGTCGCGATCGGCGACTCGAACAAGGTGCGCGTCGGCGAGTGGGTCGTCGCAATCGGTTCGCCGTTCGGTCTCGACAACACGGTCACGGCCGGCATCGTCAGCTCGAAGAGCCGCAACACGGGCGACTACCTGCCGTTCATCCAGACCGACGTGGCCGTGAACCCCGGCAACTCGGGCGGCCCGCTGATCAACATGCAGGGCGAGGTGATCGGCATCAACTCGCAGATCTACAGCCGTACCGGCGGCTTCATGGGCATCTCGTTCGCGATTCCGATCGACGAGGCGATGCGCGTGGCCGACCAGCTGAAGGCGACCGGCAAGGTCACGCGCGGCCGGATCGCGGTGGCGATCGGCGAGGTGACGAAGGACGTGGCCGATTCGATCGGGCTGCCGAAGGCCGAGGGCGCGCTCGTCAGCAGCGTCGAGCCGGGCGGCCCGGCCGACAAGGCGGGCATTCAGCCGGGCGACATCATCCTGAAGTTCAACGGCCGTTCGGTCGATACCGCGTCGGACCTGCCGCGCATGGTCGGCGACACGAAGCCGGGCACGAAGGCGACGGTCAGCGTGTGGCGAAAGGGTCAGGCACGCGATTTGCCGATCACGATCGCCGAGACGCCGGCCGAATCGACCGCGAAGGCCGAGCAGCGCAAGAACGCGCCGCAGAAGCCGCGCCAGGCCAATGCGCTCGGCCTGACCGTCAGCGACCTGACGGCGGAACAGATGAAGACGCTGAAGCTGAAGAACGGCGTGCAGGTCGACGGCGTCGACGGCCCGGCCGCCCGTGCGGGCCTGCAGCGCGGCGACATCGTGCTGCGCGTGGGCGATACCGACATCGCGAACGCCAAGCAGTTCGCCGACGTGACCGCGCAGCTCGATCCGCAGAAGGCGGTCGCGGTGCTCGTACGGCGTGGCGACAACACGCAGTTCGTGCCGGTTCGGCCGCGCCAGAAGTAACGCGCCGATGTTCACGCTCTACGGCCGCGGCTGGTGCCACCTGTGCGACGACATGCGCGACGCACTGGCGCCGGTGGCGGCGGAGTTCGGCGTCGCGGTCGACTACGTCGACATCGACGCCGATGCCGCACTCGTCGCCCGCTACGACGAGGACGTGCCGGTGCTGCTGCTGGACGGTGCGGAAGTGTGCCGCCACCGGTTCGACGCCGTGAAGGTGCGCGGCGTGCTGGCGGCCCGGCGCTGAGTCCGGCCTGCCGCCGGGCGGCTCCGCGCCGCGCGAGGCGGTGCCCGGTGGGCGGCCGTGGCGGGGCGCCGTCCGAAATACCGCCCGGCGAAGGCCTTTTCGGCTAAAATAAGCCGTTTTTTCACCGACTTACAAGGCGTGCTCCGCAGTCGTCGAGCGCGCCTTTTTCGCTTGATCGGCACTGAATGGATCATATTCGCAATTTCTCGATCATCGCGCACATCGACCACGGCAAGTCGACGCTCGCGGATCGCATCATCCAGGTATGCGGCGGCCTCGCCGACCGTGAAATGGAAGCGCAGGTGCTCGATTCGATGGATATCGAGCGTGAGCGCGGCATCACGATCAAGGCGCAGACGGCCGCATTGTCCTATCGCGCGCGCGATGGCAAGGTCTACAACCTGAACCTGATCGACACGCCGGGGCACGTCGACTTCTCGTACGAAGTCAGCCGTTCGCTGTCCGCGTGCGAAGGCGCGCTGCTGGTCGTCGACGCAAGCCAGGGCGTCGAGGCGCAGACGGTCGCGAACTGCTACACGGCGATCGAGCTCGGCGTCGAGGTCGTGCCCGTGCTGAACAAGATCGACCTGCCGGCCGCGAACCCCGAGAACGCGATCGAGGAGATCGAGGACGTGATCGGCATCGACGCGACCGACGCAACGCGCTGCAGCGCGAAGACGGGTCTCGGCGTCGAGGACGTGCTCGAGTCGCTGATCGCGAAGGTGCCGCCGCCGAAGGGCGACCCGGCCGCGCCGCTGCAGGCGCTCATCATCGATTCGTGGTTCGACAACTACGTCGGCGTCGTGATGCTCGTGCGCATCGTCAACGGCACGCTGCGCCCGAAGGACAAGATCAAGCTGATGGCGACCGGCGCGCAGTATCCGGTCGAGCATATCGGCGTGTTCACGCCGAAGTCGCGCAATCTCGAATCGCTGTCGGCGGGGCAGGTGGGCTTCATCATCGCCGGCATCAAGGAACTGACCGCCGCGAAGGTCGGCGATACGGTCACGCTGGTGGCCAAGCCGGCGCTGGAAGCGCTGCCGGGCTTCAAGGAAGTGAAGCCGCAGGTGTTCGCCGGACTCTATCCGGTGGAAGCGAACCAGTACGACGCACTGCGCGAATCGCTCGAGAAGCTGAAGCTCAACGACGCATCGCTGCAGTACGAGCCGGAAGTGTCGCAGGCGCTCGGCTTCGGGTTCCGGTGCGGCTTCCTGGGTCTCCTGCATATGGAGATCGTGCAGGAGCGTCTCGAACGTGAATTCGACATGGACCTCATTACGACCGCACCGACGGTTGTCTACGAGGTCGTGATGAACGGTGGCTCGATCGTCAAGGTCGAGAATCCGGCGAAGATGCCGGAGCCGCCGAAGATCGAGGAGATCCGCGAACCGATCGTCACGGTGAACCTGTACATGCCGCAGGACTACGTCGGCTCGGTGATCACGTTGTGCGAGCAGAAGCGCGGCTCGCAGATCAACATGCAGTATCACGGCCGCCAGGTGCAGCTGACCTACGAAATCCCGATGGCCGAGATCGTGCTCGATTTCTTCGATCGACTGAAGTCGGTGTCGCGCGGCTATGCGTCGATGGATTACGAGTTCAAGGAATACCGGTCGGCCGACGTCGTGAAGGTCGACATGCTGATCAACGGCGACAAGGTCGACGCGCTGTCGGTGATCGTCCACCGGTCGCAATCGCAGTATCGCGGCCGCGAAGTGGCGGCGAAGATGCGCGAGATCATTCCGCGCCAGATGTACGACGTGGCGATCCAGGCCACGATCGGCGCGCACATCATCGCCCGCGAGAACATCAAGGCGCTGCGCAAGAACGTGCTGGCGAAGTGTTACGGCGGCGACATCACGCGGAAGAAGAAACTGCTCGAAAAGCAGAAAGCAGGCAAGAAACGGATGAAGCAGGTGGGTTCGGTCGAGATCCCGCAGGAAGCGTTCCTTGCAATCTTGCGCGTCGAAGACAAATAACAGGACTGATCCTTTTATGAATTTTGCGCTGATTCTTTTTGTGCTCGTCGTCTTGACGGGCGTAGCGTGGGTGCTGGACAAGCTGGTGTTCCTGCCGCGGCGACGCAAGGCGGCCGACTCGGCGATCGAGGAGTTCGATCGCCAGCAGTCGCGCATCGACAAGCGTTTCGCGGACGAAAACGCGGGGCAGACGCGTTCGAAGCTGCGCGACGAGAAGCTGCGCCAGCCGTGGTGGCTCGAGTACACGGCGAGCTTCTTCCCGGTGATTCTCGCGGTGTTCGTCGTGCGTTCGTTCGTCGTCGAGCCGTTCAAGATTCCGTCGGGCTCGATGGTGCCGACGCTGCTGGTCGGCGATTTCATCCTCGTCAACAAGTTCGAATACGGGCTGCGTCTGCCGGTCACGAACACGAAGATCACGCAGGGCAGCCCGTTGTCGCGCGGCGACGTCGTCGTGTTCCGTTATCCGAAGGATGAGTCGGTTGACTACATCAAGCGCGTGATCGGCCTGCCGGGCGATACCGTCGCCTATCAGGACAAGCAGCTCACGATCAACGGCCAGCCGGTGCCTGAGGCGCCGCTGCCCGATTACTTCGACGACGAGCGCCAGAATTACGCGAAGCAGTTCGAGGAAACGATCGGCAACAGGAAGAACGCGATCCTCAACAACCCGGCCGTGCCGCCGTTCGTGATGGGCGCATACGATTATCCGTATCGCGACAACTGCACGTACAACAGCCGCGGCGTGATCTGCAAGGTGCCGCCCGGTCACTACTTCATGATGGGCGACAACCGCGACAACAGTGCGGACAGCCGCTACTGGGGCTTCGTGCCCGACCAGAACATCGTCGGCCGCGCGTTCTTCATCTGGATGAACTTCAGCGACCTGAAGCGCATCGGTTCCTTCAACTGATCGCAGCCGAGTCACTCGCAATGCGCGACGCACGGGCCGCGTCGCGTATTGCCGAACTACTTTAAGAACCGGCGGTAACACCGCCTCGTCACGCCTTTTCGCGTCCGGCCTTGCCGTTTCGGCCCGACCGGCGCCCGCGTTATACTCCTGCACATGCCCCTATCCCAGTTGGAAAGCCGGCTGCGCTACGAATTTCGCAATGCGGAATTGTTGCGCCAGGCTTTGACCCATCGTAGTCACAGTGCCACGCACAACGAACGGCTCGAGTTTCTCGGCGACTCCGTTCTGAATTGCGCGGTGGCTGCCCTTTTGTTCCAGCGTTTCAGCAAGCTGGACGAAGGCGATCTGTCGCGCGTACGCGCCAACCTCGTCAAACAGCAGTCGCTGTATGAAATTGCTCAGGCCCTGAATATCTCCGACGGGCTGCGGCTGGGCGAGGGCGAGTTGCGCAGCGGCGGCTTCCGCCGGCCGTCGATCCTCGCGGACGCATTCGAAGCCATCATCGGGGCCGTGTTCCTCGATGGCGGCTTCGAAGCCGCCCAAGGGGTCATCAAGCGCCTCTACATCCCGATTCTCGACCACATCGATCCGCGCACGCTCGGCAAGGACGCGAAGACGCTGCTGCAGGAATACCTGCAGGGGCACAAGATCGCGCTGCCGACCTATACGGTCGTCGCGACGCATGGTGCGGCGCACAATCAGCAGTTCGAGGTCGAATGCACGGTGCCGAAGCTGGACGTGAAGGTGTCGGGCTCCGGCGCGAGCCGGCGCGCGGCCGAGCAGGCCGCGGCGAAGAAGGCGCTCGACGAGGTGATGGCGGCCGCGCCGATGCTGGCCGCGAAGCCGAAGCGCTCGAAGAATGCGCGCGGGTCGAAGCATGTCGAACCCGAAATCGTGCCGGGCGTGAAGGGCGTGCAGGAAGCGCTCGACCTGCGCTCGCCGGAACGGAAGGAGCGTGCGTCGGCGCGCGAGGCCAGGGCGGCTGCGTCCGCGGCAGCCGCCGCGAGCGGCGCGGAGCCGGCCGCGGCGCCGATGGCCGCGATTCGCGCGGCGCATGTCGAGGCAGCCACGGACAAGGGCGAACGGGCGACGAAGCCGGTGGTCGACAAGGTTGCCGACAAGCCGGCCGAGCGACCTGACAAGGCCGTGGACAAGCCCGCCGATGGCGCGTTGCGCACCGTCGACAAGCCGGCAGGCCATGCCGTCGATCCGGCTGCGCCGGCCGACAAGCCTTCCGCCGGTTCCGACCCCGCCACTCGTACGACGATTCGCGCACGCGATGCCGCGGCGTCCGATTCCGATACGCCGCCGGGCGGCGCGAGCGTCGCCGCCGCGCAGGCGCGCGTGGCCGATGCCGACCACTGAATTGCCCAGCGATCGTGCCGCGCGCCGCGCGGCCGTTTCCGAACCTGTCTCCCAAACGATATGAACACTCCCGCTCCTACCGGTTTCCGTTGCGGCATGATCGCGATCGTGGGCCGCCCGAACGTCGGCAAGTCGACGTTGATGAACGCACTCGTCGGCCAGAAGATCAGCATCACGTCGCGCAAGGCGCAGACGACCCGTCACCGCATCACCGGCATCAACACGTTCGACGACGCGCAATTCGTGTTCGTCGATACGCCGGGCTTCCAGACCCGTCACAGCACCGCGCTGAACCGCTCGCTGAACCGCGCGGTCACGTCGACGCTGACATCGGTCGACGTGATCCTGTTCGTGATCGAGGCCGGCCGCTTCGGGCCCGATGACCAGAAGGTGCTCGACCTGATCCCGCCCGGCATGCCGACCCTGCTGATCGCGAACAAGATCGACCGCGTGAACGACAAGGCGACGCTGTTCCCGTTCATGCAGCAGATGAGCACGTTGCGCGAGTTCACCGAGCTCGTGCCGTTGTCGGCGCAGCGGCCGGAAGACATCAAGCGCCTGCTGGACACGATCAAGCCGTACCTGCCGGAAGGCGAGCCGATCTACGGCGAGGACGAGCTGACCGATCGCAGCTCGCGCTTCCTCGCGGCTGAAATCCTGCGTGAGAAGGTGTTCCGCTGGACCGGCGACGAACTGCCGTACACGAGCACCGTGCTGATCGACAAGTTCGAGGAGGAAGGGCGCTTGAAGCGCATCTTCGCGACGATCCTTGTCGAGCGCGATTCGCACAAGGCGATGGTGATCGGCAAGAAGGGCGAGAAGCTCAAGCAGATCAGCACCGAGGCGCGGATGGACATGGAGAAGCTGTTCGACGGCCCCGTGTACCTCGAGACCTTCGTGAAGGTGAAGAGCGGCTGGGCCGACAACGAGGCGGGGCTGCGCGCCTATGGGTACGAATGACGCGCTGACGTCGACTGAAGACGCGGTGACGGCCGGCGCGAACGACGCGCCGCTGCCGGCACCGCCCGAACCGCCGCGCAAGGCGCGGCGCGCGACGTCTCGCACGTCCGATTTCCGCGTCGCCGAGCAGCCGGCGTTCGTGCTGCACAGCTATCCGTACCGTGAAACGAGCCTGATCGTCGATGTATTGACGCGCGATCATGGCCGGCTCGCGCTCGTCGCGAAGGGCGCGAAGCGCCCGCACTCCGCATTGCGCGGCGTACTGCAGACCTTCCAGCCGCTGCTGCTGTCCTGGTCGGGCAAATCCGAGGTGCGCACGCTGACGGGCGCCGAGTGGGTCGGCGGGATGCTGCCGCTCGGCGGCGACGGGCTGCTGTGCGGCTTCTACGCGAACGAGCTGCTCGTCAAATTCTGCGCGCGCGAGGATCCCCAGCCGCCGCTTTTCAACCACTACGTGCTGACCCTCACGCGTCTCGCCCACGGCGAGCCCGCGGTGCAGGTGCTGCGCTCGTTCGAGCGCGTGCTGTTGCGCGAGACCGGCTACGCGATGGCGCTGAACCGCACGGTCGCGCGCCGCACGGTCGAGCCTGACCGCCGCTACGTGTTCGATCCCGAGCGCGGCGTGCGCAATGCGGACGACGACGTTCCGTCGCACTGGCCGGTCATTTCCGGACAGACGTTGCTCGACATGGAGCAGGACGATTACCATCGAGCCCAGACGGTTGCGCAAAGCAAGACGCTGATGCGCTTCCTGCTGAACACCTATCTCGGCGGTACGCCGCTTGCCACGCGTCAGATCCTGATCGACCTGCAAAACCTATGAGCTTCTTCCTGACAACGCCCACCGCCATCGACCTCGGCGTGAACATCGACCACGTCGCGACGCTGCGCAATGCGCGCGGCACGACCTATCCGGACCCGATCCGCGCGGCGCTCGCCGCCGAGGAAGCCGGTGCGGATGCGATCACGCTGCATCTGCGCGAGGACCGCCGCCACATCGTCGATGCGGATGTGCGCAAGCTGCGACCGCTGCTGAAGACGCGCATGAATCTCGAATGCGCGGTGACGGCCGAGATGCTCGATATCGCATGCGAGGTGCGCCCGCACGACGCGTGCCTCGTGCCCGAGAAGCGCGAGGAACTGACGACCGAAGGCGGTCTCGATGTCGCCGGCCACTTCGAGGCCGTGCGTGCGGCGTGCAAGCAGCTTGCCGACGTGGGCGTGCGCGTGTCGCTGTTCATCGACCCGGACGAGACGCAGATCCGCGCCGCGCACGAAGCGGGCGCGCCGGTGATCGAGCTGCATACGGGCCGTTATGCCGAGGCTCACGACGAAGCCGAGCAGCAGCGCGAATACGAGCGCATCGTCGCCGGTGTGCAGGCCGGCGCGCAGCTCGGCCTGAAGGTCAACGCGGGCCACGGCCTGCATTACACGAACGTGCAGCAGATTGCCGCGATCGACGGCATCGTCGAGCTGAACATCGGCCACGCGATCGTCGCGCATGCGATCTTCGCGGGCTGGGACAACGCGGTGCGCGAGATGAAGGCGATCATGGTTGCCGCGCGCGTGGCCGCGCTGCACGGCGGCGCACGCTGAAGATGGCAAGCCGGCGCGCATCGCACGTCGTGCCTGACCCGGCCGCGCCGGGGCGTACCGGCGCGCACTGACATGGCGATCTACGGCATCGGCACCGATATCGCCCAGGTGAGCCGCATCGCGGCCGTGCTCGAACGCACGGGCGGCCGCTTTGCCGAGAAAGTGCTGGGCCCCGACGAACTGCGCGTGTTCCACGCGCGCCGCGCACGCTCCGAGGCGCGCGGCATCGCGTTCCTGGCGACGCGCTTTTCCGCGAAGGAAGCGTTCTCGAAGGCGATCGGGCTCGGCATGCACTGGCCGATGACGTGGCGTGCGCTGCAGACGCTCAACCGCCCGAGCGGCGAGCCGTACGTGGTCGCGTCGGGCGAGCTGGCGGACTGGCTTGCCGCGCGCGGCATCACGGCGCGCGTGACGGTCAGCGACGAACGCGACTATGCGGTGTCGTTCGTGATCGCCGAAACGGACGCCGCGCCTGCCCCTGTTTCCCGAACCCCCTCCTGACGGAATTCCCGATTCGATGAAAACGACTCCCGGCCCGGTCATGCTCGACGTCGTCGGCACGACCCTGTCGCGCGACGATGCGCGGCGCCTCGCGCATCCGAACACCGGCGGCGTGATCCTGTTCGCGCGGCATTTCCAGGACCGCGCGCAACTGACCGCGCTGACCGACTCGATCCGCGCGGTGCGCGAAGATATCCTGATCGCCGTCGACCACGAAGGCGGACGCGTGCAGCGTTTCCGCACCGACGGTTTCACGGTGCTGCCTGCCATGCGTCGCCTCGGCGAGCTGTGGGATCGCGACGTGCTGCTCGCGACGAAGGTGGCAACCGCCGTCGGCTACGTCCTGGCCGCCGAACTGCGTGCATGCGGGATCGACATGAGCTTCACGCCGGTGCTCGACCTTGACTACGGGCACTCGACGGTGATCGGGGATCGCGCGTTCCATCGCGACCCGCGCGTCGTCACGCTTCTCGCGAAGAGCCTGAACCACGGGTTGTCGCTTGCCGGGATGGCGAACTGCGGCAAGCATTTTCCCGGGCACGGCTTCGCGGAGGCCGATTCGCACGTCGCCCTGCCGACCGACGACCGCGCGCTCGATGCGATCCTCGAGCAGGACGTCGCGCCTTACGACTGGCTCGGCCTGTCGCTGTCCGCGGTGATTCCGGCGCACGTGATCTATACGCAGGTCGACAAGCGGCCGGCGGGTTTCTCTCGGGTGTGGCTGCAGGACATCCTGCGCGGGCGGCTCGGCTTCACGGGCGCGATCTTCAGCGACGACCTGTCGATGGAGGCCGCGCGCGAAGGCGGCACGCTCACGCAGGCGGCCGACGCCGCGCTTGCCGCCGGGTGCGACATGGTGCTCGTCTGCAATCAGCCGGATGCGGCCGAGGTCGTGCTGAACGGGCTGAAGGCGCAGCCGTCGGCCGAGTCGGTGCGACGCATCAAACGGATGCGTGCGCGTGGCAAGGCGCTCAAGTGGGACAAGCTGGTCGCGCAGCCTGCCTATCTGCAGGCGCAGGCGTTGTTGAAAAGCGCACTGGCCTGAGCGGGAAGGGGATGGCGCGGTTCACGTCATCCCGGCCGTCGCAGCAAAAAGCCGCGCAATTGCGCGGCTTTTTTTCTGCCGGGCGGCGGATACGGATCGGCCGTCGGCATGGCGAACTTGAGCGCAACTAACGGTCAGACCCGACCAGCGCCCGTATTCCGTCGCCGCCTGCTCAGTTCACCTTCATCCGCTGCAGCTTGTTGTACAGCGTCTTCGGGCTGATGCCGAGCAGCGTCGCCGCACGGTGACGCGTGCCGCCGACCGCGTCGAGGGTCGCGCGGATCAGCAGATCCTCGACGTCGGACAGCGGCGTGCCGACCTTGATCTGCACGCTGCTGCCGTTCAGCGCCGCGCCGGAGGAGAAGCTTGCTTCACCTGCGCGCAGCGTCTCGATGAAGTCGCCCGATGCGTCGTACGCGAAGCGTACGCGTTCCTGCAGTTCGCGCACGTTGCCCGGCCATTCGTAGGAAAGGCATTCGCGGACGAAGCCCGGAGCCGCGCGCTTGTCGGTCGTGCTGCGGCCGGTTGCGCGCGCGTCGCGATTCAGTTCGTCGATCAGCGCGTCCGCGATCGCGAGCGCGTCGCCATCGCGCTCGCGCAGCGGCGGCATCGTGATCGCCGCCGCGTCGAGGCGCAACCAGAGATCCTCGCGCAGCGTGCCGTTCGCGACAGCTTCGCGCGCCGGGCGGCGCGTGGTGGCGATCAGCCGGAAATCGCTGGCGATCGCGCTCGTGCCGCCGATGCGCATGAAGTTCTGCGAATCGAGCGCTTGCAGCAGCGCTTCCTGCAGCACGAGCGGCAGCGCGGTGATTTCGTCGAGGAACAGCGTGCCGCCGCCGGCCTGTTCGAACAGGCCCGATTCGCGTCGCTCGGCGCCATCGAACGCACCGCGCTCATGGCCGAACAGCACGCTGTCGAGCGGTGCGCCGTGCCGGCCGGCCTGCGCGATGGTGCGGCAGTCGAACGACACGAACGGCCCCTTGCGGCGCCGGCTCAGGTCGTGCAGCGTGCGCGCGGCCAGCTTCTTGCCGGTACCGGCCTCGCCCGAGAACAGGACGGCCGTTTCGGTACGCCCGTTGTGCTCGATCATGTCGTACACGTGTTGCATCGCGTCGCTGCGGCCGACCAGCGCGCCGAAGCGGCCGAGATGGCGCAGCGATGCGCGCAGCGACTGCACTTCGTCGATCAGTTCGTACGGACGGGGGATCCGCGCCAGCAGGCTGCGCAGGCGCGGGATGTTGATCGGCTTCAGCAGGTAGTCCCAGATGCCGTGACGCAAGCCCTCGATGGCGCTCTCGACCGTCGCATTGCCGGTCAGCACGATGACGGGCAGCGAGCCGTTCGGCTGTTGCTGCGGCAGGTGCTGCAGCAGGTCGAACCCGCTGCCGTCGGGCAGGTTCAGGTCGACGAGGACGACATCGGGAATCGAGCGGCCGAGCGCCGTGCGCGCTTCGGCCAGCGACGTGGCAGTGTCGACCGAGAAGCCGTCCGCGGCGAGCAGCGCAGTGAGGCCGGACAGACTGTTGGGATCGTCTTCGACAATCAGGGCGTGTGGCATGGTGAACGCGAGTCGAGTCAAGAGAGGCGGGCTGTCGGCCCCCCGGGGCCGCAGCCGCATGTCAGATTAAAGACTGATTTTATGCCCCGCCGAACGCGTAACGAACATTATTTATCGGGCGCTGTAAAACAGTTACCGATGATACAAATTGAATATCTTTACCGGTGGCTTTTGCGCTTTTTATCGGGGTCGGGTCGCGCGCTGTTGGCGCCAGGCAAACAAAAAGCGCCCCGAAGGGCGCTTTGTTCGATGCGGGTATCGCTGGCGATTACGCGCGGCTGCGGTACTCGTTCGTACGCGTATCGATTTCGATCTTGTCGCCGGTGTTGCAGAACAGCGGCACTTGCAGTTCGAAGCCCGTGGCGAGCTTCGCGTTCTTCAGCACCTTGCCCGACGACGTGTCGCCCTTGACGGCCGGTTCCGTGTAGGTGATCTCGCGAACGAGGATCGTCGGCAGTTCGACCGAGATCGCCTTCTCGTTGTAGAACACGACTTCGCAAGCCATGCCGTCTTCGAGGTAGTTCAGCGCTTCGCCCATCATTTCGGCTTCGACTTCGTACTGGTTGTAGTCGGCGTCCATGAACACGTACATCGGGTCGGCGAAGTACGAGTACGTCACTTCCTTGCGGTCGAGCACGACGACTTCGAACTTGTCGTCAGCCTTGTAGACCGATTCCTGACCTGCGTTGGACAGCAGGTTCTTCATCTTCATCTTGACGACGGCGGCGTTACGGCCCGACTTGTTGTATTCCGTCTTTGCGATAACCCAGGCATCGCTGCCGATCTGCACGACGTTGCCTACGCGGAGTTCCTGTGCGGTTTTCATAAAAAAACTGTCCTGATCAAATCAAATAAATAGGTGCCTGAGCGTTGCACAACGGGTGAGGCGCCAAGCAGACGCGTTCCGGTGGGCGCCAAAGCGAGCGCTTGCGTGGTCAGCCGTCGGATAACCGCTTATTTTAACTGAGATTTTGCGAATTCCGCCAGCTTTCCGGCGAGATCGCCGACGGCCGCGAGCGCGTCGGCCCAGCGGCTCGCGTTGGCGTCGAGCGCCGCGCGGTGTTGCCAGAGATCGGCCCAGTCGGGCGTGCCGGCGCCGTTCCATGCATGCCAGAACCGCTCGAGCGCGGCGCGCGGCGCGTCGGCGAGCCCGGCCGACAGGTGCGCGAGCGCGGCGTCGAGTTTCGGCAGGTGCGCGTCGTCGGCCTGCGGGTAGATGTGCCACACGAACGGCTTGCGCGCCCACTGCGCGCGGACGAACGAATCCTCGCCGCGCACGAAGTTGGCATCGGCCACCCACAGCAGCGGATCGTAGTCGGCCTGCGGAACGAACGCGAGCCCGTGTGCGACCAGGTTGCCGCTGCGTGCGTGCGCGCCCGCGCCGAACGATTCGACGCCGAAGAAGCGCGCGACGGCGGGCGACACGCGGCCGGCCGGCACGAGTGCGACGACGGGCGACGGGCCGTCGCGCCACTGCGCGAGCAGCGCGTCGACGGCCGGATTCTCGTACGCGAACAGGCTGACGACCGTCGTGCCGGGCGCCGGCGGCGGGCCGCCGGTCGCGCGTTGCCACCACGCGGCGCGTGCCGCCGCGTCGGTCTCGAAGGCGAGGCGGCGCGCATCGAGGTCGCGCTCCTTCAGGACGCCGCCGGTGCCGGCCGACAGGCCCGGGAAGAAAAACGTCTTCAGCAGCGGGTAGCGCGGATGCGGCGACGGCCGCAGATGGAAATCGGCGACCCAGTCCTCGGCGCTCAGGTATTCGAGGTTGATCCACACCGGGCGACGCGTGCGGCGCGCCATCGCCGCGAGATACGCGCCGGGCAGCTCGCACGCGAACGCCTCGATCACGACGTCGGCGATTTCCAGCGCGTCGCCGGCTTCCGCATGCCAGTGTTCGACCGCGATCGAGTCGACCGTCTGCCGTGGCGCGTCGGGATCGAGCCCCGGCAGCAGGCGCGCGAACGTGCGCAGGTCGTCGACGAACAGGCGAACCTGCCAGCCGTGTTCGTGCGCGAGCTGGCGCGCGACGCGCCAGCAGACGCCGATGTCGCCGAAATTGTCGATCACCGTACAGAAGAGGTCGCAGGCGATCGGTTCGCCCGGCGCGAGCGGCGCGGCGGGCAGGGGGGCAGCGGTGGTGCGTGGCATCGAAGCGGGCCGGTGAATGCTCTAAACTGGCGATTCTAATGGACCCGTTCCGCGTTACAAGGCGCCCGGATCACGCATGACATCCCCTGAAGCTCCCGATACCCCGTTCGAACCGAAGAAGTTCCTTGCGCAGTTGCCGCACATGCCGGGCGTCTATCGCTATTACGACACGGCGGGCGCCGTTCTCTACGTCGGCAAGGCGCGCGACCTGAAGAAGCGCGTGTCGAGCTATTTCACGAAGACGCAGCTGTCGCCGCGCATCGCGATGATGGTCACGCGCATCGCGCGCATCGAGACGACCGTCACACGCTCCGAGGCCGAAGCGCTGCTGCTCGAGAACAACCTGATCAAGGCGCTCGCGCCGCGCTACAACATCCTGTTTCGCGACGACAAGTCGTATCCGTACCTGAAGCTCACCGCGCACCGCTTTCCGCGCATGGCCTATTACCGCGGCTCGGTCGACAAGCAGAACCAGTATTTCGGGCCGTTCCCGAGCGCATGGGCCGTGCGCGAGAGCATCCAGATCCTGCAGCGCGTGTTCCAGCTGCGCACCTGCGAGGATTCGGTCTTCAACAACCGGACGCGGCCTTGCCTGCTGCACCAGATCGGCCGCTGCACGGCGCCGTGCGTCGGCGCGATTTCCGATGACGATTACGCGATCGACGTGTCGAATGCCGCGCGTTTCCTGCTCGGCCGGCAGTCCGAGGTGATGAAGGAACTCGAACAGAAGATGCATGCGTTCGCGGCCGAACTGAAATTCGAGCAGGCGGCGGCCGTGCGCAACCAGATGAGCTCGCTCGCGACGGTGCTGCACCAGCAGGCGATCGAGGTCGGCAGCGACAGCGACGTCGACATCCTGGCCGTCGTCGCGCAGGGCGGGCGCGTGTGCGTGAACCTCGCGATGGTGCGCGGCGGGCGGCATCTCGGCGACAAGGCGTATTTCCCGACGCATGTCGAAAGCGCGTTGACGCTTGCCGAGGGCGGTCTCGGCGACGAGACGGAAGCGCCGGAGGCGGCCGATGCAACCGGTGCGGCCGGCGCGGCCGGTGCAGTCGGTGCGACCGCCGACGCGGCGCCGGACGTATCCACGGAACAATCCGGCAACGCGCGCGGCGGCGCGGCGGCGTCGATCGAGGCCGAGGTGCTCGACGCGTTCATCGCGCAGCACTATCTCGGCAATCGCGTGCCGCCGGTGCTCGTCGTCAGCCATGCGCCCGCGAGCCGCGATCTGCTGGAACTGCTGTCCGAGCAGGCCGGCCACAAGGTGTCGCTGGTGCGTCAGCCGCAGGGCCAGCGGCGCGCGTGGCTGTCGATGGCCGAACAGAACGCGCAGATCGCGCTGATGCGCCTGCTGTCCGAGCAGGGCTCGCAGCAGGCGCGCACGCGTGCGCTCGCGGAGACCCTCAGCTACGACTGCGACGACCTCGCGACGCTGCGGATCGAGTGCTTCGACATCAGCCATACGATGGGCGAGGCGACGCAGGCGTCGTGCGTCGTCTACCACCATCACAAGATGCAGTCGGGCGAGTACCGCCGCTACAACATCACCGGCATCACGCCGGGCGACGATTACGCGGCGATGCGGCAGGTGCTCACGCGCCGCTACGAGAAAATGGTCGAGCAGGCCGCGCAGGCGGCGGCCGTCGACGAGGCGGCCGGCATCGACGGCGAGTCGACGCGCCAGGCGGAGGCGTCGGGCCTGCTGCCGAACATCGTGCTGATCGACGGCGGCAAGGGTCAGGTCGAAATCGCGCGCCAGGTGTTCACCGAGCTCGGCCTCGACACGTCGATGCTGGTGGGCGTCGCGAAAGGCGAGGGGCGCAAGGTCGGCCTCGAGACGCTCGTGTTCGCGGACGGCCGCGCGCCGCTCGAACTCGGCAAGGAGAGCGCCGCGCTGATGCTGGTCGCGCAGATCCGCGACGAGGCGCACCGTTTCGCGATTACCGGCATGCGCGCGAAACGGGCGAAGGCCCGCCAGACGTCGCGGCTCGAGGAGCTCGAGGGGGTCGGCGCGAAGCGCCGGCAGCGGCTGCTCGCGCGGTTCGGCGGATTGCGCGGCGTGGTGGCCGCGAGCGTCGAGGAGCTCGCGAGCGTCGAGGGCATCTCGCACGCGCTCGCCGAGCAGATCTACAAGCAGCTTCACTGACGCGCCCGTGCGGCCTGCTGCCTTGCCGGCGTTCTTGTGGCAGGCCGGTCGACACGGCACAATTGCGAATCCTTTACTGTCCCGCATGCCATGCCGTTCAATTTCCCGATTTTCCTGACGTGGGTACGGATCGTGCTGATTCCGCTCGTCGTCGGCGTGTTCTATCTGCCGGACACGGTGATGGGCGGCGCGCACCGCAATTTCGCGGCGGCGGCGATCTTCATCCTCGCCGCGCTGACCGACTGGTTCGACGGCTACCTCGCGCGCAAGTGGAACCAGACGTCGTCGTTCGGCGCCTTTCTCGATCCGGTCGCGGACAAGCTGATGGTGACGGCCGCGCTGCTGATCCTCGTGCAGATTTCGCGGGTCGACGCGGCGATCGCGCTCGTGATCGTCGGCCGCGAGATCGCGATTTCGGCGCTGCGCGAGTGGATGGCGCAGATCGGCGCATCGAAGAGCGTCGCGGTGAACCAGCTCGGCAAGTTCAAGACCGCATGCCAGATGGTCGCGATTCCGATGCTGCTGTTCTACGCGCCGCTGCCGCTCGGCATCGTGACGATCGACACGCGCGTGTGGGGCGAGTGGCTGATGTATCTCGCGGCGGTGCTGACGATCTGGTCGATGCTGTACTACATGAAGCTCGCATGGCCGCAGATTCGCGAGCGCGGCGGCGCGTGACCCGCGCCGCGCAGCCGGCGGGGCACGTTTTTGGAAAAAGGGCTGGAAAAGCCCTTGACACACGAATGTGCCTTCGACATAATCTCGCTTCTCCGCTGCACGACAAAGCAAGTGTGTGACGGGGAAGCAGTAGCGCAGCAATACGCGGGAGTAGCTCAGTTGGTAGAGCGCAACCTTGCCAAGGTTGAGGTCGCGAGTTCGAGACTCGTCTCCCGCTCCAGAATTTTTCTGGCAGCGTATTGTACGGCGAAGCGCTGCAGATGCAGGACATATGCGGGAGTAGCTCAGTTGGTAGAGCGCAACCTTGCCAAGGTTGAGGTCGCGAGTTCGAGACTCGTCTCCCGCTCCAGAATTTTTCTGGCAGCGTATTGTACGGCGAAGCGCTGCAGATGCAGGACATATGCGGGAGTAGCTCAGTTGGTAGAGCGCAACCTTGCCAAGGTTGAGGTCGCGAGTTCGAGACTCGTCTCCCGCTCCAGATTTTTCTGGCAGCGTGTTGTACGGCGAAGCGCTGCAGATGCAGGACAATGCGGGAGTAGCTCAGTTGGTAGAGCGCAACCTTGCCAAGGTTGAGGTCGCGAGTTCGAGACTCGTCTCCCGCTCCAGTAATGGGAAGCCACGCTTCCCTTTTTATTTGATGGACAGGTCGTCGTCGAATAAAAATCTGTCGCTTGCCTCACGGCATCCGGACAGTCCGCTTTTGGCGCGATAGCAAAGCGGTTATGCAGCGGCCTGCAAAGCCGTTTAGGCCGGTTCGACTCCGGCTCGCGCCTCCAAGTAAGAAGAGAAAAAGCCCTGAGAAATCAGGGCTTTTTCTTTTTTCAGCGCAGAATTCGCGGCCGCCGGGCGTGCGACGCCTGCCCGGCGATCACCCGTCCACCGGCTGCGCCGGCGTCTCGAGCGTTAACTGATAGAACGCCGCATCGAGCCAGCGGCCGAACTTGAATCCCGCCTCCGCGATCGTACCCGAGTGCATGAATCCCAGTTTCGTATGCAGTGCGATGCTCCCGGCATTGGCTGCGTCGATGCAGCCGACCAGCACGTGCACCTGCGCTTCCCGCGCGCGTCGCACCACTTCCCGCAGCAATATCTCGCCGAGCCCGCGGCCGCGCTGGTCGCAATGCACGTACACGCTGTGTTCGACCGTGTACTTGAAGGCGGGAAACGCCCGGAACGTGCCCCAGCTCGCGAAGCCGAGCAGCGTGCCCGATGCGTCGACCGCGCCGATCACCGGGAAGCCGCCCGCGCGTTTCGCCGCGAACCACGCGACCATCGCTTCCGGCGGGCGCGGCTTGTAGTCGTACAGCGCGGTCGAGTTCGCGATCGCGTCGTTGAGGATCTCGAGGATGGCCGGCGCATGCACGGCCTCGCTGCAATCGATCAGGCGCACGTCGTCGCGTTGTTTCGGGGAATTCATACGGGCTCCTGTGGGTGGCGCGCGGATCGCGCGCACGGTCGCGGCGGCGACGCGGTCGTCAAAGGCTTCGCACGCCGGTGGTGGCGGACGCGTCGCAGATCGCGACGACATAGCGCGCGGCCTGCGACGACGGATTGCTGAAGATCAGCGGCTGGTCGAGCCGGATGGCCAGGCAGTCGCCTTCGTGAAGTTCGTGAAGCCGATCGCCGAGCGTGACGTCGACGCGGCCGTGGACGACCCATACCTGCTGGTGCATGGCGTGGTCGCGTCCTCCGGTGTCGTATGCGACGCGCGCACCGGGCGGAAAATTCACCTCGACGAGCTGGATCGGCGACGGCCAGCCGGGCGGCGACAGATTGCGCCGCACGTAGCCCGATGCCGGATCGCGCCATTCGGCCTGCTGCGCGCGCCGCACGAGCGGCTGCACGGGCGAGCCGTCGCGCTCGCCGTCGAACAGCCCGGCCAGCGACACGCCGAGCCCGGCCGCGAGCTTGTCCAGCACGACGGCCGTCGGGCTGGCCGACGCGCGTTCGATGAGGGAGATCATCGAGCGGCTGACGCCGGAGCGCGCGGCAAGCCCATCGAGCGTATAGCCTCGATGGGTGCGCAGGTCGCGCACGCGCCTGGCGATGCGTTCGTTGATGCCGGTGTCGTCGGTAGCGGAGGGCGTTTCTTTCATGATGGATTTATTTTCCAGCAAACTGGAATTCGATGTCAACGACCATGACGCTCGCGGGACGGCTTGCCCGGCAGTCGCACGCAGCGTAATATACGAATCGACTATGATTCGTTTAATTGGGGATATATGGGCATCATCAAGATTTCCGAGCACATGCACGAGCGGCTGCGCTCGACCAGCACGGCGCTGAGTCGTTCGATCAACGCACAGGCGGAACACTGGCTGCGCGTCGGGATGCTGGCGGAACTCAATCCCGCGCTGTCCTACGGCGATATCTGCCGGATGCTGATCGAGGCCGAGGCGCGGGGTGGTGAGGCGGGGCCGGTGGAACCGGTCGAGCACGGCGTCGAGCAGGTGGCGTAATGGCGAAGCGCGAAATCCCGATCCGCGGTGCAGCGGAAATCGCCAAGTCGCGCGAGGCGGCGAAGCTGGCGTCGCAGGTGCTGACGATGATCACCGAGCACGTGAAGCCTGGCGTCTCCACCGACGAACTGGATGTCCGCTGTCGCGAATACATCGTCGACGTCCTCGGTGCGATTCCGGCGAACATCGGCTATCACGGCTATCCGAAGACGCTGTGCACGTCGGTCAACCACGTGGTCTGTCACGGCATTCCGACGTCGCGGCCGATGCGCGACGGCGATATCGTGAATCTCGACATCGCGGTGATCAAGGATGGCTGGTACGGCGATACGAGCCGCATGTATTTCGTCGGCGAGCCGAACGCGCTCGCGCGGCGCCTCGTCGCGGCGACCTACGAGGCGATGCACGCGGGCATCCGCGCGGTGCGTCCGGGCGCGACGCTCGGCGACGTCGGCTACGCGATCCAGCAGGTCGCGCACCGCGAGGGGTTCAGCGTGGTTCGCGAGTATTGCGGGCACGGTATCGGCGACGTCTATCACGACGAGCCGCAGGTGCTGCACTACGGTCGCCCGGGCACCGGCGTGCCGCTCCGGCCGGGGATGATCTTCACGATCGAGCCGATGCTCAACGCGGGCAAGCGCGACACGCACGTGCTGGCGGACGGCTGGACGGTCGTCACGAAGGACCATTCGCTGTCGGCGCAATGGGAGCACATGGTCGTGGTGACGGAAACCGGCTTCGAGGTACTGACCGAGGATGCGAAGCCGCACGCGTTCCCGGCGCTCTCCGGCACGCACGCCGCCTGACGCCGGCACCGCGTCGCGAAGGGCGACGCAGCGATGGAAAGGATCGGGCCCCTTCGCGGGGCCCGTTTCGTTCGAGGCCGCGCGGCGCGGCACGCTTCACGCGCGCACGCGGCGGCCGGCGGCTCGATGCATCAATGCGGCGACGTGAGCGCTGCTCAGCCGCGCGCCTTCTGCCATGCGTGTTCGACGAACACGCGGCACAGCGCTTCCATCCCCTTGCGGTCCTCGTCGTCGAAGCGCGCGGCGACCGGGCTGTCGACGTCCCACACGCCGATCAGCGTGCCGTCGCCGGCCACCAGCGGCACGACGATTTCCGATTCCGATGCCGCGTCGCAGGCGATATGGCCGGGGAAGTCGTGCACGTCGCGCACGACCTGCGTCTCGCGCGTTTGGGCGGCAGTGCCGCACACGCCCTTGCCGAGCGCGATCCGCACGCAGGCGGGCTTGCCCTGGAACGGCCCGACCACGAGTTCCGTCCCGTCGAAGAAGTAGAAGCCGGCCCAGTTGAGACGGTCGAGCGAGTGATAGACGAGTGCGGAGAAATTCGCTGCGTTCGCGATCGGGTCGCGTTCGGATTCGACGAGCGCGCGCGCCTGCTCGACGAGCGTCGCGTATTGATCGGCCTTGGAGGCGTTGGGGTCGTTGGACAGCGTGAACATGGCGGGAAGCGGGTAGGGGTTGCGAAAATGCGCGATGCGCGTAGCGCAGTCTACGGCACGCGCGCGCGGTCTGCAGCGTCCGGATGCGCGGGACGCGGTGCGCTCAATCGGGTTCGAGTTCGGCGAACCGCTCCGCGAGGAAATCGAGCAGCGCCCGCACCGCGGGCAGCAACCCCCGGCGCGACGCGAACACGGCATGCACGATCTCGCGGCGCGGCGCCCAGTCCGGCAACACGGTCGTCAGTTCGCTGCGCGCGACCTGATCGCGCACCATCATCGTCGGCAATTGCACGACGCCGACTCCCGCGACCGCCGCCGCGCGCAGCGCGAGCATGCCGCCCGTCACGAAGCGCGGCTGGTGGTGGATTTCGGCGTGAGCGCCGTCGGGCCCGCGCAGCCGCCACACGTGGGTGGACTGCGGGGCGCCGTGATCGAGGCTCGGCAGGCGCGCGAGATCGGCGGGAACGGCCGGCACGCCGTGCTCGCGCAGCAGCACGGGGCTCGCGACGAGGCACTGGCCGCGCTCGGCCAGCACGCGCAGCGCGAGATCGCTGTCCTCGAGCGGCGCCGGGCGCACGCGGATCGCGACGTCGATTCCTTCGCCGACCACGTCGACGCGCCGGTTGGTTGCTTCCAGATGAATCTCGACGCGCGGGCACGCGACCATGAACGCGGCGATCATCGTGCCGACCAGCGCATCGAGCAGCGCGATCGGGCAACTGACGCGCACGATGCCGCGCGGCTCCTCGTGCAACAGCGCGATCGCCTCGTCGGCCGCGTCGGCCTCGACGAGCATCGCGCGGCAATGTGCGTAATAGGTCTGGCCGACGTCGGTGACCGTGAAACGGCGCGTCGAGCGCTGGATCAGCCGCATCCCGAGCCGCGCCTCGAGCAGCGCGATGCGGCGGCTGAGCTTCGATTTCGGCATGTCCAGCGCACGCCCGGCCGGCGCGAAGCCGCCGTGTTCGACGACCTGCACGAAGTAGTAGAGATCGTTCAGATCTCGCGCTTTATCGTTCATGAAATGGAACGCTGAGTGCGATTTCGGCAGTCTACCGGATCGATCGTTGCGCCTCTATATTCTTCTCCAGGATGCGAAACACGTGTTTCGCCGCAATTCGGAGAAGGCAATGAAGAAGATCCAGGGTGTGTACAGTGCGCCGCGCGGCCATTGGGTCGGCGACGGTTTCCCGGTGCGTTCGATGTTCAGCTACCAGTCGCACGGCGCGCACCTGAGCCCGTTCCTGCTGCTCGATTACGCCGGCCCGGCCACGTTCGAGCCGGGTACGGCCTCGGCGCCGCGCGGGGTCGGCCAGCATCCGCACCGCGGGTTCGAGACGGTGACGATCGTCTACGACGGCGAGGTCGCGCACCGCGACTCGACCGGCGCGGGCGGCGTGATCGGCCCGGGCGACGTGCAGTGGATGACGGCGGCGAGCGGGATCCTGCACGAGGAGTTCCACTCCGAGGGGTTCACGAAGCGGGGCGGCCCGCTCGAGATGGTGCAGCTGTGGGTGAACCTGCCCGCCGCGGACAAGATGGGCGCGCCTGGCTACCAGACGCTGCTGAACGCGGATATCCCCGTGGTCGAACTGCCGGACGGCGCGGGGCGTGCGCGGATCATCGCGGGCGAGCTCGACGGGCGGCGCGGCCCGGCCCGCACGCACACGCCGATCGACGTGTGGGACGTGCGGCTCGTGGCGGGCGGCCACGCGCGGTTCCCGGTCGCCGAAGGGCGCACGCTCGCGGTGGTCGTGCTCGGCGGAACCGTGCAGGTGAACGGCGAGACGGTCGCCCGCGAAGCGCAGTTCGTGCAGCTCGGCCGCGACGGCCGCGATGTCGAGATCGAAGCGAACGGCGACGCGAAGCTGCTGATCCTGAGCGGCGAGCCGATCGACGAGCCCGTCGTCGGTTACGGCCCGTTCGTGATGAACTCGCAAGCGGAGATCCGTACGGCGATCGAGGATTTCAATAGCGGCCGCTTCGGCCGGATGCCGGCTTGACGGCAAGGCCCCGCGCAATGCGGGGCTTTTTTTCGCGCGCGGGCGGGCGGTCGCGCGGCGTGCGCGCTTCGAGGCATAATCGACGATTGCCGCGCGCCGGCCGGCGCGCCCGAATCAGGACCGCACATGAACGCATCCGCACCCGCCGCTTCCCCGAGCGTCGCCGATCTCGACTGGCGCTGGAAATCCTTCGACGCGCTGACGGCGCGCGAAGTCTATTCGATCCTCGAGGCGCGCAGCGCGGTGTTCGTCGTCGAGCAGAACTGCGTGTATCGCGACATCGACGACGCGGATCAGTCCGCGTGGCACCTGGCCGCGTACGATCCGGCCGGCCGCCTGGCCGGCTATCTGCGCGTGCTGCTGCCGGATGCGCAGCACACCGATGTCCGCATCGGCCGCGTGCTGACCGCCGCGGCGTTTCGTGGTGCGGGCCTCGGCAACGGGCTGTTGTCGCGCGCGCTCGAGCATATCCGCGTGCAGTGGCCGGATACGCCGGTGAGCCTGCATGCGCAAGCTCACCTGCAGCGGTTTTACGGGGCCTTCGGCTTTACGCCGAGTTCCGACGTGCACGACGAGGACGGCATCCCGCACGTGTGGATGAGCAGCGCACGCGCGTGAATCGCCACGCGCGGCGCGGCGGTCAGTGCGCCGCGTTTGCGACCGGCGGCCGGTCCGCGCGCGGCGCGGCCCGTTCGTCGATCAGGCGCCCGCGCGCGGACAGCCGCAGCCAGTGCCGCAGCGCGATCAGCGCGCCGATCACGCTCATCATCGAGCCGGGAATCCACAGCAGCAGGCCGCCGATCTGCTGATCGCGCAGCGGGCTGAGCCACGTGAATGCGCGGCCGCAGATCGAATAGATCGGATACAGCTCGTGCGGCGTGAAGAAGATCAGCGCGCCGAGCGCGATCTGCGGCGGGATTGCCGCGACCACGATCAGGATCCGGCGGCCCGGCGACAGCCGTGCGGGCGGCGCGGGACGGGGATCGACGACGAGCCACCAGAACAGCAGCCCGTCGATCACCATGCTCCAGTTCATCACGCGATAGAGACGCCAGTCGAGCATCGCGATGAAGTGGATCGGCGACAGCAGCCAGAAATAGATCAGCCCGACGAACAGCACGACCGCGACGACGGGATGGAACACCACGTCGAGCGTCGCCCGCACGGGCGCCCACGCGAGCGTGGGGCGCACGAAACGTTGCCGCCAGCGAAACGGGATGCCAGCGCGGATTGCCGCGCCCGGATAGGACAGCGCGATGAAGAACGGCCCGAGGTGGTGCAGGACGAGGTGCTGCGCGCGGTGCATGAAGAATTCATGCTCGAAGAAATAATCGAGCCGCGTGTGCAGCGCGACGTAGAGCGCCGTCAGCCCGAACCAGAACGAGAACTGCCGCAACGGCGATACCTTCGCCTTCTTCACGCCGCGCGCGAACAACACGGCGGCGGTCAGCACCGCGATCACCACGGTCGGCGACGGTTCCCACGGATCGAGCCAGTACAGGAGGTTCATCGCGCGCGCATCACTTCGTCCGGGCCGGCGATTTCACCGCGAACGGCGCATCGATCGTTTCGCCGTCGGAGAATTTCAGGCGCAGGTGCACGGTGTCGCCCGGCTTGATCGCGTGCGTCGGTTCTTCGAGCATGAAGTGGTAGCCGCCCGGCGCGATGTCGACCTTGCCGCGCGCGGGGATCGTCAGCTTGTCGACCATTTCCATTTTCTGCGTCGAGCCGTTCGAGACGGTCTGGTGCAGCATCGCCATTCCGTAGTCGGGGCTGTCGACGTCGACGAGATCGACGGGCTTGTCGCCCGCGTTCACGAGCGTCACGTAGCCGCCCGCGGGCAGCTTGTTCGGCAGCCAGCGCACCCATGCGTTCTGCGCCGTGATCGTGCCGGCGGCATACGCGTGGGCGCCTGCGCACAGCGCGGCGAGGAGGGCGAACGTCTTGAGGGTCGTCTTCGTGGTCGTTTTCATGTCGGTTGGGGTTCAGGTCGTGGAGGCGGTGTCGATGATCCGGCGCAGATCGGCGGCGATGGCGTCGGGCGAATCGCGGTCGGTCGCCAGCAGGCGCGCGCGGCCGGCCGCGTCGAAGATGTAGACGGCCGAGCTGTGCGTGACTTCGTAGCCGCCGGACGGATCGCGTTTTTCCATCTGGTACGCGACGCGATAGCGCTTCGCGAGCGATTCGATCTGGCCGTCGGTGCCGGTCAGGCCGCGCGCATGCGCGGCGTCGAACGCGGCGACATACGATTGCATCGCCTGCGGCGTGTCGCGCGCCGGGTCGACCGAGACGAACAGGATGCGTACGTCGTTTGCCTGCGGGCCGAGCTTGGCCAGCACGTCCATCAGCCGCGCCATCGTTTCGGGGCAGACATCGGGGCAGTGCGTGTAGCCGAAGTAGACGAGCGCGATCCGGCCGTGGAAGGCGTCGGCGTCGACCGGATGGCCGTCGCCGCCCGTCAGCGTGAACGACAGGTCGGGCAGGTGGCCGGTGACGTTGGTCAGGTTCCAGCGCGGCTCGTCGTGCGTGCACGCGGCGAGCGCCACGGCGGCGGCGAGGGCCGCGGCCGTGCGGATGAGGCGGGAGAAGCGCCGGTGCGGCGCGGGACGGGCAGACGACATCCAGGAGCTCGATCGGACGGAATGGTGGCCGGCGGCGCGGCGCCATGCGTCGCGCGGCAGGCGGTTGCGACTGTAGCGCAATTCGTGCGCCCGCGTCCTTTCGAAATCCGTACGCCACGGGCGGGCGGGGCAATATGTCGCAGTTGACGCGATCCGCGGCGCGATGCCGGCGATGCGGCGGTTTCGCCCATCTCGATGCGCAGGCGCGGTAAGATGCGCACAATTCCATGCGCGCAGCGGCGGCCCCGCGCTTGCCGGCCGCCCCTCAGACTATCGAATCGATGCAATCCGTTCCGGCTTCCCTGTCCCTGACCGATACCGCGTTCTTCTTCGACTTCGACGGCACGCTTGTCGAACTGGCGCCGACGCCCGACAGCATTCACGTGCCGCCGACGCTGCTGACGCTGCTCGACGCGTTGCAGCGCCGCTCGCACGGCGCGGTCGCGATCGTGTCCGGGCGCGGCATCGACAACCTCGACACGTTCCTGAAGATGCCGGGCCTGCCGATCGCGGGCCTGCACGGCGCGGAGCGCCGCGATGCGAACGGCGACACGCAGCGCATCGGTTTCAACGACGCACGGCTGCTGCGCATCGAGCGCGAGCTGGCGGCCGTCGTCGACCGTCATCCGGGCATGCTGCTCGAGATCAAGGGTGCGGCCGTCGCGCTGCACTACCGCAACGCGCCCGAGCGCGAGGCGGTGGCGCGCGCAGCGACCGAGCGCCTGGTTGCCGACTACGCCGATGCGTATGTGCTGCAGCCCGGCAAGATGGTGTTCGAGATCAAGCCGAAGGGCGTCGACAAAGGGCGCGCGCTGGCCGCGTTCCTCGACGAGCCGCCGTTCGCGGGCCGCATGCCGGTGTTCGCGGGCGACGACCTGACCGACGAGAAGGGCTTCGCGGTGGTCAATGCGCGCGGCGGCCTGTCGATCAAGGTCGGCGCGGGCGAGACGTCCGCCCGCATCCGGCTCGATTCGGTCGACGCGCTGCATGAGCAGATCGCGCGCTGGCTCGGCGCGGAGCAGCCGCACGCATGAGCCGGCTCATCATCGTTTCGAACCGCGTCGCGCCGATTTCGGAAGGCGAGCCGGCGGCGGGCGGTCTCGCGATCGGCGTCTACGATGCGCTGAAGGAGACGGGCGGCATGTGGTTCGGCTGGAGCGGCGAGGTGGTCGCCTCCGGCGCGCCGCAGATCCGCGTCGAGGAGCGCGGGCCGGTGACGTTCGCGACCGTCGGGCTGTCGCGCCGCGATTACGAACAGTATTACCGCGGTTTTTCGAACGCGACGCTGTGGCCGGCATTCCACTACCGCGCGGACCTGATCCAGTACGATCGCCACGAATTCGAAGGCTACAGCCGGGTCAACGTCTGGCTCGCGCAGCAGCTCGTGCCGCTGCTGCAGGACGACGACGTGATCTGGGTGCACGACTATCACCTGATCCCGTTCGCGCGTGCGCTGCGCGCGGCGGGCGTGAAGAACCGCATCGGCTTCTTTCTGCACATTCCGTTTCCGGCCGCGCAGGTGCTCGTCAACGTGCCGCCGCACCGCGAGCTCGTCGAGTCGCTGTGCGCGTTCGACCTGCTCGGCTTCCAGACCGAACCCGACCTGCGTGCGTTCTGCGACTACGTCGAATACGAGGCGGGCGGGACGGTCGAGCGTGACGGGCAGACGGTGCGCGTGCGCGCGTTCGGCCAGACGCTGCGCGCGGCCGCCTATCCGATCGGCGTCTATCCGGACGAGATCGCGTCGCTCGCGAAGGCGGGCGAGCACGGCAAGGCCGTGCGCACGCTCGCGACGTCGCTGCGCGGGCGGCAACTGATCATGAGCGTCGACCGGCTCGATTATTCGAAGGGGCTGGTCGAACGCTTCCGCGCGTTCGAGAAGCTGCTCGAGCACCAGGCATCGATCCGCAACCGCGTGTCGTTCCTGCAGATCGCGCCGTCGACGCGCGCCGACCTGCGTGCCTACCAGGACATCCGCCTGCAACTCGAGGCGGAGTCGGGGCGCATCAACGGCCGCTATGCTGAACTCGACTGGGCGCCGATCCTTTACATCCACCGCCAGTACGACCGCCAGTTGCTGGCCGCGCTGTACAGGCTCGCACGCGTGGGCTTCGTAACGCCGCTGCGCGACGGGATGAACCTCGTCGCCAAGGAATACGTGTCAGCGCAGGATCCGGACGATCCCGGCGTACTCGTGCTGTCGCGTTTCGCCGGCGCCGCGCGCGAGCTGACGGGCGCGCTGATCGTCAATCCGATCGATATCGACGGAATGGCCGACGCGCTGTCGCAGGCGCTGACGATGCCGCTCGCCGAGCGGCGCGCGCGTTACGCGGACATGATTGCGCAGCTTCGCGAGAACAACGTGTCGGTGTGGCGCGACAACTTCCTGCGCGATCTGCAGCTCGCATAGCCGGCGGTTTCCGGCGCCATGAAAAAAGCCGCAGCGCGGGAAGCGCTGCGGCTTTTTTTGTCGGCCGGCGGGTCAGGCCGCGCGTTCGCCGGTCGGCGTGTTGCCGTCGGGCGGCGCGTGATGGCGGCCGTGCTGTTTCGCGAGCAGGTCGCGGTACAGGCCCGGGCGGTTGCGCAGCTCGTCGGGCGGGCCGTCGTCGATCACCTTGCCGTTGTTCATCACGATGATCCGGTCGAAGTTGCGCAACGTCGACAGGCGGTGGGCGATCGCGATTACCGTGCGGCCGACCATCAGGCGGTCGAGTGCGCTCTGGATCGCTTCCTCCGATGCGCTGTCGAGCGCCGACGTCGCTTCGTCGAGCAGCAGGATCGGCGCGTCCTTCAGGATCGCGCGCGCGATCGCGATGCGCTGGCGCTGGCCGCCCGACAGCTTGACGCCGCGATCGCCGACGATCGTGTCGTAGCCTTCCGGCATCGCCTCGATGAACTCCGCGCAGCGGGCGTCGCGCGCGGCGGCGAGCACTTCCTCGCGGGTCGCCTCGGGGCGACCGTACGCGATGTTGTCGTAGATCGTCCGGTGCAGCAGCGAGATGTCCTGCGGCACGAGCGCGATCGCGTGGCGCAGGCTGTCCTGCGTGATCGTCTTCACGTCCTGGCCGTCGACCTGAACGGCGCCGTCCTGCGTGTCGTAGAAGCGCTGCAGCAGCGCGAGCACGGTCGACTTGCCGGCGCCGGACTTGCCGATCAGGCCCACGCGCTGGCCCGGCTCGATATGGAGGTCGAAGTGATCGAGGATCGCGCGGCGATGCGGATACGCGAACGTCACGCGCTCGAAGTCGACGCGGCCGCCCTTGGCGGACAGCGGCTGCGCGTCGGAGCGATCCGGCATCCCGTGCGGCTCGAGCAGCGTCTTCACGGCTTCGGACAGGCGCGCGATGTGCTGCGTGACGTCGACGAGCGCCACCGCGAGGTCGCGCGTGCCGTGCAGGATCGTGAAGCCGAGCGAGCTGACGAGCACGATGTCGCCCGACGTCGCGCGACCCTGGTCCCACAGCCACAGCGCCCAGCCGAGCAGGCCGGCGGACAGCATCGCGGTGATCACCGCATGCAGCAGGCGCAGCTTCTCGAGATAGAGCAGGCTTTGCTGGCGCGCGTCCATCTCGGCCTTGACCGTCGCGCCGAAGCGCTTCTGCTCGCGCAGCGTCATCCCGAACGCGCGCACGAGGCCCATGTTGCCGATGACGTCCACGAGTTCGCCGTCGACCGCCGCGGCTTTCGCCGCGAACGTGTGATGGCGTGCGGAGCCGCGACCGGCCAGCTTGAACAGCACGATGGCAAGCACTGCCGAGCAGCCGAGCAGGCCGGCCGCCATCATCGGGTTGACGACGATGATCATCAGGATCGCGCCCATCACCGCGATGCACGGCGGCAGCACGTTCCACGCCATCGTGTTTTCCGACGTGTAGACGGCGTTCGACGTGGCCGTGATGCGGCTCGCGAGCGTGCCGGGCTGCTTTTCGGCGTAGTAGGTCGGCGAATGGCCGATCAGGTACTGGAACAGGTCGCGTCGCAGGTCGCCGGTGACCGCCACGAACGTGTGGGCGGCGAACCAGCCGCCGACGCGCCACAGCAGGTTGTCGGCGGCGATCAGCCCGACGAGCAGCGCGAACGCGCTCCACAGCGGGCCGGGGTGATGGCGTCCGGCCGCAAGCACGTCGATCAGGTGCTTGATCGCGTATTGCGAACCGAGTGCGCAGCCGACGGCGGCCAGCACACTGCAGAGCACGACCAGATGAGCGACGGGATGCAGGCGGATGTAGCGGAACAGGAACGCGATCGGCCGATGCGCGTAGCTCGACAGCTTCGCGTTGTGGGCGTTGCGCTGGGCAGGGGTGAGAGATTCCAAAATATGCGTGCGGTGATTCTGTGATTGAGCGTGGCGGCTGGGGCACATGCCGACGTTCGCCCGGACTGAATAATCCGGCATTGTAAACAAGGCCGTGCATCGCGCTGCGCGAATCTTGCCTGGGGCCGCGGCTCGCGATCGATTTTGAGATAAAATCCGGCATCCCGTCCTGCCTCATGTGCCGGAATCACGCTGCCGGCAGCGACGGGTGCAAGGGATGCCAAAAGGGCCTTCCACTCTAGAACGGACACCCAAGTCCGCGGGTTGCAAAGTGTTGCACCTTTGTAACAAAGTAAAGTGTTTGAAATGTTGTGCGCCGTATCGGGATTAACCCTAGATAATCGGCTTCGGGTTCGATTCCAGGTTTTTTACGAACCCCTGTCAACGGGTCTTCGTTTCAAACGTTCTAAGCCTGTCACGTCGCCGACGCTCCTCGAGCAGCGCGGGTCCGACGCCCCCGGCAGGCTGATTCGTCCGATCTTCGGACGAAATGCATCCAGCCCGGACCGCCGGCAGGTTGCCGACCCATACCTGGTTTTTAGCCGATTTTTTAGGAGTTACGCATGCGAATCGCCCAAATCGCTCCGTTGCACGAAGCGGTCCCCCCGAAACTGTACGGTGGCACCGAGCGAGTGGTGTCCTATCTCACCGAAGCACTCGTCGAGATGGGGCATGACGTCACGCTCTTCGCGAGCGGCGATTCGCAAACCTCCGCGAAGCTCGAAGCCTGCTGGCCGCAGGCGCTGCGCCTCGACCCGACGATCCGCGACGTGATGGCCCCGCACATGCTGCTCCTCGAGCAGGTGCGCCGCCGTGCGGACGAGTTCGATATCCTGCACTGCCATATCGACTACTACCCGTTCTCGCTGTTCTCGCGCCAGCCGGTCCCGCATCTGACGACGATGCACGGCCGTCTCGACCTGCCGGAACTGCAGCCGATCTTCAACGCATTCACCGACGTGCCGGTCGTGTCGATCTCCGACAACCAGCGCATCCCGCTGCCGCAGGCGAACTGGCTGTCGACCGTCTACCACGGCCTGCCGGAAAACCTGCTGACGCCGATCCCGAACGTGAAGCCGGGCTACCTCGCGTTCCTCGGCCGCATCTCGCCGGAGAAGCGCGTCGACACGGCGATCCGCATCGCCGAGCAGGCCGGCCTGCCGATCAAGATCGCCGCGAAGCTCGACAAGGCCGACCGCGCGTACTACGAAGAAAAGATCAAGCCGCTGTTCGCGCTGCCGCACGTCGAGTACATCGGTGAGATCAGCGAGGCCGAGAAGACCGAATTCCTCGGCAACGCGCACGCGCTGCTGTTCCCGATCGACTGGCCGGAGCCGTTCGGCCTGGTGATGATCGAGGCGATGGCTTGCGGTACGCCGGTGATCGCGTTCAAGCGCGGTTCGGTGCCGGAAGTGATCGACAACGGCGTGTCGGGCTTCGTCGTCGAAGACGAACTGTCGGCCGTCGCCGCGCTCAAGCGCCTCGACACGCTGCCGCGCGAGAAGGTCCGCGCCGCGTTCGAAGCCCGCTTCTCGTCGAAGGTGATGGCGCAGAACTACGTGAAGGGCTACGAGGAACTGCTGCGTCAGAAGCGCCGCACGGTGCTCCGCGAAGTCAACGCAGGCTGATTGCCGGCCGCCGCCGCGCGGCGGCGCACGGCCAGTGAACGACGCCCCGCCCGGGTTTCCGGCGGGGCGTTGTCACATCCGCGGCGCGGATCTGTTGTATTCTCGCCGCGCCCGATACCGCGAACGGCCCTCGAAGCGGCCCGGCAGGTCATCCGGCCGTCTGTCCAGACGGTAATGTCCCTATAATGGCCGTGCCGTGAAATCCGGCCCCTTACGAATATCCAGAGGAGAGCAGTCTTGGCGAGAACGAAATCCACGCGCGCAGCGCCGGCCCCCGGCGCCGGTGTGATCTTCGCGTTGCGCGCGATCGGTCTCGTGCTGCTCGCGCGCTGGCTGTTCTCGATGTCCCAGATGGGCTATCGCTCGTCGCTGTCGGCGATGGTGTCGTCGCCGTGGGCATTCGTCTATCTCCTGCTGATCTTCCTGCTGCTCGCGCTGCCGGGCGCCGTTGCGCGCGCCGAACGGCCGTTCCACCCGCTGCCGCAGTGGCTGCGGCAGGCGCTGCGGGTCTTTGCACTGATCGGTTTCCTGTTTGCGGTCTGGTCGATCGGTGCGTTCGCCTGGGCGGCCGGCTGGCGTCACGCGCTGCATGCGGTAACGGCGACCAACGGCTGGCTCGTCGCCGCGCCGGCGCTTTATGCCGCGATCGTCTGGATCTGCCGCCCGCGGCCGCTGTGGCGAACCAACGTGGCCGCCCGCCGCTTCGCGGTCGGCCGCTATGCGATTTCGCTCGACGTGCTCACGCGCACCGCGATCGTCTGGATGGAAAGCCGCAAGGTCGGCCAGTACGACGCACGCGAACTATCGGTGCGCTGGCCGGGCCGGGCGGCGCCGGTGACGGGCGGGCAGGGTGAGCCGGGCGGGCAGCCGGCTGCGGCGCCGGCGCCCCGCGGCGGCCTGTTCCGGCGGCCGAAGGTGGAATTGCTGTGGGATTCGCCGGCGGCTGTCGGCCATAACCGGCAAATCGTGATGCGCGCGCCGCTCGTGACCGAGGGCGACCGCGTCGCGGTGCTGGCGCTCGATGCCGCGCTCAAGCAGATCGTCTGACAGGGCCCGCACACGGCGTGCGGGCGACAGGGAGGGGCGATGATCGTCCGTTGGTTGCTGGCTGCCGTTCACCTGAGCGCGTTCGGCGTCGCGTTTGCCGCGATCGCGGGGCGCAACCGCGCGCTGCGCCGGCTCATCGCGTCGGCGCAGGCGTCCGACCTGCCCGGTGTGTTCAAGGCCGACGCCGTGTGGGGGCTGTCGGCGCTCGTCCTGATCGTGACGGGGCTCGCGCGCGCGTTCGGCGGTTTCGAGAAAGGCACTGCGTACTACCTGCACGAACCGCTCTTTCACCTGAAGATGACGGCGCTCGTGCTGATCCTGCTGCTCGAGGTCGTGCCGATGCTCGGGCTGATCCGCTGGCGCGTCGCCGCGCGGCAGCGGCAGATGCCCGATCTCGGCCGGACACGCACCTATGTGCGGATCGGCCACTGGCAGGCGCTGCTCGTGGTCGTCATCGTGTTTGCCGCGTCGGGAATGGCGCGGGGGATCGGCTTGGCCGGCTAGGGGCCGGCCGGACACGGTTGGCGTCGCCACCAGCGTAATCCGGATCCGTGCGACCTGAGCAACATCTTCATCCCGGCGCCAGCCGGTCCGGCGCGTGCCGCGGTATGTCGCCCGCCCGGGTTGCGGCCGGGCGATCCTGCCGCCCGGTCCGTGCCGCGCTCAACTCGGTCAACGCGCTCAACGCACGAGACAGGGGCGCTTGTTGTTGAAGGTCCAACCCGGAACCAGATACTGCATGGCTGCCGCGTCGTCGCGGGCGCCGAGCCCATGCTGCTTGTACAGTTCGTGCGCGACCGCGACGGCATCCATGTCGATGTCGATGCCGAGTCCCGGCCGTTTCGGCACGTCCACCAGCCCGTTCTCGATCTTCAGCGGCTCGCGCGTCAGCCGTTCGCCGTCCTGCCAGATCCAGTGCGTGTCGATCGCGGTGACCTGGCCCGGCGCGGCCGCCGCGACATGCGTGAACATCGCGAGCGACACGTCGAAGTGGTTGTTCGAGTGCGAACCCCACGTGAGGCCCCAGTCGCGACACATCTGCGCGACGCGCACCGAACCCTGCATCGTCCAGAAGTGCGGATCGGCGAGCGGGATGTCGACGGCCTGCAACTGGATCGCGTGACCCATTTGACGCCAGTCGGTCGCGATCATGTTGGTGGCGGTCGGCAGGCCCGTCGCGCGACGGAATTCGGCCATCACCTCGCGGCCGGAGTAACCGTTCTCCGCGCCGCACGGATCTTCCGCGTACGCGAGCACGTGATGCTGATCGCGGCACAGCCGCACGGCCTCGTCGAGCGACCACGCGCCGTTCGGGTCGAGCGTGACGCGCGCGTCCGGGAAGCGCTCGGCGAGCGCCGTCACGGCCTCGATCTCGCTTGCGCCCTCGAACACGCCGCCCTTCAGCTTGAAGTCGTTGAAGCCGTAGCGCGCGTGCGCGGCTTCGGCGAGCCGCACGACCGCCTCGGGCGTCAGCGCGGCTTCGTCGCGCACGCGTGTCCAGTCGTCGGTCGCGCCGCGGCCGTCGCGATAGGGCAGTGCGGTTTTCGTACGGTCGCCGATGTAGAACAGGTAGCCGAGCATTTCGACGCGTTCGCGCTGCTGGCCCTCGCCGAGCAGCGCGGCGACCGGCACGCCGAGATGCTGGCCGAGCAGGTCGAGCAGCGCCGCCTCGAGCGCGGTGACCGCGTGGATCGTCGTGCGCAGGTCGAAGGTCTGCAGCCCGCGGCCGCTCGCGTCGCGATCGGCGAAAGTGCGCCGCACGTCGTTGAGCACCGCATGGTAATTGCCGACCGCCTGGCCGACGACGAGCGCGCGCGCATCGTCGAGCGTGCGCCGGATGCTTTCGCCGCCCGGTACCTCGCCGACGCCGGTTCGGCCCGCGCTGTCCTTCAGGATCACGAGGTTGCGGGTGAAGAACGGACCGTGCGCACCGCTCAGGTTGAGCAGCATGCTGTCGTGGCCGGCGACCGGAATCGCTTGCAGATCGACGATGCGCGGCGTGTCGGGGGAAGGCGAGGCTGTGACGGCGTTCATGGGCGGCGATGGCGAAAGGGTGGGCGATGCCGTGCGGCAAAAGCTTTGCCGCACGCGGCGGGAGGTGCGATCATTCGACAACCGACGTGCACGGCGCGCAAGGCCTGCATGTCGACCGCAACCCGGAACGGGGGAGCGCGACAACCTGACCGGCGGAGCGCGGAATGCGAACGCTGGCTGATCGTAACGCACGGGACCGGGCGGCGCCGGAGTGCCGACTCGAGTCGACAGGAGATCCGTGCATCGATCATCAGTCGTCGGATGACTTGTGACGCAGTATAATGAATCATCGGCTTTCGCTCAAACCCCGCGTAAACCCTCGGCTCACATTACGATCATTCAAAAAGGAACCGGCCTCATGTCCGTGCCCACGCTTCCCGCAGCGCCGCGCCGTCGCGCACGCAGCCTCGCACAAGATGTCGTCGACGCGCTGACCGCGCAGATCGAGAACGGCACGCTGCGTCCCGGCGACAAGCTGCCGACCGAAACCGAAGTGATGGCGGCGCAGGGCGTGAGCCGCACGGTCGTGCGCGAGGCGATCTCGCGGATGCAGGCGAGCGGTCTCGTCGAGACGCGCCACGGCATCGGCAGCTTCGTGCTGGAGCCGTCGCGCCGCCAGACGCTCGGCATCGATCCCGCGACGATCACCACGCTGCGCGACGTGCTCGCGGTGCTGGAACTGCGCATCAGCCTCGAAAGCGAATGCGCGAGCCTCGCCGCGCAGCGCGCGAACGATACCGACCTCGCCGCGCTGCGGCGCGCGCTCGACGCGATCGCGACGGGTGCGGGCGGCGGCCGCGACACGGCGCAGCTCGACTTCCAGTTCCATCTGCAGATCGCGCAGTCCACCGGGAACCGCTATTTCGTCGACATCATGACGCAGCTCGGCACGTCGATCATTCCGCGCACGCGCGTGAATTCGGCGCGCTTCGCCGGCGACGATCTCGAGCGTTACGTGGGCCGGCTCAACCACGAGCACGAGGACATCTACGAGGCGATCGCGCGCCACGATCCGGAGGCCGCCCGCGCGGCGATGCGTACGCACCTCACCAACAGCCGCGAGCGGCTGCGCCGCGCGCACGAGGCCGCCGAGGCCGAACGCGACACGCAGGCCGGCTGACGCGCAGGCCTGCATGCCGCAGGCCTTGGCCGAACGGCCTCAACATCAGTCGTCATATAAGATCGGGGCGGCTGCCTCGATCTCCCGGGCCGGCCGGCGTATCCGCCGCCGGCCGTCGTCGGCCCGCTCCGCTCAGCCTCCCTTCGTCGTGATCGTCTTCCACGCACCGCTCTTCACTTGATACAGCGTCGACATCCCGCTCTTCAGCGAGCCGTCGCCGGCGAACGAGATGCGGCCGGTGACACCCTCGAAATCGATTTTCTTGAGCGCCGGGCGATAGACCTTCGGATCGGTCGAGCCGGCCGCCTGCATCGCCTTGATCGCCGCCCACGCCGCGTCGTAGCCGAACTGCGCGTACGACAACACATCGACGCCGAAGCGCTTCCTGAAGCGCTGCTCGAAATCCTTCCCCTGCGGCAGCTCGTCGAGCGGCCGGCCGTACTCCCATGCCATCGCGCCTTCGGCGGCCGGGCCCGCGATCTTGATGAACTCGTTGTCCTTCACTCCGCCGCCGCCGACGAACTGCGCGTTCAGCCCGAGCTGGCGCATCTGCTTGATGAAGTTCGCGGCAAGCGAATCGAGGCCGCCGAAGAAGATCAGGTCGGGATTCCTGGCCTTCAGGCTCGTGATCTGCGCGCGGAAGTCGACTGCCTGGTTGCTGGTGAACTCGCGGCCGACGAGCGTGCCGCCGGCGGCCTTGACGGCTTTCTCGAACTCGTCGGCCTCGCCCTGGCCGAACGCGGTGCGATCGTCGATGATCGCGATGCGCTTCGCCTTCGTCACGTCGACCGCGTACTTGCCCGCGTTGCCGGCGTTCTGGCCGTCGGTGGCGATCACCATGAACATGTTCGCGAGCCCGCGCGACGTGAGCGTCGGGTTGGTCGCGGCCGGATCGATCACCGGCACGCCGGCCTTGTCGTAGACGACCGAGGCCGGAATCGTCGTCCCCGAGTTGAAATGGCCGACGACGACCGACACGTTCTGGTCGACCAGCGCCTGCGCGGCCTGCACGCCGATGCGCGGGTCGGCCTGGTCGTCCTGGACGACGAGATCGAAGTGCGCGGGCTTGCCGGCGATCTGCACCTTCTGCGCGGCGGCGTCGTCGAGCGCGAGTTGCACGCCGTTCTGCAGATCCTTGCCGTAGCCGGCGTTCACGCCCGTGAGCGGCGCGGCGAAGCCGACCTTCACGTCGGTCGTGTCGGCGGCCCGGGCGGCCTGTTGCGAGAGAAGGGCAAGCGCGGCTGCAATCGACGCCGACAGCAGGGAATGACGGAATTTCATGAGGGTCCTCTTGTTCGACACCTGCGAGTGAGTACCGCACGCGCCCGGGCGGGCCGGACGCATGCGACGGGCGGGCGGTTCGACCGCTTCTCGGAATCGGGCAGGGAGGTCGGCGTTGTGACTCTCGGAAACGTCTCCCGTCAGGCTCGGCAACGAGGCCCGATCGCCTCGATATATAGGTCGCCGATATGCCCGGGTCTTGGCGATTTGCCGCGCATTCGATGCGGATTTGCGCATAGCTTCCGCGCGGGCGGCGGCGGCCGGTATCGGGAGTTTCCCGTCGCGAACGGAACGGGCGGGAGGCGGGGCGGAGAAGCGGGGCGGAGAAACCGGATGAAAAGGCGGCGCGGCCCGTCGGAGCCGCGCCGCGCACGGGGTGCCGTCAGTCGGACAGCGCGTCCGATGCGGCTTCGGCGTCGTAGTGCGACGCGCTCGTGCGGATCAGCGGATCGCTGGTGCTCGGGCGGCCCGTCTCGACATGGCCCGCGAAGCGGCGCAGGAAGCCGAGCAGCCGCCCGTCGCTGACGGTCAGGTCGTACCAGCCGTGGCTGCCGCGCAGATCCCAGTAGTCGTCGACCTGCTGCCCGGGCGCGAGGTCGTACGTGCGCGCACGGCCGTGGCCGTAGGCGTTCGTGACCTTGAGCCGCACGGCCTTGTGACCGCGGTTCATCAGGCGCAGCGTGATGTTGCCGTTCGCGACGTCGTAGCCGTAGAGCGCCTCGGGGTTCACGTTCGCGCTGCCGACGCCGGTCGCGAACGGGCCGCGGAAATGGCAGTAGAAGCCGTTCGGGCCGTACACGTCGAGGTCGTACAGGCCGAGCGACGCCGCGGCGCTCCATGTGTCGGCGATCCGCTTGCCGGCTTCGACCGTGTACGTCCACGGGCCGTCGAGACGGTTGCGCGACTGGACCTGGAACGACGCGCCCGCGCGGCCGGTGTTCGCGAAGGTCAGGCGGAACAGGCCGTTGGCCGATTCGACGCGGCCGTGCGCGAACAGCTCGTACGGCAGCGCCCGCGCGGGCCGCAGCCCGGGTTCCTGCTTCGGCAGCTTTTGCAGCAACGGCGGCACGGGGATGTAGTCGGGATGACGCAGGCGGTCGGGCGGCGCATAGCCGCTCGTGTCCGGCAGCGTCGGCCAGCCGGCGTCGGCCGTCGCGAAATCGAAGGCCGACGTCAGGTCGCCACACACCGCGCGGCGCCACGGCGACACGTTGGCGGCCCTGACCGGGTATTGCGCGCCGAACCGCGCCTCGATGAATTGCAGCAGCGACGTGTGATCGAAGGTCTGCGAGCAGACCCAGCCGCCCTTCGTCCACGGCGACACGACCAGCATCGGCACGCGCGGCCCGAGCCCGTACGGGCCGGCCATGTGCGATGCGTCGCCGGGGAACACCTCGTTGGTCGTCGCGACCGTCGACAGCCCGTTGTCGCGCGACTGCGGCGCGAACGGGGGCGGCACGTGGTCGAAGAAGCCGTCGTTTTCGTCGTACGTGATGAACAGCGCGGTCTTGCTCCACACGTCGGGGTTCGACACGAGCACCTGCAGCACCTGCTCGATGTACCACGCGCCGTAGTTCGCCGGCCAGTTCGGATGCTCGGAATACGCTTCCGGCGCGCAGATCCACGACACCTGCGGCAGCGTGCCGTTCTTCACGTCCTGCTGCAGCACGTCGAACAGCGTGCCGCCCGCGCTGATGTTGGTGCCGGTGCGCGCCTTGTCGTACAGCGGCGTGCCGGGCAGCGCGGTGCGGTACTGGTTGAAGTAGAGCAGCGAGTTGTCGCCGTAGTTGCCGATATACGGGTTTTGCGTCCAGCCCCACGAGCCGTTCGCATCGAGCCCGGTGCCGATGTCCTGGTAGATCTTCCACGACACGCCGGCCTGTTCGAGCACTTCCGGATAGGTCGTCCAGCCGTAGCCCAGTTCCTCGTTGCCGAGCACCGGGCCGCCGCCGGTGCCGTCGTTGCCGACGTAGCCCGTCCACATGTAATAGCGGTTCGGGTCGGTCGAGCTCGGGATCGCGCAGTGGTACGCATCGCAGATCGTGAACGCGTCGGCGAGCTGGTAGTGGAACGGGATGTCGTCGCGCTGCAGGTGCGCCATCGTCGTGGTGCCCTTGTTCGGCACCCACTGGTCGTAGCGGCCTTTGTTCCATGCGGCGTGCATGTCCTGCCAGCCGTGCGGCAGATCCTGCAGGAACTGCAGGCCGAGGTTGTCCGCGCCCGGATGGAACGGCAGCAGCTCGGCCGGACCGACCGGCTGGTGGAACACCGACTTGCCGTTCGCGAGGCGCAACGGACGCGGATCGCCGAAGCCACGGACACCGCGCATCGTGCCGAAGTAGTGGTCGAACGAGCGGTTCTCCTGCATCAGGATCACGATGTGTTCGATGTCGCGGATCGTGCCGGTGCGGCGGTTCGCGGGAATCGCGAGCGCATCGCGGATCACGGGCGGAAACAGGTTCAGCGCGGCGGCGCCGGCGGTGCCGGCGGCGACGCGCAGGAAGTCACGACGATTCGATCGGGTCATGGTCGTTATCGTGGGGTAAAGGGGGAGCCGATTGGCGGGACCTGCGGGAAGGGCGCGCCCGGGTCGCAGGATGCGGCTGCGCCGGGTTGTGCCGCCGCGAGCATAGCGAGGAATCGGTGTCATTCATGTGAAGTACGGAAACGTTTGCATCCGCGTGGGGCGGCGTCGATCCGCCTATCGACGGCGATCGCGGCGCGACAGGGGCACGGGCGGGACAGCGGGACAGCGGAGCGGCGCGGGAGGCGCGCCGGGGAAGCGAAGGGCGATGCCGGTGCGTCAGGCGTCGGTCACCCAGGCGCCGAACCATTCGCTCGGGCGCGCGATTTCGTCCTGCGCGGCCACGAGTTCGAGCTCGTAGCGGCGCGCATCGTAAGTGGCCTTCACGACCGCGTGCACGGCCGCAAGCGTGTGCTCGAATGCGGCGCGCACGGTGTCGCCGCGCAGCCGGCACGCGACGAAGATCGCGCTGGTCAGGTCGCCGACGCCGACCGGATGGCGCGGAAACGCGTACAGCGGCCGTTGGCCGATCCACGCTTCGGTCTCGGTGACGGCGAGCATGTTGAAACGGTCGGCCGGACTGTTGCGGTCGTGCAGGTGCTTGACGAGGACGATCTGCGGGCCGCGGCGGATCAGTGCGCGACACGCGTCGACGGCTTCGGCGACGGTCTCGATGCGCCGTCCGGCGAGCTTCTGCAGTTCCGTGTGGTTCGGCGACATGCCGTCCGCGAGCGCCGGCATCTCCTGGACCATGAACTCCTCGACGCCGGGCTCGGGCCGGATGCCGCCCGTCTGGCCCATCGCCGGATCGCAGAAGTACCACGCGTTCGGATTCATCGCCTTCACCGAGCGGACGATGTCGACCGCCGCGCGCGCCTGCGGCGGCGAACCGAGGAAGCCGGACAGCACTGCGTCGCAGCGCTTGAGTGCACCGATCGCGGCGATGCCGTCGACGAGCTGCTCCATCTTGGCGGCATCGATCGCGCTGCCTGCCCAGTGGCCGTACTGCATGTGATTCGACAGCTGGACGGTGTTGAGCGGCCAGACGTTCACGCCGAGGCGCTGCATCGGGAACACGGCCGCACTGTTGCCGGCATGGCCGTAGATGACGTGCGACTGAATGCTGAGGACGTTTTTCATGGGAATTCGCCTGCACGCGTTTCAGGGGTCACGCCACACGATACCCGAGTTCGCCGCGCACGCGTAAGTCGCGCGGCGCCGGAGTGTTGCGCGCCGTCGTCAACGCGACCGCGTAGAATCGCGGAGCGCGAGGCGGCCCGGCTGCCCGCGTGCGTCTCCAATCACCCTGATCGCCATGCCTTCGATTCGCAAGATGTTGAGTGTTGTGCGCGCCGCCGCGCTCGGTGCGGGCGTCGCCGCCGCGTGCGCCATGCCTGCCGTGGCCGCCGCCGCGCCGCCCGCCGACAATGACGGGCCCGTATACGGCCCGCGTCTGGAGGGGTTCGCGTATCCGGAGCCCGTGCACGTGCATGCGTTCGTGTCGCAGCGCGAAACCCTCGAAATGGCGTACCTCGACGTGCAGCCGGCGCACCCGAACGGCCGTACCGTCGTGCTGCTGCACGGGAAGAACTTCTGCGCGGCGACCTGGGAGGACACGATCGGCGTGCTGAGCCGCGCCGGCTATCGCGTGATCGCGCCGGACCAGATCGGCTTCTGCAAATCGTCGAAGCCGGATCGCTACCAGTACAGCTTTCAGCAACTGGCGCGCAACACGCACGCGTTGCTCGAATCGGTGGGCGTGAAGTCGGCGACGATCGTCGGCCACTCGACGGGCGGGATGCTCGCGATACGCTACGCGCTGATGTATCCGAAGGCGACCGACCAGCTCGTGCTCGTGAACCCGATCGGCCTCGAGGACTGGAAGGCGCTCGGCGTGCCGCCGCTGTCGGTCGACTACTGGTATGCGCGCGAGCAGAAAACCACCGCCGACGGTATCCGCCGCTACGAGCAGGGCACGTACTACGCGGGCAAGTGGTCGCCGTCGTACGAGCGCTGGGTGCAGATGCTGGCAGGCATGTACCGTGGCGCCGGCCGCGACGCGGTCGCGTGGAACTCCGCGCTGATCTACGACATGATCCTCACGCAGCCGGTGGTCTACGAACTCGGCGCGATCCGCGCGCCGACGCTGCTGATGATCGGCGACAAGGACACGACCGCGATCGGCAAGGACGTCGCGCCGCCCGACGTGCACGCGAAGCTCGGCCACTATCCGGAGCTTGCAAAGCGCACGCAGGCCGCGATTCCGGGCGCGCAGCTCGTCGAATTCCCGGCGCTCGGGCATGCGCCGCAGATCCAGGATCCGGATGCGTTCCACAAGGCGCTGCTCGACGGGCTGGGAGCCGTGCACCCGCAGCCGTGACAGGCCGCCCGCGGGCGGCCCGCGCCGTCAGCGAGCGTCGCCCGCCAGCTCGTCGCGGATCTGCGCGGCCAGTTCGAACGATCGCAGCCGCGCGGCGTGATCGTAGATCTGCGCGGTGATGATCAGCTCGTCTGCCCCCGTCTGCGCGATGCGGTCGCGCAGCTTGTCGCGCACCGTGTCGCGCGAGCCGACCGCCGCGAACGACAGCGAATGCGCGACGTTCGCGAGTTCGAGTTCGTTCGCCTCGAGCACGTCGACGGGCGGCGGCAGCTTGCCCGGCGTGCCGCGCCGCAGGTTGATGAACTGTTGCTGCAGCGACGTGAACAGGCGCCGCGCCTCGTCGTCGGTATCGGCCGCGAACACGTTGACGCCGACCATCGCATACGGCTTCGGCCATGCCGCGGACGGCCGGTACTGCGCGCGATAGATCTCGAGCGCGCGCATCAGGTAATCCGGCGCGAAGTGCGACGCGAACGCGAACGGCAGCCCGAGCATCGCGGCGAGCTGGGCGCTGAACAGGCTCGAGCCGAGCAGCCACACGGGCACGTCGAGCCCCGCGCCGGGCACCGCGCGCACGCGCTGGCCGGGCACCGGCTCCGCGAAATAGCGCTGCAGCTCGGCGACATCGTCCGGAAACGAATCGGCGCTGCCGATCAGGTCGCGGCGCAGCGCCCGCGACGTGGTCTGGTCGGTGCCGGGCGCGCGACCGAGGCCGAGATCGATGCGCCCCGGATACAGCGACGCGAGCGTGCCGAACTGCTCGGCGATCACGAGCGGTGCGTGGTTCGGCAGCATGATGCCGCCCGATCCGACCCGGATCGTCCGCGTGGCGCCGGCGACGTGGCCGATCACGACGGAAGTCGCCGCGCTCGCGATGCCGGGCATGTTGTGATGCTCGGCGAGCCAGTAGCGCCGGTAACCCCATCGCTCCGCATGCTGGGCGAGATCGACGGTGTTGCGGAAGGCCTGGGCGGCGTCGGCGCCGGCCGGAATGGGAGCGAGGTCGAGTACGGAAAACGGAGTCATCGGGTGGCCTTCGAAGAGGGAGCGCGGTGATGCGCGTACGCAACAAATGTCACGGATTTTGCCAAAGGGTTCCGGAACGTGCTGGCGGCGCGGCGATACCCATGCGCCTTACAGGGGTGCCTCGGCGATATTGGAGATTGTTGCAAAAATCAATTCAATCGGTGATCAATTACCAATCTTTACTGCGATTCGACGCGAATCCGCATCGACACACAAATTTGCACGAAACGTTTGATTTTAAAGACTGCAATACGCCTGCAAACCGCTTACGCTAACGTGAACGCGGGGTCGACCCAATGGTCCGCCGTCTGCGCAGCTTTGCCGGAATTGCACCAGTGCGTTTCCTGTAGCGTCGAGCGCGGGGTGCCGCAGACTGCTAAAATCCGGCGCCTGACCACGTTGCGCCGAAGGTAGCCATTCGAGTCTTCCCGCATCCCGCCCGGGTGTCGCGCCGAGGTGCCACGCGCGGCCGGGCATGGTCCTACCCGAAGAAGAGGTCGGGCCTTCCTCATATATACAGACGCTGCTGGAACAAGGAGTCGGGTCGTGCCCGCGATCGTTGCTGCCGGAATACCGCATCACGTTCAATCTCGCTCAGGCGTGCTTCATGGCGTTCGGGTCGCCGGGAGGCGTCGCGCATGACGCCAACCGCCACGCTGCTCGACTGGCTCCTGATCGTCTTCGCGCTGGCCGCGGCAGGCTATGCGCTCGTCGCCGCCTTCGCGCCGCGGCCGCGCACGCCGCGTACGGCCGTGCGCGACGGCTTCGAGCCGATCAGCGTGCTCAAGCCGCTGTGCGGCGCGGAGCCGCATCTGTACGAAAACCTCGCGACATTCTGCGAGCAGCGCCATCCGCGTTATGAAGTGCTGTTCGGCGTCGCGTCGGCGGCCGATCCGGCCGTCGGCGTGGTCGAGCGGCTGCGCGCCGACCATCCCGGATGCGACATCACGCTCGTGATCGATGCACGCGTGCATGGCAAGAACCTGAAGGTCAGCAACCTGATCAATCTCGCCGAGCGCGCGAAATACGGCCGCATCGTGATCGCAGACAGCGACATCGCGGTGCAGCCCGACTATCTGGAGCGCGTGACGGCGCCGCTCGCCGATGCGTCGGTGGGGGTCGTGACGTGCCTGTATCATGCGCGCAGCGTCGGCGGGTTCTGGACGCGCATCGGGGCGCAGTTCGTCGACGCATGGTTCGCGCCGTCGGTGCGGATCACGCACCTCGGCCGTTCCAGCCGCTTCGGCTTCGGCGCGACGCTCGCGCTGACGCGCGACACGCTCGACCGGATCGGCGGCTTTCCCGCGCTGAAGGACGAGCTGGCCGACGATTTCTGGCTGGCCGAGCTGCCGCGCCGCCTCGGGCGGCGCACCGTGCTGTCCGAGGTCGAGGTCGCGACCGACGTGATCGAGCCGTCGTTCGGGCCGCTGTGGCACCGCGAGACGCGCTGGCTGCGCACGATCCGCTCGCTGAACCCGGCCGGCTTTGCATTCCTGTTCATTACGTTTACCGTGCCGTGGCTCGCGATCGGCGCGGCGCTGGCGCTGCGCCTCGACGGAACCTTCGCCGGCTCGCTGGCGGGCGGGGCGGCCGCGGTCGGCGCATTCGGGCGGCTCGTGCTGCACGCGCGCGGCGAGGACGGCTGGCGCGCGTTCTGGCGCGACCTGCCGCTCGTCGCGGTGCGCGACACGCTGCTCGCGCTCGAGTGGCTGGTCGCCGCGTTCGGCACGCACGTCGTGTGGCGCGGCGCGAGGATGACGGTCGTCGGCAGCGAACGCGCGGCGGCCGTGGAGGCAGCAGACGGCCGCTAGGGCCGTGCCGACCGAACCCGGCCCGAGGGCCGAGACGCGCTGCGCGGCGAGCGGCCGGGCGGCGCGACATGACAGAGAGGCGGGCGCCGGCAGGGCGGCCCGCGGTTTTTTGACTGAATCGTTGCAACGAATCGAACTATGCAGGCTACCGGAGCATTCATGAAAACGCTGTTCTTGCAGGCCCCTTCGTATGACGGCTTCGACGGCGGAGCCGGCTCGCGCTATCAGGCGAAGCGCGAAATCCGTTCCTTCTGGTATCCGACCTGGCTCGCGCAGCCGGCCGCGCTTGTGCCGGGCAGCCGCGTCGTCGACGCGCCGGCCGACGGCCTGTCGGTCGAGGAGACGCTGAAGATCGCGAACGACTACGACCTCGTGATCATCCACACGAGCACGCCGTCGTTCCCGACCGACGCGATGTTCGCGCAGGATCTCAAGAAGATGAAGCCGTCGATGCTGGTCGGCATGGTGGGCGCGAAGGTGATGGTCGATCCGCACAACTCGCTCACGGCGAGCGAGGCAATCGACTTCGTGTGCCGCGAGGAGTTCGACTACACCTGCAAGGAAATCGCCGAAGGCAAGCCATTCCCGGAGATCAAGGGCTTGAGCTGGCGCGCGAAGGACGGCTCGATCGAGCACAACGAAGCGCGTCCGATCCTCGAGAACATGGACGAACTGCCGTTCGTCGCGCCCGTCTACAAGCGCGACCTGAAGATCGACAACTACTTCATCGGCTACCTGAACTACCCGTACGTGTCGATCTACACGGGCCGCGGCTGCAAGTCGCGCTGCACGTTCTGCCTGTGGCCGCAGACGGTCAGCGGCCATCGCTACCGCACGCGTTCGGTCGAGAACGTGCTCGCGGAAGCGAAGTGGATCCGCGACAACATGCCGGAAGTGAAGGAACTGATGTTCGACGACGACACCTTCACCGACGACCTGCCGCGCGCGGAAGCGATCGCGATCGGCCTCGGCAAGCTCGGCATGACGTGGTCGTGCAATGCGAAGGCGAACGTGCCGTACAAGACGCTCAAGGTCATGAAGGAAAACGGCCTGCGCCTGCTGCTGGTCGGCTTCGAATCCGGCGACGACCAGATCCTCGTGAACATCAAGAAGGGCGTGCGCACCGATTTCGCGCGCCGCTTCAGCGCGGATTGCAAGAAGCTCGGCATCAAGATCCACGGCACCTTCATCCTCGGCCTGCCGGGCGAGACGCAGGAGACCATCAAGAAGACGATCGAGTACGCAAAGGAAATCAATCCGCACACGATCCAGGTCTCGCTCGCCGCACCGTATCCGGGCACGACGCTGTACAAGCAGGCCGTGGAAAACGGCTGGATGGAAGAGAACAAGACGATCAACCTGGTGAGCAAGGAAGGCGTGCAGCTGGCGGCGATCGGCTATGCGCACCTGTCGCGCGACGAGATCTATCACCATCTCGAGCAGTTCTATCGCCAGTTCTACTTCCGTCCGTCGAAGATCTGGGAGATCGTGCGCGAGATGCTGACGAGCTGGGACATGATGAAGCGCCGCCTGCGCGAAGGCGTCGAGTTCTTCCGCTTCCTGCGCGCGCACGAGGCCTGATTCGTGGCGACGCAGCGGGCGGCGCGGGCGCTGATCTTCACCGCCGACGATTTCGGGCTGCACCCGCGCGTGAACGCGGCGGTCGAGCGCGCGCACCGTGACGGCGTGCTGAACGCCGCGAGCCTGATGGTCGGCGCGCCGGCCGCGCAGGACGCGATCGAACGCGCGCGGCGGCTGCCGTCGCTCGCGGTCGGCCTGCATCTCGTCCTCGCGGACGGGCCGGCCACGCTGCCCGCCCGCGAGATTCCCGCGCTCGTCGGCCCCGACGGGCGGTTCGGCGACGCGATGGCGAAGGACGGCTGCCGCTTCTTCTTCCTGCCGCACGTGCGCGCGCAACTGCGCCGCGAGATCCGTGCGCAGTTCGACGCGTTCGCGGCGAGCGGCCTGCCGCTCGACCACGTGAACGCACACAAGCATTTCCACCTGCATCCGACCGTGCTGTCGATGATCATCGAGATCGGCCGCGACTACGGGCTGCGCGCGGTGCGGCTGCCGTACGAGACGAGCGCGCCCGCGCTGCTCAAGCCGTGGATCGCGCTCGTGCGCGCACGGCTCGACCGCGCGGGGCTCGCGCACAACGATTACGTGGTCGGGATCGAGCATACGGGCGCGATGGACGAGGCCGTGCTGCTCGATGCCCTCGCCAGGTTGCCGCAGGGCGTCGGCGAGATCTACTGCCATCCGGCCGAGGCCGGCGACGGCCCGATCACGCCGACGATGGCCGGCTACCGCCCGGTGGACGAACTCGATGCGCTGCTGTCGCCGCGCGTCGCGGCGGCGCTGAAGGCGGCCGGCGTCGCGACCGGCGGTTTTGCCGACGTGTTCGGCCAGCCTGCGGCGCGATCCGGCGCGCCTGCGTCGCGCGCGCGGGGAGCGCAGCCGTCATGACCCGGTGGATCAAGTGGCTCGGCTGGCCGGTCGGCATCGGCATCCTGATTGCGCTGGGGTTGCACGAGGGCGTCGGCGACGTGTCGCAGATGCTCGCGCGCGCCGGTTACGCGCTGCTGTGGCTCGTGCCGTTTCATGCGTTGCCGTTGCTGCTTGACGCGTATGCGTGGCACCTGCTGCTCGACCGGCGCTCGTCGCTGCCGTTCCTGTGGTGGATCGCGACCGTGCGCGAAGCGGTGAGCCGGTTGCTGCCGGTGGCCGGAATCGGCGGGGAAATCGTCGGCATCCGGCTCGCGCGCTGGCAGGTGCCGGACGCGAGCCGCGTGACCGCGTCGGTGATCGTCGAGGTGCTGGTGACGATCGTCGTGCAGTATGCGTTCGCCGCGCTGGGCTTCGTGCTGCTGCTCGCGACGACGCACGACATGGGCGGCGGCACGATCGGCCTCGCGCTGCTGCTGACGCTGCCGCTGCCGGTGCTCGGCGTCGTGCTGATGCGCCGCGGCGGGATCTTCCACGCGATCGAGCGTTTCGCGGGCCGCCTGCTGGGCGATTCGCACCGGTTGCTGCAGGGCGTCGACGGCAAGCGGCTCGACGCGGACATCGATGCGCTGATGTCGCGCACGGGCCTGCTGTTCAGCGCGTTCTTCTGGCAACTGGCCGGCTACGTGCTCGGCGCGCTCGAGATCTACTGGGCGCTCGCGCTGCTGGGCCATCCGGTGTCGATCGGCGGCGCGATCGCGATCGAGGCGATGACGCAGGCCGTGCGGCATGCGGCGTTCATGGTGCCGGGCGGCCTCGGCGTGCAGGAGGCGACCGTCGTGCTGCTCGCGCAGATGTTCGGCGTCGACCGCGAGACGGCGCTGTCGCTCGCGCTCGTCAAGCGCGGCCGCGAGGTGCTGTTCGGCTGCCTCGCGCTCGGTTCGTGGCAGCTCGCCGAACTGATGCGTACGCGCCGCCGCATCGGCGCGGCGCCGGCCGTGCCGCGTGCGCCGCAGGCGGCGCGCCGCGCGGCCGAGGCCGACACGGAAACCGAAACGACGCATTGAAGACGAGACGGGCCGCGCGCCCGTCTCGCGCTTTTGGCGTCGCACGGGTATCCTTGCCGCGTGTTTTCTCGACGCGCATTTCTTCCGATGAATTTCCGTTTCCGGCTGCTTCCCGCCACGATGCTGGCCGCCGCGCTGGCGCTGGCCGGCTGCGACGACAAGCAAGGCAACCTCGACGTGCAACGTATCAGGGACTTCTTCACCGCGATCAAGCCCGCGCCGCTGCTGCTGAAAGGGCTGAAGCCCGGGGAATCGACCGAGGCCGACGTGCGCGGCACGATGGGCAAGCCCGAGACCGAGCGCGCGTTCACCGACGGCTCGAAGCGGCTCGAATATCCGCGCGGCCCGATGGGCAACCAGACGTGGTTCGTCGATCTCGATGCGAACGGCCGTTTCATCGGGGCGACACAGGTGCTGACCGCGGAGAATTTCGCGAAGGTGCAGCCCGGGATGAACGAGGACGAGGTGCGGCGCCTGCTCGGCAAGCCCGGCGACATCGCGGAGTATCCGCTCAAGCCCGAGACGGTCTGGAGCTGGCGCTGGCTCGAGGACGGCGTCAACACCGATGCGTTCTTCAACGTCCATTTCGGCCCGGACGGGCGGGTCTATACGACTTCACGCTCCGACATTTTGAAGGGTCGGTAGTCGCACCCGTCTTCGGCGCTATATCGAAAAAGCGACCGGAAAATTGCAAAAAGTCCGCTTCCCTGCGCGTTATGTGCTTGTCAGGGAGCGGCTTTTTTCCTTTTGAAACAGCGGCGTACGCCGGGGTTGCAAATGGCGGGACGAATTGTTGCGACGCAGCAATCGCGTGCAAGGTGATTTGAGGCAATCAATTTCGCTTGCGACTATCCGCGTCAGCCCGGCGCGGGCCAGGCAGAAGACGCGCCGGCATCCATTCCAACTCTGGAGACGCGCGTGTTTCTTTACGGCTTTGGTCCTGTCCTCTGGGCCGGCACCGTGCAGACCATCGAGCTGTCGGTGCTGTCGCTCGCCACTGCGGTGGCGCTGGGGCTGATCGGCGCGGTGGCGAAGCTGTCGCACAACCGGGTCGTGCGAGCGATCGCGACCGGTTATACGACGCTGATCCGTTCGGTGCCCGATCTCGTCCTGATGCTGCTGCTGTTCTACAGCATCCAGATCTGGCTGAACCAGTTCACCGACCTCGTCGGCTGGGACCAGATCGACATCGATCCGTTCGTGGCCGGCGTGCTGACGCTCGGCTTCATCTACGGCGCGTATTTCACCGAGACGTTTCGCGGCGCGTTCCTGTCGGTGCCGCGCGGCCAGCTCGAAGCCGGCGCGGCTTACGGGATGAGCGGGGCGCGCGTGTTCGCGCGGATCATGTTTCCGCAGATGATGCGCTTCGCGCTGCCCGGGATCGGGAACAACTGGCAGGTGCTCGTGAAGGCGACCGCGCTGGTGTCGATCATCGGCCTCGCGGACGTCGTGAAGGCCGCGCAGGACGCCGGCAAGAGCACGTTCAACATGTTCTTCTTCATCCTCGTCGCGGCGCTGATCTATCTCGCGATCACGACGGTTTCCAACCTCGTGCTGATCCAGCTCGAGAAGCGTTACTCCATGGGCGTGCGGCACGCAGAACTATGATCGAGATCCTCCAGGAATTCGGCCAGGCGTTCCTTTACTGGGACGGCCAGCGCCTCTCCGGCCTCGCGGTGACGCTGTGGCTGCTCGTCGCGTCGATCTCGCTCGGCTTCGTGTGCGCGGTGCCGCTCGCGGTCGCGCGCGTGTCGAAGAAGAGGTGGGTGTCGACACCGGTGCGTTTCTACACGTACGTGTTCCGCGGCACGCCGCTCTACGTGCAGTTGCTGCTGCTGTACACCGGCATGTACAGCCTCGAGTTCGTGCGTTCGCACTCGCTGCTCGACGCGTTCTTCCGCAGCGGTTTCAACTGCGCGATCCTCGCGTTCGCGCTGAACACCTGCGCGTACACGACCGAGATCTTCGCGGGCGCGATCCGCGCGATTCCGCACGGCGAGGTCGAGGCTGCGCGCGCATACGGGATGTCGCCGTTCACGATGTACCGCCGCGTGATCCTGCCGTCGGCGCTGCGCCGCGCGCTGCCGCTGTACAGCAACGAGGTGATCCTGATGCTGCACGCGACCACCGTCGCGTTCACGGCGACCGTGCCGGACATCCTGAAGGTGGCGCGCGACGCGAATTCCGCGACCTACATGGCGTTCCAGTCGTTCGGAATCGCCGCGCTGATCTATCTTGCGGTATCGTTCGCACTCGTCGCGGCGTTTCGCCGTGCGGAGCGCCACTGGCTCGCGTATCTCGCGGCCGGCCGTCATTGATTTCACTTCGAGGAGAGCCAGATGGCCGAGATCACTCAAACGAGCGCTTCCGCTTCCACCAAGCTTGCCGCGGTCGACATTCACAAGCGCTACGGCGACAACGAGGTGCTCAAGGGCGTATCGCTGAACGCGAAAGCCGGTGACGTCATCAGCATCATCGGCGCGAGCGGCTCGGGCAAGAGCACGTTCCTGCGCTGCATCAATTTTCTCGAGCGGCCGAACGCGGGGCAGATCGTCGTCGATGGCGAGGCCGTGCGCACGAAGACCGACCGCGCCGGCGCGCTCGAAGTTGCCGATCACAAGCAGCTTCAGCGCATCCGCACGAAGCTTGCGATGGTGTTCCAGCACTTCAACCTCTGGGCGCACATGAACGTGCTCGAGAACGTGATGGAGGCGCCGGTGCACGTGCTCGGCATTTCGAAGAAGGAAGCCGAGGAGCGCGCGCGCGAGTACCTGGAGAAGGTCGGCTTGCCGCCGCGCGTCGAGAAGCAGTATCCGTCGCACCTGTCGGGCGGCCAGCAGCAGCGCGTGGCCATTGCGCGCGCGCTGGCGATGCATCCGGACGTGATGCTGTTCGACGAGCCGACGTCGGCGCTCGACCCTGAACTGGTGGGCGAAGTGCTGAAGGTGATGCAGAAGCTGGCCGAGGAAGGCCGCACGATGATCGTCGTCACGCACGAGATGGGTTTCGCGCGCAACGTGTCGAACCACGTGATGTTCCTGCATCAGGGGCGGACCGAGGAAGAGGGCGATCCGAAGGAGGTGCTGGTGCGTCCGCAGAGCGAGCGGCTCAAGCAGTTCCTGTCGGGCAGTCTCAAGTAACGCGACGGGGCGGGTTTCATACGTGGTACCGGTGTCTCGTCCCGCAGGCGCCACCCGCACGACGCAGGTGGCGATCGTTGCATTGCCGCCCGTGTCGATGTCGGGCGTGGGTCCGATCGTCGATGCGTTGAATCTGGCGAACGAGATCGATGGCCGGCTCCTGTACCGCTGGCAGGTGTGTTCGTGGGACGGCCGGCCGGTGCCGCTCGCGGGCGGCGCGCAGTGGCATGCCGATGCGGCGTTCAACGATGCGATCGCGTGCGACTGGCTGATCGTCGTGTCCGAGCGGTTCCAGCAGTTTGCCGATTACCGGCTGTTTCTCGCGAGTCTCGCGCGGGTCGGGCAGCGCACGCCGGTCGTCACCGGGATTCACCACGGCGTGTGGTGGCTCGCGATGGCCGGGCAGCTTTCCGGGTATCGCGTGAGCGTGAACTGGGAGACGTACCAGCAGTTCGCCGAGCAGTTCGAGCGGACGATCGTCACGCAGCAGATCTTCGAGATCGATCGCGATCGGGCGACCTGTGCGGGCGGGCAGGCGACCGTGGATTTCATGCTGGCCATGATCGGCCGGGAACACGGGCCCGAGCTTGCCGAGCGGATCGCCGATGCGCTGGGCGCCGGGACCTTGCGCAGCGGCGAGGAGCGGCAGCGGATTCCGTTCGTGACCGCGCCGGGCGAGCGGCATCCGCGGCTCAACGATGCATTGCTGCTGATGGAGGCCAATGTCGAGGACCCGTTGACGACCGACGAGATCGCCGAGCTCGTCGGCGTGTCGCGGCGGCAGCTCGAACGGCTCTTTCGGCAGTATCTCGGCGCGATGCCGTCCAAGTATTACCTCAATCTTCGGTTGCTCAAGGCCCGGACGCAGTTGCAGCGGACCAGCAAGTCGGTGGTCCAGGTCAGTCTCGCCTGTGGGTTCTCTTCTGCTGCGCACTTCTCCAATGCTTATCGGGAGAGGTTCGGCGTCACGCCTCGGGAGGATCGGCGAGCGTGGCTCGAGAAGCAGACCGGGGGTGGGGGCGAACCACGTGGAGGGGCGCTCGTCGAGCGCGGTGGGAAGGATTGAGGGTGCTGTTTTTGTATGTCTTTTTGCGTGGTTCGCCCGGGTTTTCGTGAAGCACCTGTGATCGTGTCGGTCTGTTGGCGTCGCCCCTGCGCGGGGTGGCGGTCACTTTTCTTTGTCTTGCCAAAGAAAAGTAACCAAAAGAAAGGCGCTTCGAGAACGCAAGACCTCCCGGTGCCGTAGGGCACGGAGTGGCCCTCGCCCGAGGGTTCGCGCCAGTCGCGAGACCGGAGTGGTTCGAGCAATGGTTCCGACTCCACGCCCTGCCCAACTGGGCGGTGTGCCGCCCGCCAGTTCCATCCCCGCTTCGCTCGACTGCGAGGTTCTTCTGGTTGGGAGGGGGCGGCAGTCTTGCCAGGTGGCAATCGACAAATGGAGGAGGGCGCTGCCCAATTTCGCGGTCCAGGGCGATTTCTCCTTGAAACTTGAGTCGATATGGCCCATCAGCCTTTGCGATGATGCCGGTGCTTTGACATGCGATGCAGAACGCACTACCGCCAATCAGGGCTGCTTGATGTCCGTGGACCAGGAACGGTGGTCCGCCGTATGGGTCAATTGTTCCGCCGCTGGTGAGACTATCGCCGACGACTGCAATTCTTCTGTTCATTGTTTGGCCCTCTCGGAGAGCCCCAATCGTATGGGCACGACACAAGAGTGCATCTCGATATTGTTCGGACTGCTTGCGATGGTGTGATCGCGCTGGGTGCACGAGTTGCTGACCGGTGCTCATTTGCATAGTACCGTCAAGCAATGTGCCGGCTGTGTCATTCGTGCGGGCGGTGAGCATGATGCCTTGTGCGATTTGAGGCGTCGCTGCGTGCCGTGATTTCCGGAACTGCTAGACCAACGGCCCTGTTCGAGGGATGCATACCTTGCAGCCGAGCGAAGCGGGGATGGAGCGGGCGGGCGGCATACCGCCCAGTTGGGCAGGGCGTGGAGTCGGAACCATTGTTCGAACCACACCGGTCTCGCGACTGGCGCGAACCCTCGGGCGAGGGCCACTCCGCGCCCTACGGCACCGGGAGGTCTTGCGTTCTCGAAGCGCCTTTCTTTTGGTTACTTTTCTTTGGCAAGACAAAGAAAAGTAACCGCCGCCCCGCGCAGGGGCGACGCCAATGGACCGACACGATCGCAGGTGCTTCACGAAAGCCCGGGCGAACCACCGGAAGAAAGCCCTGGGCGAACCGCCAAAATTCAACCTCAACCCCCAGCCCCCCGCCCTGAAAGGGCAAAATGACACCGGAAAAAAGGGCTTCCGATAGAACCCGTCGCAATTCCGCAAGACGCTTGCGTCACCCTTACCTAAACTTGATCCTGTTGAACCCTCTTACGAAACCGAAAGGAACGACCATGACGACCTCGACCGTGACCCGCCAGACATTCGATGAAGTGATGGTGCCGGTGTTTTCCCCCGCGCCTTTCGTGCCGGATCGCGCCGAGGGCTCCCGGGTGTGGGACACGGCCGGCCGCGAATACATCGATTTCGCCTGCGGTATCGCCGTGACGTCGCTCGGCCACGGCCACCCGGAACTGCTGAAGGTCCTGGACGAGCAGGGCCGCAAGCTCTGGCACATCGGCAACGGCTACACGAACGAGCCGGTGCTGCGCCTGGCCAAGCGCCTCGAGGCACTGACCTTCGCCGACCGCGCATTCTTCGCGAACTCGGGCGCGGAAGCGAACGAAGCCGCACTGAAACTGGCGCGCCGCGTGGCATTCGATCGCCACGGCGCCGATAAAGTCGAAATCATCTCGTTCGTGCAGTCGTTCCACGGCCGCACGTTCTTCACGGTCAGCGTCGGCGGCCAGCCGAAGTACTCGGAAGGCTTCGGCCCCGTGCCGGCCGGCATCAAGCACCTGCCGTACAACGACATCGAAGCCGCAAAGGCGGCGATCGGCCCGCAAACCTGCGCCGTGATCGTCGAACCCGTGCAGGGCGAGGGCGGCGTGATTCCGGCCGATCCGGCATTCCTGAAAGCCCTGCGCGAAGCGTGCGACGCGAACAACGCGCTGCTGATTTTCGACGAAGTGCAAACGGGCGTCGGCCGCACGGGCCAGTTCTACGCATACATGGACACGGGCGTCACGCCGGACATCCTGACCACCGCCAAGGCGCTCGGCAACGGCTTCCCGATCGGCGCGATGCTGACGACGAACGAGCTGGCCGCGCACTTCAAGGTCGGCGTGCACGGCACGACGTACGGCGGCAACCCGCTCGCATCGGCGATCGCCGACAAGGTCGTCGAGCTGATCGGCGATCCGGCCCTCCTCGAAGGCGTGCGCGAACGCAGCGTGCGCCTGAAGGGCGCGCTCGAACGCATCAACGCGCGCTTCGGCATCTTCAAGGACGTGCGCGGCAAGGGCCTGCTCGTCGGCGCCGAACTCGCCGCCGCATTCGACGGCCGCGCGAAGGATTTCGTCACCGCCGCGGCCGAGAACGGCCTGATCATGCTGATCGCCGGCCCGAACGTACTGCGCTTCGTGCCGTCGCTGGTGATCCCGTTCGACCTGCTCGACGAAGGCGTCAAGCGCTTCGAGAAAGCCGTCGAACAGGTGCTCGCCGCTCAGGAAGCCACCGCGCGCTGATCGGCGCATCCATCGCAGACAGGAACGACGATGCTATTTGTTCGCCCCGGCAAACTCACGGATCTCGATGCGCTCGCGCACATGGCGCGCACCGCGCAGCCGGTCCTGCACTCGCTGCCGCACGACCGCGCGGCGCTCGAGGCGCGCGTCGCGCTCTCCGAGGATTCGTTTCGCGCGGACGTCGACTTCGCCGGCGAGGAGTTCTACCTCTTCGTGCTCGAGGATTCGTCGACGGGCAAGCTGCTCGGCACGGCGAGCGTCGTGGCCGCGGCCGGCTACTCGGAACCGTTCTATGCGTTCCGCAACGATGCGCTGATCCACGCGTCGCGCGAGCTGCACGTGAACCGCAAGATCCATGCGCTCACGATGTCGCACGAGCTGACCGGCAAGAGCCGGCTCGCGGGCTTCTACGTCGATCCGTCGCTGCGCGGCGACGCCGCCGCGCACCTGATCTCGCGCGCGCGGATGATGTACATCGCCGCGCACCGCCGCCGCTTCACGCCGGAAGTGTTCACGCTGCTGCTCGGCGTGAGCGACGGCAACGGCGCATCGCCGTTCTGGGAAGCGGTGGGCCGCAAGTTCTTCGGCCGCGATTTCACCGACGTCGACATCGCGTCGGGCGGCCGCAGCCGCACCTTCATCGCGGAAGTGATGCCGGCCTATCCGCTTTACGTGCCGCTGCTGCCTGAAGCCGCGCAGCGCGTGCTCGGCGAACCGAACGAGTCGGCGCTGCTCGCGTACGACATCCATCTCGAGGAAGGCTTCGAGCCCGACCGCTTCGTCGACATCTTCGACGCGGGCCCTGTGCTGACCGCGCAGGTCGACCGCACCGCGTGCGTGAAGCACGGCGCCGAGCGCATCGTGCGCGAAGCCGCGCATCAACAGGGCGAAGTCGCGTACATGGTGTCGACGGGCAGCGGCGAATCGTTCCGCTGCGTGCTGGCCGACCTGCCGGGCGACGCGGCCCATGCGCCGCTCTCCGGCGACGTGCGCGCGGCGCTCGACGTGAAGGACGGCGATGTCGTGCGCTGCGTGCCGCTGCACCGCCGCGACGAGGAAGATTTGAAGGGAGACGCAGCATGATCGTCGTTCGGGTCGTACAAACGGGCGACGTCGACGCGCTCGTGTCGCTCGCGAAGGAAACCGGGCCGGGCCTGACCACGTTCAAGCCCGACCGCGACGCGCTCGCCGCGCGCATCGAACGCACGCGCCGGACGCTCGCGGGCGAAGCCGCGCCCGGCGAGGCCGGCTACTTCTTCGTGATGGAGGAGTCGAAGACGGGCGACATCGCCGGCGTGTGCGGAATCGAAACGCAGGTCGGCCTCGAACAGCCGTTCTACAACTATCGCGTGAGCACGGTCGTGCACGCGAGCCAGGAGCTCGGCGTGTGGACGCGGATGTCCGCGCTGAACATCTCGCACGACCTGACCGGTTACGCGGAAGTCTGCTCGCTGTTCCTGAGCCCGCGCTATCGCACGGGCGGCGTCGGCGGCCTGCTGTCGCGCTCGCGCTTCATGTTCATTGCGCAATTCCGCGAGCGCTTTCCGGAGCGCATCTGCGCGGAACTGCGCGGCCACTTCGACGAGGACGGCACGTCGCCGTTCTGGCGCGCAGTCGGTTCGCATTTCTACCAGATCGATTTCAACGCGGCCGATTACCTGAGCTCGCACGGCCGCAAGTCGTTCCTCGCGGAGCTGATGCCGCGCTACCCGGTGTATGTCGACCTGCTGCCGCAGGATGCGCAGGACGCGGTCGGCCTCACGCATCGCGACACGCTGCCGGCGCGCAAGATGCTCGAGGCGGAAGGGCTGCGCTACCAGAATCACGTCGACATCTTCGACGCGGGCCCCGTGCTCGAATGCCACGTGAACGACCTGCGCACGGTGCGCGAGAGCGTCGTCGTGCCGGTCGCGATCGGCGTGCCCGACGCCGCGGACGACGCGCAGGGCGGCCATCCGCCGAAGTCGCTCGTCTCGAACACGTCGCTCGGCGATTTCCGCGTCGGCGTCGCGCCGGGCGTCGTGGCGAACGGCGCGTTCGTGCTGTCCGCCGACGATGCCGCCGCGCTCGACGTGAAGGCCGGCGATCCGGTTCGCGTGCTGCCGCTCAAAGTCAAACAGGGATAAACGAATCATGACGGAACTCTTCATCGACGGCGCCTGGGTCGCAGGCTCGGGCCCCGTGTTCGCTTCGCGCAACCCGGGCACCGACGAGATCGCCTGGCAGGGCGAGAGCGCGTCGGCAGCCGACGTCGACCGTGCGGTCGCGAGCGCGCGCCGCGCCTTCGCCGGCTGGTCGGCGCTCGACTTCGAGTCGCGCTGCGCGATCGTCAAGCGTTTTGCCGCGTTGCTCAACGAACGCAAGGAAGCGATCGCCACGGCGATCGGCCGCGAGACGGGCAAGCCGCTGTGGGAAGCGCGCACGGAAGTCGCATCGATGGCCGCGAAGGTCGGCATCTCGATCCAGGCCTACCAGGAGCGCACCGGCGAGAAGCGTCAGGAGATGGCCGACGGCATCGCGGTGCTGCGCCATCGCCCGCACGGCGTGGTCGCGGTGTTCGGCCCGTACAACTTCCCCGGCCACCTGCCGAACGGCCATATCGTGCCTGCGCTGATCGCCGGCAACGCGGTCGTGTTCAAGCCGTCGGAGCTTGCGCCGGGCGTCGCGCGCGCAACGGTCGAAGTGTGGCAGGAAGCCGGGCTGCCGGCCGGCGTGCTGAACCTCGTGCAGGGCGAGAAGGACACGGGCATCGCGCTCGCGAACCATCGGCAGATCGACGGACTGTTCTTCACCGGCAGCTCCGACACGGGCACGCTGCTGCACCGGCAGTTCGGCGGCCGTCCGGAAATCGTGCTGGCGCTCGAAATGGGCGGCAACAACCCGCTCGTGATCGGCGAAGTCGAGGATATCGACGCGGCCGTGCATCACACGATCCAGTCGGCGTTCCTGTCGGCCGGCCAGCGCTGCACCTGCGCGCGCCGCATCTTCGTGCCGCAGGGCGCGTTCGGCGACCGCTTCCTCGCGCGCCTCGTCGACGTGACGTCGAAGATCACGGCCGACGTGTTCGACGCCGATCCGCAGCCGTTCATGGGCGCGGTGATTTCGGCGCGCGCGGCCGCGAAGCTCGTCGACGCGCAGTCGCGTCTGGTCGAGCAGGGTGCGAAGCCGATCATCGCGATGACGCAGCGCGATCCGCGCCTCGGTTTCGTGAACGCGGCGATCGTCGACGTGACGGGCGTGGCGAACCTGCCCGACGAGGAACATTTCGGCCCGCTCGCGCAGATCGTGCGCCATGCGACGTTCGACGAGGCGATCGAGCGCGCGAACGATACGGCGTTCGGCCTGTCGGCCGGCCTGCTGGCCGACGACGCGAAGGCATGGGAGCACTTCCGCCGCACGATCCGCGCCGGGATCGTCAACTGGAATCGCCCGACCAACGGCGCATCGTCCGCCGCGCCGTTCGGCGGCACGGGCCGTTCGGGCAACCACCGGCCGAGCGCGTACTACGCGGCCGACTATTGCGCCTATCCGATGGCGTCGGTGGAAAGCACGCAACTGACCTTGCCCGCGAGCCTGTCGCCGGGCCTGCATTTCTGATCGAGGGAACGACGATGAACGCACAAGAAGCCAATTTCGACGGGCTCGTCGGCCCGACCCACAACTACGCCGGGCTGTCGTTCGGCAACGTGGCGTCGCTCAACAACGAGAAGTCGGCCGCGAATCCGAAGGCCGCCGCGAAGCAGGGGCTGCGCAAGATGAAGCAGCTCGCGGATCTCGGCTTCGCGCAAGGCGTGCTGCCGCCGCAGGAGCGGCCGTCGCTGCGCCTGCTGCGCGAGCTCGGCTTCTCGGGCAAGGACGCGGACGTGATCGCGAAGGCCGCGAAGCAGGCGCCCGAACTGCTTGCGGCAGCGAGCTCGGCGTCGGCGATGTGGACCGCGAACGCGGCCACCGTCAGCCCGTCGGCCGACACGAGCGACGGCCGCGTGCACTTCACGCCGGCGAACCTGTGCAGCAAGCTGCATCGCGCGATCGAACACGACGCGACGCGCCGCACGCTGTCGACGCTGTTCGCCGATCCCGCGCATTTCGCGGTGCACGAAGCGCTGACCGGCACGCCGGCGCTCGGCGACGAAGGCGCGGCGAACCACACGCGCTTCTGCGCCGAATACGGCAAGCCGGGCGTCGAGTTCTTCGTGTACGGCCGCGCGGAATACCGCCGCGGCCCCGAGCCGAAGCGTTTTCCCGCGCGCCAGACCTTCGAGGCGAGCCGCGCGGTCGCGCATCGCCACGGGCTTGCCGAGGAGGCGACGGTCTATGCGCAGCAGGATCCGGACGTGATCGACGCGGGCGTGTTCCACAACGACGTGATCTCGGTCGGCAACCGCGACACGCTGTTCACGCACGAACGCGCGTTCGTCAACCGGCAGGCGATCTACGACACGTTGACCGCCGCGCTCGACGCACGCGGCGCGCGCCTGAACGTGATCGAGGTGCCCGACGCGGCCGTGAGCGTGAACGACGCGGTGACGTCGTACCTGTTCAACAGCCAGCTGCTGTCGCGCGCGGACGGCTCGCAGGTGCTCGTGGTGCCGCAGGAATGCCGCGAGAACGCGAACGTCGCGGCCTATCTCGACCGGCTCGCGGCCGGCAACGGCCCGATTCACGACGTGCTCGTGTTCGACCTGCGCGAAAGCATGAAGAACGGCGGCGGCCCGGCGTGCCTGCGCCTGCGCGTCGTGCTGAACGACGCGGAGCGCGCGGCCGTCACGTCGAACGTGTGGATCAACGACACGCTGTTCGCGTCGCTCGATACGTGGATCGACCGGCACTATCGCGATCGGCTCGCACCGGAAGACCTCGCCGATCCGAAGCTGCTCGACGAATCGCGCACGGCGCTCGACGAGCTTACGCAGATCCTGCGCGTCGGGTCGCTGTATGACTTCCAGCGCTGAGGCACGGATGCCGGACGCCGCGCCGCTCGACGACTTTCTCGCATTCACGCTGGCCGGCGCGGCGCCGGCCGTGACGGACGGCATGTGTGCGGGCGGTGCGCTGCGCTGGCAATGGCTCGGCGACGGGTTGCTCGCGCTCGAACCGGCGACGCCGGCCGAACGGGCGCGGGCGAGCGTGCTCGTGTCGGCCGGCGTGCACGGCGACGAGACGGCGCCGATCGAACTGCTGTCGATGCTCGTGCGCGATCTCGCGTCCGGCGCACTGCCGCTCGCGTGCCGGCTGCTCGTCGTGCTCGGCAACGTGCCGGCGATGCGGGCGGGCGAACGCTATCTCGACGACGACCTGAACCGCCTGTTCAGCGGCCGCCACGCGCAGGTGCCGGCGAGCCGCGAGGCGCCGCGCGCCGCGCAGCTCGAAGCGGCCGCGGCCGCGTTCTTCGCGGCGGCGCCGGCGGGCGGCGCGCGCTGGCACATCGACATGCATACCGCGATTCGCGCGTCGGTATTCGAACAGTTCGCGCTGCTGCCGCACACGGGCACGCCGCCGACCCGCACGATGGTCGAATGGCTCGGCGAGGCGCGTATCGCGGCCGTGCTGCTGCATACCGCGAAGGGCAACACGTATTCGCACTTCACGGCCGAGCACTGCGGCGCGCTCGCGTGCACGCTCGAGCTCGGCAAGGTGCGGCCGTTCGGCCAGAACGACCTGACGCGTTTCGCGCCGGCTGACCGCGCGGTGCGCGCGCTCGTGTCGGGTGCGCCGCGCGACGCCGGCGCGCCGTTGCCGCGCGTGTTCACGGTGATCGACCAGATCACGAAGCAGAGCGATGCGCTTGAGCTGTTCGTCGCGGCCGACGTCGCGAATTTCACCGCGTTTGCGCGCGGCACGGTGCTCGCGCGGGACGGCGACTACCGTTACACGGTGCGGCACGACGAGGAGCGGATTGTGTTTCCGAACCCGGCCGTGAAGCCGGGCCTGCGCGCGGGCCTGCTGGTCGTCGATACGACGCGCGAGACGATCGCGGCGCTGGTCTGACCGGCCCGTGGGGCCGGATTGCGTATTTGCGACATCGTCTTGCAAGTTCGGCGGCCGGCCCGGCCGGCGTCTCATGCGCACCGCAGCATCGCACCCCGACGGCCGCTTTGCCGTATCGAGCCTCGCGGATTGGTACAATCGCGCCCTTGCGGCTGTTGCGCCGCATCACGGCGCGGCTGTCACGTTGTCGCGGTCATCCGACCCTGCAATGATGCAAGCGCCCGTAGTTCCGGAACATTCGAGTATCGAGGAGAACACCTGATGAAGTTGGATTGGCGTAAAGTGGCCGCGCATGCGGTGGTGGCGGCATCGGCGGTGGCGGCAGGCAGCGCGGTTGCCGCGGATCTGAAGGAGATCCGGTTCGGCGTCGAAGCCTCGTACGCACCGTTCGAATACAAGACGCCCGACGGCAAGCTGACCGGCTTCGACATCGATATCGGCAACGCGGTGTGCGCGAAGCTGAAGACGAAGTGCGTGTGGGTCGAGAACGACTTCGACGGCCTGATCCCGGCGCTGCAGGCGCGCAAGTTCGACGCGATCAATTCGGACATGACGATCACCGACCAGCGCAAGCACGCGATCGCGTTCACCGATCCGATCTACACGATCCCGAACCAGCTGATCGCGAAGCAGGGCAGCGGCCTGCTGCCGACCCCGCAGTCGCTGAAGGGCAAGCGCGTCGGCGTGCTGCAGGGCACGATCCAGGAAGCGTACGCGAAGAAGAAGTGGGCGCCGGCAGGCGTCGAAGTCGTGCCGTACCAGACGCAGGATCTGGCCTACGCCGACCTGAAGTCGGGCCGTCTCGACGCGGCGTTCCAGGATTCGGAAGCCGGCTCGAAGGGCTTCCTGACGAAGCCGCAAGGGCAGGGCTTCGCGTTCGCGGGCGGCACGGTCAGCGACACCGAGATCCTCGGCTCGGGCGTCGGCTTCGGTCTGCGCAAGAACGACGCGGCGCTGAAGACCGCGCTCGATCAGGCGCTGAAGGAACTGAAGGCCGACGGCACGATCGACAACCTCGCGAAGAAGTACTTCAGCGTGCCCGTGACGCTCAAGTAAGCGCGTCGTCCGATCGCACGATGCAAGCAAACCGGCCGCAGATGCGGCCGGTTTGTTTTTGGCGAGCCGGAAACGGCGGCGGCAGTGGCGCTAGGCGGGGAAGAACCGGCCCAGTTCGCGGGCAAGCTCGTTGAGCACGCCCATCTCCTGCTGCGTGATCTTGCGCGCGGGCTGCGCGCCGGCCCAGTCGCCGTAAAGCAGCGCAACCGTCGTCGTGCCGACGCGCACGGGCAGCAGCACGAATGCGCTCGTGTCGCAGAACGCGTCGCGATACCACGCGGGCAGGCGCTTGAGCATCTTCGGTTCCTGCGCCTGCTCGATGAAGATGCCGACCGAGTTGGAGATCGCGAGGTGGAACACGTCCGGCTCGAAACGCTCGTCGAAGCGCAGCCGGTCGAGCGCCGTATCGACGCCGGGGCCGAAGCCCAGGCGCGCGGCGAACATGCCGTCGTCGTGCCGCACGAACATCACGGTGCGCGTGAACGCGAGGCCGGCCAGCAGGCTTTCCGACGCGAGCGCGAGCACCGGCGTCAGCACATGCTCGGACGGCAGCGCGCGCAGGTCCGCCAGGCCGGCCTCGAGGCATGCCTCGGGCGTGGCCTGTGCGCGCGCGATCGCATCGGCGTTCGCGCGCAGCTCGACGATCTCGCGCATCACGGTGTCGCTCGCTTCCTCGCGCGCAAGCCGCTCGGCGATCTCGACGAGCGCGTCGGGCTCCATGCCGAGTTCCGCGCCGTAGTGCTGCGCAAGCGCCGTGATGCGCGCGTCGCGCTGCGGGCTGGCAGGCATCACGAGTGCGCCCGCGACGTCGGTCGAACAGCGGCTCACCGCGCGCAGCCAGCGGACGCGTTCGGCCGGGCCGTCATCGGCCGGGCCGGCGTCGTGGTCGTCGTCTTCGTGGTCGAATGCGTCGGCATGGACCAGGTGGTCGTGGTCGGCCATCCCCGCGCGGATCACGTCGGGCAGCCGCCAGCGCGTGGCCGCCTCGAACCCGATCTCGTCGAAGCCGACGCCGAGCACGTCGAGGCAGGCGGCCGATTCGTCGCCGTTCAGCTCGGCCGCGCGATGGCGGATCCGGTCCCATTCGCTGTCGAGATAGCAGACCACGAGCAGCTTGCCGACCTGGCGCATCAGGGTGCAGACGACGGCTTCCTCGCCCGAGCGCAATTCGGCGCGCTCGGTGAGCTTGCGCGCGACGCAGCCGGACAGCAGCGCGCGGTTCAGCTCGAGCTTCGCGTCGATGCGCCGCGGCGTGCTGTGGTGGAAATGGTCGACGAGCTTGAGCCCGACGACCAGGTGGCCGACGGCATCCATGCCGAGCACCATCAGTGCGCGGGTCACGGTCGTGATGTTGCCGCCGAACGCCATGTACATCGCGGAGTTCGCGAGCCGCAGCACTTTCTGCGTGAGCGCGAAATCCGACAGCACGACGCGCACGAGCGCAGTGAAGTCGAGGTCGTCGTTCTTCATCGCGGCCATCGTCGCGCGCAGCGATTCCGACAGCAGCGGGAAGTCGCCCCGTTCGTTCATCCGGGCCCACAGCTTGTCGAGCAATGCTGTGCGGGGCAGGTGTTCGGTGATTGACATACGGATCTGTCCAGTTCGCCGCGCGCGTCAGGCGGCGGCGTGCAGGTGCAGCTGCTGCGCCTCGAAGCGCCGCGCGAGCTCCTCGGACGGCAGCGCCTGGCAGACGAGCCAGCCCTGAATGTGATTGCAGCCCATCTCCGTCAGCAGCTCGCGCTGCGCCTCGGTCTCGACGCCTTCGGCGACGAGCTCGAGATCGAGCGTCTGCGCGAGGCCGACGACGGCCGACACGATTGCGCGGTCGTTGCGCGAGGTCAGCAGGTTCTCGACGAAACTGCGGTCGATCTTCAGCTTTGCAAGCGGGAAGCGCTGCAGGTAAGCGAGGCTCGAATAGCCGGTGCCGAAATCGTCGATCGCGAAGCGGATGCCGAGATCGGTCAGCTCCTCGAGCAGCCCCTTTGCCTGTGCGGGATCGTGCATCAGCAGGCTTTCGGTGATCTCGAGCACGATGCGGCGCGGGTCGATGCCCGTCAGCGAAATCGCCTCGCGCACGCTCTGCGTGAAGCGCGGGTCGCGGAACTGCTGCGGCGACACGTTGACCGCCACGTACTGCAGCGCGAGCCCCTGGCGATCCCACGCGACGAGCTGCATGCACGCGGCCTTGAGCACCCAGTTGCCGAGGTAGTTGATCAGGCCGATCGACTCGGCGAGCGGAATGAAGGTGGCCGGCGGCACGAGACCGTGCACCGGATGGCGCCAGCGGATCAGCGCCTCGACGCCGACCACCGCGCCCGACTGGCTGTGCGTGATCGGCTGGAAGTGGAGCGAGAACTCGCCGTTGCGCACGCCGTCGTACAGGTCGGCTTCGAGCTTCAGCCGTTCGGCGTCGGCCGGATCGTCGACGGGCGCATGGAACGCGAGCGCGTTGCCGCCCGAGGCCTTCGCCTGGGAGAGCGCGTGGTCGGCGCGGCGCAGCAGCGGGCTGTGGTGCTGCGCGCGATGCGGCGCCGCGCGCTCGTCCGGATACAGCGCGATGCCGATGCTCGCGGACAGGTGGACGGTCTGCCCCTGGTATACGTAGGGCTGGCGCACGGCGGCCTGCAGCCGGCGCGCGAGCGCATCGGCGGCATTGATCGCCTGCGTGCGGCCCGCCGCATCGAGCACGATCGCGAACTTGTCGCTCGCGACGCGCGCAAGCCGCTCGTTCGGCGTGACGAGCGCCTTCAGCCGCTGCGCGGTCTCGCGCAGCAGCGTGTCGCCCGCGTCGTAGCCGAGCGCGCGGTTGATCCGCTGGTAGTCGTCGAGGTCGAGCAGCAGCAGCGCCGCGCAGGTGCCGTTCTCGTCGGCGGTCTGCTGCGCGCGCATCAGCGCCGGCACGAGCGCGGACAGGTTGTCGAGGCCCGTCATCGAGTCGTGGTTCATTTCGTACGTGAGGCGCGCCTCGAGCGCGCGCCACGACGACACGTCGAACGCCGCGATCGCGAAGCCGTCGACGCCGTGGTGGCGGCTCTTGAACGCGCGGATCTCGACGTCCAGCGGGTAGGTGAGCGACTTGACGATGCACATCGTCGCCTTCTCGACCTGGCCGGAACGTGCGGCGCGCGCAAGCAGTTCTTCGAGCGCCGCGGTATCCTGTTCGGCGATCAGGTCGCGCAGCGTCAGCGTGTGCAGGTAGTCGCGGTGGTAGCCGATGAAGCGCAGGCTCGCGTCGGACACGTACAGAAAGCGCAGCTCGCGGTCGACATGGGCGAGGAAATCCACCGTGCCGACCGTCTGTTCCAGCCAGTTGCGCACGGAGTCGTCGCGTCGCGGCGCGCCGGCGCGCGCGGGCATCAGCGCGCCGCCCGACCAGGCGAAGCGGCGCAGCGTATGCAGGGCGCTGCGCCAGGAGCCCTTGCGTGACGTCTGTTTCCTGTTGGCTTCCATGTTTCTCGATGACGTGAAGGGCTGGAACCGGTTGTCCGGAAGGAATAACGGCAGACTGTGCGGAATCTTTAACGGGCCGGCGCGGGTGGCGCCGCCGCTGGACCGGATCGGGCACGTGCGCGTTCGACAGCCGAACGCGGGCGTGGCGTACGTCGAGGCTGACTTTATAAGAAATGAGGACGCAGATGAAGCGAAAACTGTTGCTGGGCGCCGCCGTGGCGGCGCTGGTGGCCGGCCATGCACTGATGGCGCAGGCGGAACTGAAGCCGGGCGCCGCGGCGCCCGATTTCACGACGCAGGCGTCGCTGGGCGGCAAGACTTACACGTACTCGCTCGCGGACGCGCTGAAGCAGGGGCCGGTCGTGCTGTATTTCTACCCGGCGGCGTTCACGAAGGGCTGCACGATCGAGGCGCACGCGTTCGCGGACGCGGTCGACCGTTACAAGGCTTACGGCGCGACGGTGATCGGCGTATCGGCCGACAATATCGACACGCTGACGAAGTTCTCGGTGAGCGAGTGCCGGAGCAAGTTCCCGGTCGCGGCCGATCCGGACGCGAAGATCATCCGTGAATACGACGCGAAGCTGCCGGCGATCGACCGGGCGAACCGCGTGTCCTACGTGATTTCGCCGGAGGGGAAGATCCTCTACGAATACACGAGCATGTCGCCCGACAAGCACGTCGAGAACACGCTCGACGCCGTCAAGGCGTGGGCCGACGCGCATCCGAAGCAGTAACGCCGGGCGCTCCGGCGTCGAAGCGCGGCCCGTCGTGCGGGCCGCGGGTGCGACGCGGCGCGCCTTGGCGCGCGCCGGGCCGCCCTATGCGCGCAATGCCTGCTCGATCGGTACGCTGCCGCCGACGAAGCCGACGATCTTGCGCGAGATGCCGAGCTTGATCGCCTCGATCGCGGCCCACGCCACGTCCTGGCGCGACACCGGCGGCGCGGGGTCGAGCCACGCATCGGTCAGCGCGATCTTGCCGACGCCCGGATCGTCCGTGAGCGGGCCGGGGCGCAGGATTGCATAGTCGACGCCGGACGCGATCACGCGGTCGTCGCCTTCGCGCTTCATCTGGGAATAGTGGCGCAGCGCGTCCGGGCCGTGTTCGGGCCGGTACGCGGACAGCGAGCTGATCACCACCAGCTTCTGCGCGTTGTAGGCCAGCGCGTATTCGGCCGCGCGGGCGACCGCGTCGCGGTCGACCTGTTCCTCTTCGGCCGCCCCGTCCGATTCGGCCGAGCCGGCTGCGTAGATCACGTGCGTGATGCCCTGGAATGCGTGCGAGAAATCGTTCGTCAGATCGGCCTCGACGACCCGCGCGCCCGGCAGCGCATAGCCGTGCCGGCGCACGAGCGCCGTGACCTCGAACTCCGGCTGCTTGAGCAGCAGATCCGCGCAGGCCTGGCCCGTGCGGCCGGTCGCGCCAATCAGCAGTACCTTCGTCGTCATGAAACCGCTCCTTGCTCGATGCGTCGTCCTTCCAGATGGGGACGGACGACCGATAACTCAAGTGTAATGTCGAATTGCCCCGGTGGCGGGTGCGTATTAAGGGGCGTACCGGCATCGGGCGTACCGGCGCGGGCGTACCGGGTCCGATTCCCGGTGGCGCGACGGTCGTTCCGGCCGTCATTCGTTCACACGGATTCGGGAATGACGCGCCGACCGGCTATCATGTGCGCGATGCATTTTTCGCCGCTACGTCATACAACGCATCGGCTCACCGGTTGGAGTACACATGGCATTACCCCTGGACAACGTCAGCATGGCCGTGTTCTGCGACTTCGAGAACGTCGCGCTCGGCGTGCGCGACGCGAAGTACGAGAAGTTCGACATCAAGCCCGTGCTGGAGCGCCTGCTGCTGAAGGGCAGCATCGTCGTGAAGAAGGCTTATTGCGACTGGGATCGCTACAAGGGCTTCAAGGCGTCGATGCACGAGGCGAGCTTCGAGCTGATCGAGATTCCGCACGTGCGCCAGTCGGGCAAGAATTCGGCCGACATCCGGCTCGTCGTGGACGCGCTCGACCTTTGCTACACGAAGTCGCACGTCGATACGTTCGTGATCATCAGCGGCGACTCGGATTTCTCGCCGCTCGTGTCGAAGCTGCGCGAGAACGCGAAGAAGGTGATCGGCGTCGGCGTGAAGAAGTCGACGTCGGATCTGCTGGTCGCGAACTGCGACGAATTCATTTTCTACGACGATCTGGTGCGCGAGCAGCAGCGCGCGCTCGCGAAGCGCGAACAGCAGCAGCGCGCGGGCAACGGCGGCGCGAAGCGGCCGGACGAGCCGTCGCGCAAGCACGACCTGGACGCGCGCAAGTCCGAGGCGATCGCGCTGGCGGTCGAGACGTTCGATGCGCTCGCGTCGGAGCGCGACGACGTCGGCAAGATCTGGGCGTCGGTGCTCAAGAGCGCGATCAAGCGCCGCAAGCCGGATTTCAACGAGTCGTATTACGGATTCCGCGCGTTCGGCAACCTGCTCGACGAGGCGCAGGCACGCGGCCTGCTCGAAGTGGGGCGCGACGACAAGTCGGGCGCGTTCGTGTCGCGGGCTCGCCAGCCGGCTGTCGCCGAGCCTGTCGCGATGACGGCCGGCGACGGCGGGGCCGCCCACCCGGGCGCCCATCACGGTGCGCGCGCGGCGGAGCCGGCGCGGGCCGGGCGCGAGTCGCGGCGTCGCGAGCAGCGGGCCGAAGCGCTCGCGCATGAAACCGTCGAGGTCGAGGCGGACGAAGCGGCATTGGCCGAAGCCTTCGAGCCGGCGGCCGCCGTGCCGCCCGGCGCGACCGAAGCGGTGGACGCGGGCGACGCGGCCGACGTGCACGGCGACGAGAAGGCGGGCCGCAAGCATGCGCGCAAGAGCACGGCGAAGAAGACCGGTGCGAAGAAGGGCGCCGCCGCGAAGCGGACGGGCCGTCATGCGACCGCGAAGGCGGACGATGCCGGGCACGGGGCGGCGAAGCACGGTGGCGACGAGCACGCGCATGACAGGCATTTCGACGACACGCATCGCGACGCGGAGCAGAGCGACGAGCGGCACGCCGCGGTGACGCGCGCCGAGCCGGCAGCCGGCGATGTCGCCGCCGCGCCGGCCGAATCCGCCGCCGAGGCGCCGGCCGAAGCCAAGCCGAAGAAACCGGCCCGCAAGGCGGCGCCGCGCGCACGGCGTCCGCGCAAGACGGCAGCCGCCGCCGAGTGACGGCCGCCGGCCGGGTGTCGTCCGGCACCGGACGGCGCCCGCGCCGCGCCATACCGGCCGGTGCCACGCCGGCCGGCCCGGCGCGCTAGTCAGTATGACTCCCGTGGGGCAAAGGCTGGCCTGCCGTGAGGAATCAAACGCGGGTTAGCATGGCTGCCAGAGCCGCACGGTGCGGACA
>NZ_JPGM01000031.1:0-113732 GCF_000731655.1 Burkholderia sp. MSh2 | reverse complement strand
CCACCCCTTCCCATCCCGAACAGGACCGTGAAACGACTCTACGCCGATGATAGTGCGGATTCCCGTGTGAAAGTAGGTAATCGTCAGGCTCCCTAAGCCAGAAACCCCCGCCCGACAAGGCGGGGGTTTTTGCATTTCAGCGGCGGAAATGCGAGTGAAGCCGGATCAGGCAGTGTGCTTCCTTCAGCGTATCCGGCCGACGTAGGCCAAGTCATTCAGATCTATAGCGTGCCGATCGTCCGCAGCTCTCTGTACCGCTGAAATCTTCTGAGGCGCGCCCCACAGCCCTCTCGATTGGCCCCGGGCCAACGCCCAGCTACCGTCGATTCATCGAGGGCTAGCGAGAGCGCGACGGCGCCGAACACGGCAGCCAAGCCTCGGTAACTGCCGCTGGCTGCGGGTGACATCGAGAAAGTCATCCACCGTCTGTTGCGATTGCCGCCAGGTCAGCCGACGCGCTGACTATCTGGCGGCATCCCGCCCTAGATTTGATCGCCGCTGGATACGGCCCGGCGTGTATCGCCAACGTTTGAGCGGGGCTATCGCACTCCATCATCGGCGCATTGAGCGGCGTCCCGCGCTAAAAGTCCCAATCGTCACTCGCGCCGTCAGGCATGTCTCGCGGTATAAGTCGTCGTCCGGGGCGCCAACTTGACCATAGGATCCCGTGAGATATATCCGGCGATCGTCGAATTCTCGTTGCAAATTCCAAACGGCTAATGTCAGTCAAGTGCGAGCGACGGAAATGCATTATGGAGTTCATTGTGCTGCTATCAAGCGAGATTCTTCATCTAACGTGGCATATTTTGATTTGAGTTGTTCCGGGCTGAAAGAGGGGGCGTAGTCGGCTAAGTGCTCGGAGCGTGGGCGCAGAGGCCAAGCTGGTGTGTGGTGTTCCAGAGGGCATTGGCACCACCAGGTAGCGAACGGTGGGTCGGGCGTATGTGCCGAATATCGGCTCACTGTTGTCTGAGGGACGCGACGAGAGGTGCGTTGGCCCGGAGTCCAGTCTCGTAGGTAATGGTATCCAACTGAGCGAGGTTGGGGATCGGGCAGGTCACTCGGTGGCGTCACGTTTGCCAGCCGGATTTGCGGCGCTAAGTCGCTTCGACGCAGGCCGCGAATGGCTTCTGGCAACTCGATAGTGTGGGTGCGGACCACAGCCCTTCGCGACGAAGCCTTGGCGAGCTAAAGGGGGTTGGCCTGGGGCGTTAATGTCTGTCGTCGCCGAGAGCGTGCGGGAGTGCGGCGAAACCGGTTGAGCTACAAGATTCACCCTGCGGCCCGTCATAGCCGTTGGTAGCGGCGACAGGAAGGGGCGCTATCGTCGCTGGGCGGCCGCGCGCATCGGAGGCCGAATCCAGGGCAGGCCGGCGGCGGCGGCGCAGTCGCGGCGCCACGTAAAGAGCCGCGACAGCCGGCGTCAAGGGGTAGCCTCAATCATGTACGTGCAGTAGTCGATATGGTTGGGGCGCAACGTCATCAGGGCTCGGTGCAGCGGGAGAATGGAATATCCGCGATCATGCTCGAGTGGCGCCCGGGTATCTGTCGGGCAGAGTGTGGGCACTCAAAGCGTCGAATGCCTTCGCAGGGGTTGGCGAGCGCATGAGGATCCAGGCTGGAGGTGGGCGGTAGCCCAGGGGGTATCGAGTCTGTCGTTGAAGCCGGCTTGGCAAGGTCCCATCGCTAGAGCATCCTGCCGGGAGGCCTTGTCCGGGTATCCGGCGCTACCACAGAAAAGCGACGGGAAGCTTGCCGCGCAGATTGCCCGCGGGAAGCGTAATGACATCGAATGTGGAGGCTCGCAATATCGAAAAGCGGGCCGCCGAAGCCCTCCGGCACGAAAGTTGCAAAATTTTTTGCATCTACCCGCTTGGCATTCTGCTCAAGAGGTCGTATGATGGCGGTCTTTCGTTTTTAGCAAAGATCCAGGTCGGTGCTGAAAACGGAGTCTGACGAGGATGTGTGTCGATCAGTAGCATCGCCTTAGCCGGGCGACGCGAGAATCGGCGGTAAGGCAGGTGTCGGGAAGAGAATGCAAATAATCTTCCGGATGTGCTTGACAGGTGTGCGATGCACCCCCATAATCGTCAGTTCTCTACGGAGGGGTGCCCGAGTGGCTAAAGGGGGCAGACTGTAAATCTGTTGGCTTACGCCTACGTTGGTTCGAATCCAACCTCCTCCACCAGAATATCAGCGCAGTGAGCGGCAGGAATCGTTAGTGGCCCGTGCGGGTGTAGCTCAATGGTAGAGCAGAAGCCTTCCAAGCTTACGACGAGGGTTCGATTCCCTTCACCCGCTCCAGACCGCTAAGTTGAAGCTTTAAGCGCCCATGTGGCTCAGTGGTAGAGCACTCCCTTGGTAAGGGAGAGGTCGGCAGTTCGATCCTGCCCATGGGCACCAGCAGTAAAAAGTCAGTGTCTTGTTTGCGCGCGGCGCAACCTGTGAAATTCCTTTTGGGAGTCGAAAATGGCCAAGGGTAAATTCGAGCGGACCAAGCCGCACGTGAACGTTGGTACGATTGGTCACGTTGACCACGGCAAGACGACGCTGACGGCAGCGATCACGACGGTTCTGACGAAGAAGTTCGGCGGCGAAGCGAAGGCATACGACCAGATCGACGCGGCACCGGAAGAAAAGGCGCGCGGCATCACGATCAACACGGCACACGTCGAGTACGAAACGGCTAACCGCCACTACGCACACGTCGACTGCCCGGGCCACGCTGACTATGTGAAGAACATGATCACGGGCGCAGCGCAGATGGACGGCGCGATCCTGGTTTGCTCGGCAGCAGACGGCCCGATGCCGCAAACGCGTGAGCACATCCTGCTGGCGCGTCAGGTTGGCGTTCCGTACATCATCGTGTTCCTGAACAAGTGCGACATGGTGGACGACGCTGAACTGCTCGAGCTGGTCGAGATGGAAGTTCGCGAACTCCTGTCGAAGTACGACTTCCCGGGCGACGACACGCCGATCGTGAAGGGTTCGGCCAAGCTGGCGCTGGAAGGCGACACGGGCGAGCTGGGCGAAGTGGCGATCATGAACCTGGCGGACGCGCTGGACACGTACATCCCGACGCCGGAGCGCGCAGTTGACGGCGCATTCCTGATGCCGGTGGAAGACGTGTTCTCGATCTCGGGTCGTGGCACGGTGGTGACGGGTCGCGTCGAGCGCGGCATCGTCAAGGTCGGCGAGGAAATCGAAATCGTCGGTATCAAGCCGACGGTGAAGACGACCTGCACGGGCGTGGAAATGTTCCGCAAGCTGCTGGACCAAGGTCAAGCGGGCGACAACGTCGGTATCCTGCTGCGCGGCACGAAGCGTGAAGACGTGGAGCGTGGCCAGGTTCTGGCGAAGCCGGGTTCGATCACGCCGCACACGCACTTCACGGCTGAAGTGTACGTGCTGAGCAAGGACGAAGGCGGCCGTCACACGCCGTTCTTCAACAACTACCGTCCGCAGTTCTACTTCCGTACGACGGACGTGACGGGCTCGATCGAGCTGCCGAAGGACAAGGAAATGGTGATGCCGGGCGACAACGTGTCGATCACGGTGAAGCTGATCGCTCCGATCGCGATGGAAGAAGGTCTGCGCTTCGCAATCCGCGAAGGCGGCCGCACGGTCGGCGCCGGCGTCGTCGCCAAGATCATCGAGTAAGCCAGTTATTCGTTGATCGACAGTTTTGGGGCTGGCAACAGCCGGCCCCAACATGGTTTAGGGGTATAGCTCAACTGGCAGAGCGTCGGTCTCCAAAACCGAAGGTTGGGGGTTCGATTCCCTCTGCCCCTGCCAAAAAATAGCCACGTGTCCTACGTGGCATTTGTTTTAAGGTGTTATGGCGAATCCATCCGTCGAAACTGTAAATACCTCCGGCGATAAGCTGATGCTGGCCCTGGGCGTATTGCTGGTCTTGGCCGGATTCGTGGGCTTCTTCTGGCTGGGTAATCAGCAGTGGTATGTCCGCGGTGCCGCGTTGGCGGTAGGTCTCATCGCCGGCGTGGCCGTCGGGCTGATGTCCGCACCTGGCAAGAGCCTCATCGCATTTGCCAAGGATTCGTACAAGGAAGTCCGGAAGGTCGTTTGGCCCACCCGCAAGGAAGCAACGCAAACCACACTCGTCGTGTTCGGTTTCGTGCTCGTGATGGCGATTTTCCTCTGGTTGAGTGACAAATCGATCGAATGGGTGATTTTCTCGGCGATTCTGGGTTGGAAATGATATGAGCGATACTCCGGCATCCCCGAGCGGAAAGCGTTGGTACGTCGTGCACGCCTACTCCGGTATGGAGAAGAGCGTGCAACGTGCGCTTCAGGAGCGCATTGAACGTGCTGGCATGCAGGACAAATTCGGTCAGATCCTGGTTCCGACCGAAGAAGTGGTCGAAGTCAAGGGCGGCCACAAGGCTGTAACCGAGCGTCGTTTCTTCCCCGGCTACGTGCTGGTGGAAATGGAAATGACGGACGAAACGTGGCACCTCGTGAAGAACACCGCGAAGGTCACCGGTTTCGTCGGCGGTGCGCGTAACCGCCCGACCCCGATTTCCCCGAAGGAAGTCGAGAAGATCATGTCGCAGATGCAGGAAGGCGTCGAAAAGCCACGCCCGAAGACCCTGTTCGAAGTCGGCGAGATGGTGCGTGTCAAGGAAGGCCCGTTCACGGACTTCAACGGCACTGTCGAAGAAGTCAACTACGAAAAATCGCGCGTGCGTGTGTCGGTCACCATCTTTGGCCGATCAACCCCGGTCGAACTCGAATTCGGCCAGGTCGAAAAAGTTTGATCCCGATTCGGTGGGCAGCCTCGGCTGCCCACCTTCGCGCTTACGGCCCGCGTCATGGCCGTTGAGGAGCGTCAGTAGCCAGCGGCGAAAGCGCGTTATTACTCACCGAACGCCCCTCCGGCGTTCCAATGAGGTTCACAAATGGCAAAGAAGATTATCGGCTTTATCAAGCTGCAGATCCCTGCAGGTAAAGCCAACCCGTCGCCGCCGGTCGGTCCGGCACTGGGCCAGCGCGGCCTGAACATCATGGAGTTCTGCAAGGCGTTCAACGCGCAGACTCAAGGCATGGAGCCGGGTCTGCCGGTGCCGGTGGTCATCACGGCATTCGCTGACAAGAGCTTCACGTTCGTGATGAAGACGCCGCCGGCGACCGTCCTGATCAAGAAGGCGGCGAAGGTGGACAAGGGCTCGAGCAAGCCGCACACCGACAAGGTCGGTTCGATCACGCGCGCTCAAGCCGAAGAAATCGCGAAGACCAAGATGCCGGACCTTACGGCAGCTGATCTGGACGCAGCCGTTCGCACCATCGCTGGTAGCGCACGCTCGATGGGCATCACTGTGGAGGGCGTGTAAATGGCTAAGATCTCCAAGCGCCGTCAGGCATTTGCCGCCAAGGTCGATCGTCAGAAGCTGTACGCGATCGAAGACGCACTGAGCCTCGTGAAGGAATGCGCGAGCGCGAAGTTCGACGAGTCGATCGACGTTGCTGTTCAGCTCGGCATCGATGCGAAGAAGTCGGACCAGGTCGTTCGTGGTTCGGTCGTTCTGCCGGCAGGTACGGGCAAGTCGGTTCGCGTTGCCGTGTTCGCGCAAGGCGAAAAGGCCGAGCAGGCTCGTGCAGCAGGCGCGGAAATCGTCGGTATGGAAGACCTGGCAGAGCAGATCAAGGCTGGCCAGATGGACTTCGACATCGTGATCGCTTCGCCGGACACGATGCGTATCGTCGGTACGCTCGGCCAGATCCTCGGCCCGCGCGGCCTGATGCCGAACCCGAAGGTCGGTACGGTCACGCCGGACGTCGCAACCGCCGTCAAGAACGCGAAGGCTGGTCAGGTGCAATTCCGTGTCGACAAGGCCGGTATCATCCACGCGACCATCGGCCGTGCATCGTTCGAGCCGACCGCGCTGCGTTCGAACCTGTCGGCGCTGATCGAAGCGCTGCAGAAGGCAAAGCCGGCAACGAGCAAGGGCGTGTACCTGCGCAAGATCGCACTGTCGAGCACGATGGGCGTCGGCGTGCGTGTCGACCAGGCTACGCTGGCAGCGCAGTAAGCAAGTATTCGGGCCGCTTCGTTCGCGAAGCGGCCTACATGGGCTTTGGGCGGTTGTTCGTGCAGCAGGGCGAGCAACCGGTTATCAAAGACCGTTGGTGGGGCGCAGCAGTCGGGTGATCCCCTTAATTCAAGCCAACGCAGATGGCGAACCCGAAAAAGTTTTGCAGTGGTGAAGCCGCAGGCCGTGAAGCGATTCGCGGCGTGAGGTGGAAATACTCCTAACGAGGTCGGACGCCGTTGTTGAACGAGGTACGTGAGGTTCATGCCGAACGTATCGTTTCTGGAGGCTAACCGTGCCGCTTAATAGAGAAGACAAGCAAGCCGTCGTAGCTGAGGTTTCCGCGCAAGTCGCGAAGGCCCAGACCGTTGTGCTGGCTGAGTATCGTGGAATTGCGGTTGGCGATCTGACCAAGCTGCGCGCGCAAGCGCGTGAGCAAAAGGTTTACCTGCGCGTGTTGAAGAACACGCTGGCGCGTCGCGCCGTCGAAGGTACGCCGTTTGCTCCGCTGGCAGAGCAGATGACTGGCCCGCTGATCTACGGCATCTCGGAAGATGCAATTGCCGCTGCTAAGGTCGTGAACGACTTCAGCAAGAGCAATGACAAGCTGATCATCAAGGCTGGTTCGTTCGATGGCAAGGTGATGGACAAGGCTGGCGTGCAAGCGCTGGCAAGCATCCCGAGCCGCGAAGAACTGCTCTCGAAGCTGCTGTTCGTTATGCAATCGCCTGTTTCGGGCTTCGCGCGCGCTCTGGCCGCGCTGGCCGAGAAGAAGCAAGCGGAAGCTGCGTAAGCGAACGTGCATCAGCGTTACTGATCGCTGGCTGTATCCGAATTCAATTTAGGAGTATTTCAAATGGCAATCGCAAAAGAAGACATCCTGGCAGCAGTCGAAGGGATGACCGTTCTGGAACTGAACGAACTGGTCAAGGCGTTCGAAGAGAAGTTTGGCGTGTCGGCAGCTGCAGTGGCAGTCGCTGGCCCGGCAGGCGGCGGCGCTGCTGCTGCTGCAGAAGAGAAGACCGAATTCACGGTCGTCCTGGCTGAAGCCGGCGCCAACAAGGTTTCGGTCATCAAGGCCGTTCGCGAACTGACGGGCCTGGGCCTGAAGGAAGCGAAGGACCTGGTTGACGGTGCACCGAAGCCCGTCAAGGAAGGCGTCGACAAGGCTGCTGCTGAAGAAGCCAAGAAGAAGCTGGAAGAAGCAGGCGCGAAGGTCGAAGTCAAGTAAGTTTCGGCGCGCTGTGCGAAGGCTGGCGGTATTTTCACCGCCGGCCTTTTTGTGCTTTGTGGGGACGTTATTCTGGCACTCATTCGGGAGCCCGAATAATCGGCCCCAGAAGCCAAAGAAAACCGCCTGATCGTTGTCATTGGTCACGATTGGCGGTTCTCTTTGTCTTCTGAAGCGACTGCAGAAGGCAAGTTTGGTCGGGTAGCGGGCAACACAGGCATCCGCTGCCGTCAGCCAGCGGTTGGTAGCGGCCAACCACCAAGCTTCTCGGCTCGTTCAAGCCGTCGGACGGCCATCGGGTCTCAGTCGGTGAACACTCGGGTTTGAAACGTCCAGGTATTCCGCCTCGATAGCACCCGCCGTGATTCGGAGATCGTATGCAATATTCCTTCACCGAGAAGAAGCGCATTCGCAAGAGTTTCGCGAAGCGCCCCATCGTTCACCAAGTTCCGTTCTTGCTGGCTACCCAGCTTGAATCATTCAGCACGTTTCTGCAAGCTGATGTGCCGGCGACGCAACGCAAGCCTGAAGGTTTGCAGGCAGCCTTCACATCGGTATTTCCCATTGTTTCGCACAACGGCTTCGCGCGCCTCGAGTTCGTGAGCTATGCGCTGTCCGCGCCGGCATTCAACATCAAGGAATGCCAGCAGCGCGGCCTGACGTACTGCTCCGCGCTGCGCGCGAAGGTCCGCCTCGTCATTCTCGACAAGGAATCGCCGAACAAGCCGGTCGTCAAGGAAGTGAAGGAGCAGGAAGTGTACATGGGCGAAATTCCGCTCATGACGCCGACGGGCTCGTTCGTCATCAACGGCACCGAGCGTGTCATCGTCTCGCAGCTGCACCGTTCGCCGGGCGTGTTCTTCGAACACGACAAGGGCAAGACGCACAGCTCGGGCAAGCTGCTGTTCTCGGCGCGGATCATTCCGTACCGCGGCTCGTGGCTCGACTTCGAATTCGACCCGAAGGACATCCTGTACTTCCGCGTCGACCGTCGCCGCAAGATGCCGGTCACGATCCTGCTGAAGGCCATCGGCCTGACGCCGGAACAGATCCTCGCGAACTTCTTCGTGTTCGACAACTTCACGCTGATGGACGAAGGCGCGCAACTCGAGTTCGTGCCGGAGCGCCTGCGCGGTGAAGTCGCGCGTTTCGACATCACGGATCGCGACGGCAAGGTCATCGTCCAGAAGGACAAGCGGATCAACGCGAAGCACATTCGCGACCTCGAAGCCGCGAAGACCAAGTACATCTCGGTGCCGGAAGACTATCTGCTCGGCCGCGTGCTGGCGAAGAACGTCGTCGACGGCGACACCGGCGAAGTGATCGCGAGCGCGAACGACGAAGTCACGGAAAGCGTGCTCGAGAAGCTGCGCGAAGCGGGCATCAAGGACATCCAGACGCTCTACACGAACGACCTGGACCAGGGCCCGTACATTTCGTCGACGCTGCGTGTCGACGAAACGACCGACAAGACGGCCGCGCGCATCGCGATCTACCGCATGATGCGTCCGGGCGAGCCGCCGACCGAAGAAGCGGTCGAGGCATTGTTCAACCGTCTGTTCTACAGCGAAGAAGCGTACGACCTGTCGAAGGTCGGCCGCATGAAGTTCAACCGCCGCGTCAGCCGTGACGAGATCACCGGCCCGATGACGCTGCAGGACGACGACATCCTCGCGACCATCAAGATCCTCGTCGAGCTGCGCAACGGCAAGGGCGAAGTGGACGATATCGACCACCTCGGCAACCGTCGCGTGCGTTGCGTCGGCGAACTGGCGGAAAACCAGTTCCGCGCAGGTCTCGTGCGTGTCGAGCGCGCGGTCAAGGAACGCCTCGGCCAGGCCGAAAGCGAAAACCTGATGCCGCACGACCTGATCAACTCGAAGCCGATTTCGTCGGCGATCCGCGAGTTCTTCGGTTCGTCGCAGCTGTCGCAGTTCATGGACCAGACCAACCCGCTGTCGGAAATCACGCACAAGCGCCGTGTTTCCGCACTGGGCCCGGGCGGTCTGACGCGTGAGCGCGCAGGCTTCGAAGTCCGCGACGTGCACCCGACCCACTACGGCCGCGTGTGCCCGATCGAAACGCCGGAAGGTCCGAACATCGGCCTGATCAACTCGCTCGCACTGTACGCGCACCTGAACGAATACGGCTTCCTCGAGACGCCGTACCGCAAGGTCGTGGACAGCAAGGTGACCGACCAGATCGACTATCTGTCGGCGATCGAGGAAGGCCGCTACATGATCGCGCAGGCAAACGCCGCGATCGACGAGAGCGGCACGCTGATCGACGAACTCGTGTCGTCGCGTGAAGCGGGCGAAACGATGATGGTCACGCCGGACCGCATCCAGTACATGGACGTCGCGCCGTCGCAGATCGTGTCGGTGGCAGCCTCGCTGATCCCGTTCCTCGAGCACGACGATGCGAACCGTGCACTGATGGGCTCGAACATGCAGCGTCAGGCCGTGCCGTGTCTGCGTCCGGAAAAGCCGGTCGTCGGTACGGGCATCGAGCGCACCTGCGCGGTCGACTCGGGTACGACGGTCCAGGCGTTCCGCGGCGGCGTCGTCGACTATGTCGATGCAGGCCGTATCGTGATTCGCGTGAACGACGACGAAGCGGTCGCGGGTGAAGTCGGTGTCGACATCTACAACCTGATCAAGTACACGCGTTCGAACCAGAACACGAACATCAACCAGCGTCCGATCGTGAAGATGGGCGACAAGGTCTCGCGCGGCGACGTGCTGGCCGACGGCGCCTCGACGGACCTGGGCGAGCTCGCGCTCGGCCAGAACATGCTGATCGCGTTCATGCCGTGGAACGGCTACAACTTCGAAGATTCGATCCTGATCTCGGAGAAGGTGGTTGCGGACGATCGCTATACGTCGATCCACATCGAAGAGCTGAACGTCGTTGCACGCGACACGAAGCTCGGGCCGGAAGAAATCACGCGCGACATCTCGAACCTGGCGGAAGTCCAGCTCGGCCGTCTCGACGAATCGGGCATCGTGTACATCGGTGCGGAAGTCGAAGCGGGCGACGTGCTGGTCGGCAAGGTCACGCCGAAGGGCGAGACCCAGCTGACGCCGGAAGAGAAGCTGCTGCGCGCGATCTTCGGCGAGAAGGCTTCGGACGTGAAGGACACGTCGCTGCGCGTGCCGTCGGGCATGAGCGGTACCGTGATCGACGTCCAGGTGTTCACGCGTGAAGGCATCCAGCGCGACAAGCGCGCGCAACAGATCATCGACGACGAACTGAAGCGTTACCGTCTCGACCTGAACGACCAGCTGCGCATCGTGGAAGGCGACGCGTTCCAGCGTCTCGCGCGCATGCTCGTGGGCAAGGTCGCGAACGGCGGTCCGAAGAAGCTCGCGAAGGGTACGAAGATCGACCAGGCTTACCTGGAAGACCTCGACCACTACCACTGGTTCGACATCCGCCTCGCGGACGACGAAGCAGCGGCGCAGCTCGAAGCGATCAAGAACTCGATCGAAGAGAAGCGTCACCAGTTCGACCTCGCGTTCGAAGAGAAGCGCAAGAAGCTCACGCAAGGCGACGAACTGCCGCCGGGCGTGCTGAAGATGGTCAAGGTGTACCTCGCGGTCAAGCGTCGCCTGCAGCCTGGCGACAAGATGGCAGGCCGTCACGGTAACAAGGGTGTCGTGTCGAAGATCGTCCCGATCGAAGACATGCCGTACATGGCCGACGGCCGTCCGGCAGACGTCGTGCTGAACCCGCTGGGCGTTCCGTCGCGGATGAACGTGGGTCAGGTTCTGGAAGTGCACCTCGGCTGGGCCGCTAAGGGCCTCGGCTGGCGTATCGGCGAAATGCTGCAGCGTCAGGCGAAGATCGAGGAAATGCGCGTGTTCCTGACGAAGATCTACAACGACTCGGGCCGCCAGGAAGATCTGGAAAGCTTCACCGACGACGAGATCCTCGAACTCGCGAAGAACCTGCGCGAAGGCGTGCCGTTCGCAACGCCGGTGTTCGACGGTGCGACCGAGGAAGAAATGGGCAAGATGCTCGACCTCGCGTTCCCGGACGACATCGCTGAACAGCTCGGCATGAACCCGTCGAAGAACCAGGTCCGTCTGTACGACGGCCGCACGGGTGAAATGTTCGAACGTCGCGTGACGCTCGGCTACATGCACTACCTGAAGCTGCACCACTTGGTCGACGACAAGATGCACGCGCGTTCGACCGGCCCGTACTCGCTCGTCACGCAGCAGCCGCTGGGTGGTAAGGCGCAGTTCGGTGGCCAGCGTTTCGGTGAAATGGAAGTGTGGGCACTCGAAGCGTACGGCGCGTCCTACGTGCTGCAGGAAATGCTGACGGTGAAGTCGGACGACGTGAACGGCCGGACCAAGGTCTATGAGAACCTGGTCAAGGGCGATCACGTGATCGATGCAGGCATGCCGGAATCCTTCAACGTGCTCGTGAAGGAAATCCGCTCGCTCGGTATCGATATCGATCTCGACCGCAATTAATCGGACTACGGAGAGAAAGCAATGAAAGCTCTGCTCGATCTATTCAAGCAAGTCCAACAGGAAGAAGTTTTCGACGCGATCAAGATCGGTCTGGCTTCGCCTGACAAGATCCGTTCGTGGTCGTTCGGCGAGGTGAAGAAGCCGGAGACCATCAACTACCGTACGTTCAAGCCGGAACGTGATGGTCTCTTCTGCGCGAAGATCTTCGGGCCGATCAAGGACTACGAGTGCCTGTGCGGCAAGTACAAGCGCCTGAAGCACCGCGGCGTGATCTGCGAGAAGTGCGGCGTCGAAGTGACGCTGGCGAAGGTGCGTCGCGAGCGCATGGGCCACATCGAGCTGGCCTCGCCGGTCGCGCACATCTGGTTCCTGAAGTCGCTGCCGTCGCGTCTGGGCATGGTGCTCGACATGACGCTGCGCGACATCGAACGCGTGCTGTACTTCGAAGCGTACGTGGTGATCGAACCGGGCATGACGCCGCTGAAGGCGCGGCAGATCATGACCGAGGAGGATTACTACAACAAGGTCGAGGAATACGGCGACGAATTCCGTGCCGAAATGGGCGCGGAAGGCGTGCGTGAACTGCTGCGCGCGATCAACATCGACGAGCAGGTCGAGACGCTGCGCACCGAGCTGAAGAACACCGGCTCGGAAGCGAAGATCAAGAAGTACGCGAAGCGCCTGAAGGTCCTCGAGGCATTCCAGCGCTCGGGCATCAAGCCCGAGTGGATGATCCTCGAAGTGCTGCCGGTGCTGCCGCCGGAACTGCGTCCGCTCGTGCCGCTGGACGGCGGCCGTTTCGCGACGTCGGACCTGAACGACCTGTATCGCCGCGTGATCAACCGTAACAACCGGTTGAAGCGTCTGCTCGAGCTGAAGGCGCCTGAAATCATCGTCCGCAACGAAAAGCGGATGCTGCAGGAAGCCGTCGACTCGCTGCTCGACAACGGTCGTCGCGGCAAGGCGATGACGGGCGCGAACAAGCGTCCGCTGAAGTCGCTCGCCGACATGATCAAGGGCAAGGGCGGCCGTTTCCGTCAGAACCTGCTGGGCAAGCGCGTCGACTACTCGGGCCGTTCGGTCATCGTGGTCGGCCCGACGCTGAAGCTGCACCAGTGCGGTCTGCCGAAGCTGATGGCGCTCGAGCTGTTCAAGCCGTTCATCTTCAACAAGCTGGAAGTGATGGGCGTCGCGACGACCATCAAGGCGGCGAAGAAGGAAGTCGAGAACCAGACGCCGGTGGTGTGGGACATCCTCGAAGAGGTGATCCGCGAGCACCCGGTGATGCTGAACCGTGCGCCGACGCTGCACCGTCTCGGTATCCAGGCGTTCGAGCCCGTGCTGATCGAAGGCAAGGCAATCCAGCTGCACCCGCTCGTCTGCGCGGCGTTCAACGCCGACTTCGACGGTGACCAGATGGCCGTTCACGTGCCGCTGTCGCTCGAAGCGCAGATGGAAGCGCGCACGCTGATGCTTGCGTCGAACAACGTGCTGTTCCCGGCCAACGGCGATCCGTCGATCGTGCCGTCGCAGGATATCGTGCTGGGTCTGTACTACGCGACCCGCGAAGCGATCAACGGCAAGGGCGAAGGCCTGTCGTTCACGGGCGTGTCGGAAGCGATCCGCGCGTACGAGAACAAGGAAGTCGAGCTGGCCTCGCGCGTCAACGTGCGGATCACCGAAATGGTCCGCAACGAGGACACGTCGGAAGGCGCGCCGGAATTCGTGCCGAAGATCTCGCTGTACGCGACGACCGTCGGCCGCGCGATCCTGTCGGAGATCCTGCCGCACGGCCTGCCGTTCTCGGTGCTGAACAAGCCGCTGAAGAAGAAGGAAATCTCGCGCCTGATCAACACGGCGTTCCGCAAGTGCGGTCTGCGCGCGACGGTGGTGTTCGCCGACCAGCTGATGCAGTCGGGTTTCCGTCTCGCGACGCGCGCCGGCATTTCGATCTGCGTGGACGACATGCTCGTGCCGCCGCAGAAGGAAACGATCGTCGGCGACGCCGCGAAGAAGGTGAAGGAGTACGACCGCCAGTACATGTCGGGTCTCGTCACCGCGCAGGAACGCTACAACAACGTGGTCGACATCTGGTCGGCAACGTCGGAAGCGGTCGGCAAGGCGATGATGGAGCAGCTGTCGACGGAGCCGGTGACGGACCGCGACGGCAAGGAAACGCGCCAGGAATCGTTCAACTCGATCTACATGATGGCCGACTCGGGCGCCCGGGGTTCGGCGGTTCAGATTCGTCAGCTGGCCGGTATGCGCGGCCTGATGGCGAAGCCGGACGGCTCGATTATCGAGACGCCGATTACCGCGAACTTCCGCGAAGGTCTGAACGTGTTGCAGTACTTCATCTCGACCCACGGTGCACGTAAGGGTCTGGCTGATACGGCACTGAAGACCGCGAACTCGGGTTACCTGACGCGTCGTCTCGTCGACGTCACGCAGGATCTGGTCGTGGTGGAAGACGATTGCGGCACGTCGAACGGCGTGGCGATGAAGGCCCTGGTCGAAGGCGGTGAAGTCGTCGAAGCGCTGCGTGACCGTATCCTCGGCCGCGTTGCGGTCGCGGACGTCGTGAACCCGGAAACGCAGGAAACGGTGTACGAATCGGGCACGCTGCTCGATGAAACGGCGGTCGAGGAAATCGAACGTCTGGGCATCGACGAAGTGCGCGTGCGCACGCCGCTGACCTGCGAAACGCGCTACGGCCTGTGCGCAGCCTGCTACGGCCGTGACCTTGGCCGCGGCTCGCTCGTGAACGTCGGCGAAGCAGTCGGCGTGATCGCGGCACAGTCGATCGGCGAACCGGGCACGCAGCTGACGATGCGTACGTTCCACATCGGTGGTGCGGCATCGCGTGCGGCAGTGGCCTCGTCGGTCGAAGCGAAGAGCAACGGTATCGTGCGCTTCACGGCGACGATGCGTTACGTCACGAACGCGAAGGGCGAGCAGATCGTCATTTCCCGTTCGGGCGAAGCGATGATCACCGACGATTTCGGTCGCGAGCGCGAGCGTCACAAAGTGCCGTACGGCGCGACGCTGCTGCAGCTCGACGGTGTGACGATCAAGGCTGGCACGCAGCTCGCCACCTGGGATCCGCTGACGCGTCCGATCATCACCGAGTACGGTGGTACGGTGAAGTTCGAGAACGTCGAGGAAGGCGTGACCGTCGCGAAGCAGATCGACGACGTGACCGGCCTGTCGACGCTGGTCGTGATCGACGTGAAGCGTCGTGGTTCGCAGGCTTCGAAGAGCGTGCGTCCGCAGGTCAAGCTGCTCGACGCGAACGGCGACGAAGTGAAGATTCCGGGCACGGAGCACGCAGTGCAGATCGGCTTCCAGGTCGGCGCACTGATCACCGTGAAGGATGGTCAGCAGGTGCAGGTCGGTGAAGTGCTCGCACGTATCCCGACGGAAGCGCAGAAGACGCGTGACATTACCGGCGGTCTGCCGCGGGTGGCGGAACTGTTCGAAGCGCGTTCGCCGAAGGATGCCGGCATTCTCGCGGAAGTCACCGGTACGACGTCGTTCGGTAAGGACACGAAGGGCAAGCAGCGTCTCGTCATCACGGATCTCGAGGGCAACCAGCACGAGTTCCTGATCGCGAAGGAAAAGCAGGTTCTGGTTCACGATGCCCAGGTCGTCAACAAGGGCGAAATGATCGTGGACGGTCCGGCCGATCCGCACGACATCCTGCGTCTGCAGGGTATCGAGGCGCTGTCGCGCTACATCGTCGACGAAGTGCAGGACGTGTATCGTCTGCAGGGCGTGAAGATCAACGACAAGCACATCGAGGTGATCGTTCGCCAGATGCTGCGTCGTGTGCAGATCACCGACAACGGCGATACGCGCTTCATCCCGGGCGAACAGGTCGAGCGTTCCGACATGCTGGACGAGAACGATCGCATGATCGCCGAGGACAAGCGTCCGGCTTCGTACGACAACGTGCTGCTCGGTATCACGAAGGCATCGCTGTCGACCGACTCGTTCATCTCCGCGGCATCGTTCCAGGAAACGACCCGCGTGCTGACCGAAGCGGCGATCATGGGCAAGCGCGACGATCTGCGCGGCCTGAAGGAAAACGTGATCGTCGGCCGTCTGATTCCGGCCGGTACGGGTCTCGCGTTCCACAAGGCACGCAAGGCGAAGGAATCGTCGGATCGCGAGCGTTTCGACCAGATCGCAGCGGAAGAGGCATTCGACTTCGGCACGCCGAGCGCGCCTGCCGCGGAAGAGCCGCAACAGCACCCGGCAGCCGAGTAAGCGCGGGCGGCGCGAGCCGCCTCGCCTCACCACGCTGTCACCGAAACCGCCCGGTTCTGCCGGGCGGTTTTTTTTATCCGTCGTTCACGCGCATGACGCGCTTGCGCAGTGCCGGCCGAGGCCGCTTGCGAGCGATGCGTCGCCAGGCCGCACATGCCGCCGCAGGCATCGCAATCACATGCAGCGAGGCCGTTGCAGGCACGTCATGCGCGCGAACGAACCCTGGCCGATCGGCCAAACCGCACGATTCGCCACGCGTTGCGCGAGCGGGTTGTTAAAATTGCGGTCATCGTCCAGCCGTCCCTGTCCTCTTTCATGTCCCGCGCCCTCGAAATCCTCGACGAAGTATTTGGTTATCCCGCTTTTCGCGGCCAGCAGGGTGAGATCGTCGAGCACGTCGCCGGCGGCGGCGATTGTCTCGTGCTGATGCCGACCGGCGGCGGCAAGTCGCTGTGCTACCAGATCCCGGCGTTGCTGCGCCGCGAGGCCGGGCAGGGCGCCGGCATCGTCGTGTCGCCGCTGATCGCGCTGATGCAGGACCAGGTCGCCGCGTTGAGCGAAGTCGGCGTGCGCGCGGCCTACCTGAATTCGACGCTGTCGGGCGCCGAGGCGGCGGCAACCGAGCGCGCGCTGCGCGAAGGCGAAATCGACCTGCTGTACGTGGCGCCCGAGCGGCTGATGACGGGGCGCTTCCTCGACCTGCTCGAGCGCGCGAAGATCGGCCTGTTCGCGATCGACGAAGCGCACTGCGTGTCGCAATGGGGGCACGATTTCCGCCCGGAATACATTCAGCTGTCGGTGCTGCACGAGCGGTTCCCGTCGGTGCCGCGCGTCGCGCTGACCGCCACGGCCGACGCGATCACGCGCGACGAGATCATCCATCGCCTCGCGCTCGACGACGCACGCGTGTTCGTGTCGAGCTTCGATCGCCCGAACATCCGCTACCGGATCGTCGAGAAGGACAACGCACGTTCGCAGCTGCTCGACTTCATCCGCGCCGAACACACGAATGCCGACGGTACGACCGATGCGGGTGTCGTGTATTGCCTGTCGCGCCGCAAGGTCGAGGAAACGGCCGAGTGGCTGAAGGCGCAGGGCGTGCGCGCGCTGCCGTATCACGCCGGGATGGAGTTCGAGGTGCGGCAGAAGCACCAGGAAATGTTCCAGCGCGAGGAAGGCATCGTGATGTGCGCGACGATTGCGTTCGGCATGGGCATCGACAAACCCGACGTGCGCTTCGTCGCGCACCTGGATTTGCCGAAGAGCGTCGAAGGCTACTACCAGGAAACGGGCCGCGCCGGTCGTGACGGGATGCCCGCGAATGCGTGGATGGCGTACGGCCTCGGTGATGTCGTCCAGCAGCGCAAGATGATCGACGAGTCCGATGCGGACGACGCGCACAAGCGCGTCCAGACGTCGAAGCTGGACGCGCTGCTCGGGCTGTGCGAGACGATCTCGTGCCGCCGCGTGCGGCTGCTGAACTACTTCGGCGAGGAGAGCAAGCCGTGCGGCAACTGCGACACGTGCCTCGAGCCGCCTGATTCGTGGGATGCGACGCGTGAGGCGCAGATGGCGCTGTCCTGCGTGTTCCGCGCACAGCGCGCAAGCGGTTTCAATTTCGGCTCGAGCCACCTGATCGAGATCCTGCGCGGCGGGCGCACCGAGAAGGTGTTGCAACGAGGCCACGACCAGCTGACGACGTTCGGGATCGGCGCGTCGCTGTCGGAACCCGAGTGGCGCGCGATTTTCCGGCAGCTCGTCGCGTACGGCTATCTGGCCGTCGATCATGGGGGCTTCGGCGCGCTCGTGCTGACCGAAGCCGCGAAGCCCGTGCTGAAGAACGAGGAGAAGGTCACGCTGCGTCGCTACGTGAAGCCGCAGCGCACGCGCCAGTCGTCGAGCCGCAGCGGTACGCGCGTCGATCCGACGGCCGGCATGGGCGCGCGCGAGCGCGCCCGGTGGGATGCGCTGCGCGCGTGGCGCGCGGAAACCGCGAAGACGGACGGCGTGCCGGCCTACGTGATCTTCCACGACGCGACGCTCGCCGAGATCGCACGCAACGCGCCGGAGTCGATCGACGACCTGCGCCATATCCCCGGCATGGGGGTGCGCAAGCTGGAGCGCTTCGGCGACGAGATCATCGACGTCGTCGAGTCGGCCTGACACAGGCGTTCCGACCCTTCCGGTAAACCACGCGTCCGGCCGGCGAATCACGCAAGCCGTTGACTTAGTTGGTATTTCCGGAATATCATGCTGGGTTCCGGTATTCGGTGGGCCGAGTCGCATTCGAAAGTTCGCACCCGTTTCGCCGGTTCGGAAGTCAACTGTGCGCCGATTCTCGCTTTGCCCGAAATCGATGCGCAGATTTTGTTCAATTTCAGGAATAAACAATGCCAACCATCAACCAACTGGTTCGCAAAGGCCGTCAGTCGGAAACGACGAAGAGCAAGAGCCCGGCCCTGCAGGACTGCCCCCAGCGTCGCGGCGTGTGCACCCGTGTGTACACGACGACGCCGAAGAAGCCGAACTCGGCACTCCGTAAGGTCGCCAAGGTTCGTCTGACGAACGGCTTCGAAGTGATTTCGTACATCGGCGGTGAAGGCCACAACCTGCAGGAACACTCGGTTGTGCTGATCCGCGGCGGCCGTGTGAAGGACTTGCCGGGTGTGCGTTACCACATGGTTCGCGGCTCGCTGGATACCCAGGGCGTCAAGGACCGTAAGCAAGCGCGCTCGAAGTACGGCGCGAAGCGTGCAAAGGCTGCCAAGTAAGCAGTTTTTGATCAGGGATCGCCGCAGGGCGGTCAAGGCGGGAGTGCCGGATTGCCGGTGCTGTCGAGTAAGTGGTCACCCGGCCAAGCTGGTTAGTCGTGAAGATGTGATCGGGTTTGTTGGTGGCCGCGGAGCTGGAACCAGCTCCAACTGAACAAGTAAAGGAAGAATCATGCCGCGTCGTCGCGAAGTCCCCAAGCGGGAAGTGTTGCCGGATCCGAAGTTCGGTAACGTTGATGTTGCCAAGTTCATGAACATGCTGATGCTGTCCGGCAAGAAGTCGGTCGCAGAACGCATCGTTTATGGCGCATTCGAACAAATCCAGACCAAGGGTGGCAAGGACCCGCTGGAAGTGTTCACGGTTGCGCTCAACAACGTGAAGCCGGTGGTCGAAGTGAAGAGCCGCCGCGTTGGTGGTGCCAACTATCAAGTTCCGGTCGAAGTGCGCCCGTCGCGTCGTATGGCATTGGCGATGCGCTGGCTGCGTGAGGCTGCGAAGAAGCGTAGCGAGAAGTCGATGGCCCTGCGCCTGGCAGGTGAACTCTCCGAAGCGGCCGAAGGCCGTGGCGGCGCGATGAAGAAGCGCGACGAAGTTCACCGCATGGCAGAAGCCAACCGCGCGTTCTCGCATTTCCGTTTCTAAGCGCCTGGCTGGGCTGTTTGCGGAAATAAATTCCGGGCGGGTGCGCTTTTCAGGCGCCTCGCCCGTTTGTGTTGAAGCACGATGCAGCAGGGCTGCATCGTGTCATCCCAGTAGAGGATCAAAGTGGCTCGCAAGACTCCTATCGAGCGCTACCGCAATATCGGTATTAGCGCTCACATCGACGCCGGCAAAACGACGACGACCGAGCGCATTCTGTTTTACACCGGTGTGAACCACAAGATCGGTGAAGTCCACGACGGCGCAGCCACGATGGACTGGATGGAGCAGGAACAGGAGCGTGGCATCACGATCACGTCCGCTGCTACCACGGCCTTCTGGAAGGGCATGGGCGGCAACTATCCGGAACACCGCATCAACATCATCGACACCCCGGGCCACGTCGACTTCACGATCGAAGTCGAGCGCTCGATGCGCGTGCTCGACGGCGCGTGCATGGTGTACTGCGCAGTGGGCGGCGTGCAGCCGCAGTCGGAAACGGTGTGGCGCCAGGCGAACAAGTACAAGGTGCCGCGTCTCGCGTTCGTCAACAAGATGGACCGTACCGGCGCGAACTTCTTCAAGGTCTACGACCAGCTCCGTCTGCGCCTGAAGGCGAACCCGGTTCCGGTCGTGGTGCCGATCGGTGCGGAAGAAGGCTTCAAGGGCGTCGTCGATCTGATCAAGATGAAGGCGATCATTTGGGACGAAGCGTCGCAAGGCACGAAGTTCGACTACGTCGACATCCCGGCGGAACTCGCCGACACGTGCAACGAGTGGCGTGAAAAGATGGTCGAAGCCGCTGCCGAGTCGAGCGAAGACCTGATGAACAAGTACCTGGAAGCAGGTTCGCTGACGGAAGACGAGATCGTGAAGGGTCTGCGTGACCGTACGATCGCGTGCGAAATCCAGCCGATGCTGTGCGGTACCGCGTTCAAGAACAAGGGCGTGCAGCGTATGCTCGACGCCGTGATCGACTTCCTGCCGTCGCCGGTCGACATTCCGCCGGTTACGGGCGAACTCGAAAACGGCGAGAAGACGGAGCGTCGTGCTTCCGACGACGAGAAGTTCTCGTCGCTCGCGTTCAAGATCATGACCGACCCGTTCGTCGGCCAGCTGATCTTCTTCCGCGTCTACTCGGGCGTCGTCAATTCGGGCGACACGCTGCTCAATGCGACCAAGGGCAAGAAGGAACGCCTCGGCCGTATTCTGCAGATGCACGCGAACCAGCGTGAAGAAATCAAGGAAGTCCGTGCAGGCGACATCGCTGCCGCGGTCGGCCTGAAGGAAGCGACCACCGGCGACACGCTGTGCGATCCGGCACATCCGATCGTGCTCGAGCGCATGGTGTTCCCGGAGCCGGTGATTTCGCAGGCTGTCGAGCCGAAGACCAAGGCTGACCAGGAAAAGATGGGCCTGGCGCTGAACCGTCTGGCACAGGAAGATCCGTCGTTCCGCGTGCAGACCGACGAAGAATCGGGTCAAACGATCATTTCGGGCATGGGCGAGCTCCACCTCGAAATTCTGGTTGACCGGATGAAGCGTGAATTCGGCGTGGAAGCGACCGTCGGCAAGCCGCAGGTTGCTTACCGCGAAACGATCCGCAAGTCGGCCGCGGACGTCGAAGGCAAGTTCGTCAAGCAGTCGGGCGGTCGCGGTCAGTACGGCCATGCGGTCATCACGCTCGAGCGCAGCGAACTGGGCAAGGGCTACGAGTTCATCGACGCGATCAAGGGCGGCGTGATTCCGCGTGAATACATTCCGTCGGTTGACAAGGGTATCCAGGAAACGCTGAAGAGCGGTGTGCTGGCAGGCTTCCCGGTCGTCGACGTGAAGGTCACGCTGACGTTCGGTTCGTACCACGACGTCGACTCGAACGAAAATGCGTTCCGCATGGCTGGTTCGATGGCGTTCAAGGAAGCAATGCGCCGCGCGGATCCGGTTCTGCTCGAGCCGATGATGGCCGTTGAAGTGGAAACGCCGGAAGACTTCATGGGTAACGTGATGGGTGACCTGTCGGGTCGTCGCGGCATTATCCAGGGCATGGACGACATGGTGGGCGGCGGCAAGATCGTGCGCGCCGAAGTGCCGCTGTCGGAAATGTTCGGCTATTCCACGTCGCTGCGTTCGCTCACGCAAGGTCGCGCAACGTACACGATGGAGTTCAAGCACTACGCTGAAGCTCCGAAGAACGTTGCAGAAGCGATCATCAGCGCGAAGTCGAAGTAATTCGCTATCACAATCGATTATTTTTGAAAGAAGAGAATCATGGCAAAAGGTAAATTCGAGCGGACCAAGCCGCACGTGAACGTTGGTACGATTGGTCACGTTGACCACGGCAAGACGACGCTGACGGCAGCGATCACGACGGTTCTGACGAAGAAGTTCGGCGGCGAAGCGAAGGCATACGACCAGATCGACGCGGCACCGGAAGAAAAGGCGCGCGGCATCACGATCAACACGGCACACGTCGAGTACGAAACGGCTAACCGCCACTACGCACACGTCGACTGCCCGGGCCACGCTGACTATGTGAAGAACATGATCACGGGCGCAGCGCAGATGGACGGCGCGATCCTGGTTTGCTCGGCAGCAGACGGCCCGATGCCGCAAACGCGTGAGCACATCCTGCTGGCGCGTCAGGTTGGCGTTCCGTACATCATCGTGTTCCTGAACAAGTGCGACATGGTGGACGACGCTGAACTGCTCGAGCTGGTCGAGATGGAAGTTCGCGAACTCCTGTCGAAGTACGACTTCCCGGGCGACGACACGCCGATCGTGAAGGGTTCGGCCAAGCTGGCGCTGGAAGGCGACACGGGCGAGCTGGGCGAAGTGGCGATCATGAACCTGGCGGACGCGCTGGACACGTACATCCCGACGCCGGAGCGCGCAGTTGACGGCGCATTCCTGATGCCGGTGGAAGACGTGTTCTCGATCTCGGGTCGTGGCACGGTGGTGACGGGTCGCGTCGAGCGCGGCATCGTCAAGGTCGGCGAGGAAATCGAAATCGTCGGTATCAAGCCGACGGTGAAGACGACCTGCACGGGCGTGGAAATGTTCCGCAAGCTGCTGGACCAAGGTCAAGCGGGCGACAACGTCGGTATCCTGCTGCGCGGCACGAAGCGTGAAGACGTGGAGCGTGGCCAGGTTCTGGCGAAGCCGGGTTCGATCACGCCGCACACGCACTTCACGGCTGAAGTGTACGTGCTGAGCAAGGACGAAGGCGGCCGTCACACGCCGTTCTTCAACAACTACCGTCCGCAGTTCTACTTCCGTACGACGGACGTGACGGGCTCGATCGAGCTGCCGAAGGACAAGGAAATGGTGATGCCGGGCGACAACGTGTCGATCACGGTGAAGCTGATCGCTCCGATCGCGATGGAAGAAGGTCTGCGCTTCGCAATCCGCGAAGGCGGCCGTACGGTCGGCGCCGGCGTCGTCGCCAAGATCATCGAGTAACATCGACGATCCGCGGATCCCGACGGGGTCCGCGATTCCGCGGTATGCAGTTGTACCGTCGAAACCGGGTGTCCAGCTTGCGCTGGCACCCGGTTTTGTTTTTTCGGTGCGCTGCGTGCGACGGCAAGCGGGACGACAAACTCGCACCATCGCTCCAGAATTTCGTGTAGAATCGCGGGCTTAGCAGTGGAAGTACTGTCCGGAACCTGATGTCTCGCTCCCCGCAGGCGTCACGTTTCACGTTCTTTTGGTGTCCGGCGATGCAAGATCGCCTCGCTCTTTTCAAGGAATCGTCATGCAGCAACAGAAAATCCGCATTCGCCTGAAGGCTTTCGACTATCGTCTGATCGATCAATCGGCAGCCGAGATCGTCGATACCGCGAAGCGGACTGGCGCAATCGTCCGTGGCCCGGTGCCGCTGCCGACGCGCATTCAGCGTTTTGACATCCTGCGTTCGCCGCACGTCAACAAGACGTCGCGCGATCAGCTCGAAATCCGCACCCACCAGCGCCTGATGGACATCGTCGATCCGACCGACAAGACGGTTGACGCGCTGATGAAGCTCGACCTGCCGGCTGGCGTCGACGTGGAAATCAAGCTGCAGTAAGGCTTTCGGCGCCAACCGGTCTGCCGTGTGGCGCTAAGTCTTTGTATTGCTTGCGGAAATCGCGAGGTCGGGCTATACTGCTTGGCTTTTCGCGTATTCGCGTAAAAAAGTTGGGCCTTGCGTGCCCGGCATTTTGTAAATCAGCCCCGACCAATCGCAGTCGGGAATGGAGAAAATGATGAGCCTTGGACTCGTAGGTCGCAAGGTTGGCATGACCCGTATCTTCACGGCGGAAGGGGATTCGATTCCCGTCACCGTGCTGGACGTGTCGGACAACCGCGTGACGCAGATCAAGACTGTTGAAACCGACGGCTACACGGCCGTGCAGGTTGCATTCGGCTCCCGCCGCGCATCGCGCGTGACGAAGCCGCTGGCAGGTCATCTCGCCAAAGCCGGTGTCGAAGCCGGTGAAATCCTCAAGGAATTCCGCATTGACGCGGCCAAGGCAGCCGAGCTGTCGAATGGCGCCGTGGTCGGTGCAGATCTTTTCGAAGTGGGCCAGAAGGTCGACGTGCAAGGCGTGTCGATCGGTAAGGGCTACGCCGGTACGATCAAGCGTTACAACTTCTCCTCCGGCCGTGCCACGCACGGTAACTCGCGCTCGCACAACGTGCCGGGCTCGATCGGTATGGCGCAGGATCCGGGTCGTGTTTTCCCGGGTAAACGCATGACGGGTCACATGGGTGACGTGACGGTGACGGTGCAGAACCTCGAAATCGCTCGTATCGACGCAGAGCGCAAGCTGCTGCTCGTGAAGGGTGCGATTCCGGGCGCGAAGGGCGGCAAGGTCTTCGTGACGCCGGCCGTCAAGACCAAGGGGGCGAAATAATGGAACTCAAGCTCCTGAACGAAAATGGTCAGGAAGGTGCAGTGGTCAACGCATCGGACGTCGTGTTCGGTCGTGACTACAACGAAGCGCTGATCCACCAGGTCGTCGTCGCTTACCAGGCGAATGCTCGCCAGGGTAACCGCGCACAGAAGGACCGTGAGCAAGTCAAGCACACGACCAAGAAGCCGTGGCGCCAGAAGGGTACGGGCCGTGCTCGTGCCGGTATGTCGTCGAGCCCGTTGTGGCGTGGCGGTGGTCGTATCTTCCCGAATTCGCCGGAAGAGAACTTCTCGCACAAGGTCAACAAGAAGATGCATCGCGCAGGTCTCTGCTCGATCTTCTCGCAGCTGGCCCGTGAAGGCCGTCTGTCGGTTGTCGAGGACATCATCCTCGAAGCGCCGAAGACCAAGCTGCTGGCCGAAAAATTCAAGACCATGGGTCTCGACTCCGTGCTGATCATCACCGACACGGTTGACGAAAACCTGTACCTGGCATCGCGCAACCTGCCGCACGTGGCAATTGTCGAGCCGCGCTACGCTGACCCGCTGTCGCTGATCTACTTCAAGAAAGTGCTGGTCACGAAGGCTGCGGTCGCCCAGATCGAGGAGTTGCTGTCATGAGCGAGATTCGCAAGAACGATCATCGTTTGATGCAGGTCCTGCTCGCACCGGTGATCTCGGAAAAGGCGACGCTGGTTGCCGACAAGAACGAGCAAGTCGTGTTCGAAGTCGCACCGGATGCCACGAAGCAGGAAGTGAAGGCGGCTGTCGAGCTGCTGTTCAAGGTTGAAGTTGATTCCGTCAACGTGCTGGTTCAGAAGGGCAAGCAAAAGCGCTTTGGCCGTTCGATGGGCCGCCGCAAGGACGTGAAGAAGGCGTATGTCTGCCTGAAGCCCGGCCAGGAAATCAACTTTGAAGCGGAGGCCAAGTAATCATGGCAATCGTTAAAGTTAAACCGACTTCGCCGGGTCGCCGCGCGATGGTCAAGGTGGTCAACAAGAACCTGCACCAGGGCAAGCCGTTCGCGGCACTGCTCGACTCGCAGAGCTCGACCGCCGGCCGTAACAACAACGGCCGTATCACCACGCGTCACAAGGGTGGTGGTCACAAGCAGCACTATCGTATCGTCGATTTCCGTCGCACGAAGGATGGCATTCCGGCAAAGGTCGAGCGTCTCGAGTACGACCCGAACCGTAGCGCGAACATCGCGCTGGTGCTCTACGCAGACGGCGAACGCCGCTACATCATCGCCCCGAAGGGCCTGACCGTCGGCCAACAGCTGATGTCGGGTTCGGAAGCGCCGATCCGTGCAGGCAACACGCTGCCGATCCGCAACATTCCGGTCGGTACGACGATCCACTGCATCGAGATGCTGCCGGGCAAGGGCGCGCAAATGGCGCGTTCGGCTGGCACGTCGGCCATGCTGCTCGCACGTGAAGGCGTCTACGCGCAGGTTCGTCTGCGTTCGGGCGAAATCCGCCGCGTGCACATCGAGTGCCGTGCAACGATCGGTGAAGTCGGCAACGAAGAGCATAGCCTGCGCCAGATCGGCAAGGCTGGCGCGAACCGCTGGCGCGGTATCCGCCCGACGGTGCGTGGCGTTGCGATGAACCCGGTTGATCACCCGCACGGTGGTGGTGAGGGCAAGACGGCTGCAGGTCGCGATCCGGTTAGCCCGTGGGGTACGCCGGCTAAGGGTTATCGCACCCGTAGCAACAAGCGCACGACGACGATGATCGTCCAGCGCCGTCACAAGCGTTAAGGAGTAGGCAATGGCACGTTCTGTAAAAAAAGGTCCGTTCTGCGACGCCCATTTGCTGAAGAAAGTTGAGGCGGCTGCAGCTTCGCGCGACAAAAAGCCGATCAAGACCTGGTCGCGTCGCTCGACGATTCTGCCGGATTTCATCGGCCTGACGATCGCCGTTCATAACGGCCGTCAACACGTTCCGGTGTACATCTCGGAAAACATGGTCGGCCACAAGCTTGGCGAGTTCGCACTGACCCGTACGTTCAAGGGTCACGCGGCCGACAAGAAGGCCAAGAAATAAGGGGCAATCAAGATGGAAGTGAAAGCAATTCATCGCGGTGCCCGCATCTCGGCGCAAAAAACGCGCCTTGTGGCTGACCAGATCCGCGGTTTGCCGGTCGACAAGGCGCTGAACGTTCTGACGTTCTCGCCGAAGAAAGCGGCTGGCATCGTGAAGAAGGTTGTGCTGTCGGCAATCGCGAATGCGGAGCACAACGAAGGCGCCGATATCGACGAGCTCAAGATCAAGAGCATCTACGTCGACAAGGCTGCATCGCTCAAGCGTTTCACCGCGCGCGCCAAGGGCCGCGGTAACCGCATCGAGAAGCAATCCTGTCACATCACTGTGACGGTCGGGAATTAAGGAGCCATACGATGGGACAGAAAATTCATCCGACTGGCTTCCGCCTGGCTGTCAGCCGCAATTGGGCTTCGCGTTGGTACGCGAACAACAACAATTTCGCGGCGATGCTTCAGGAAGACATCGGTGTTCGTGAATACCTGAAGAAGAAGCTGAAGAACGCTTCGGTCGGTCGGGTCGTCATCGAGCGTCCGGCGAAGAACGCGCGCATCACGATTTACAGCTCGCGTCCGGGTGTGGTCATCGGCAAGAAGGGCGAGGATATCGAACAGCTGAAGACGGAACTGCAACGCCGCATGGGCGTGCCGGTTCACGTCAACATCGAAGAGATCCGCAAGCCGGAAACCGATGCTCAGCTGATCGCTGACTCGATCACGCAACAGCTCGAGCGCCGGATCATGTTCCGTCGCGCGATGAAGCGTGCGATGCAGAACGCGATGCGTCTGGGTGCCCAGGGCATCAAGATCATGAGCGCGGGCCGTCTGAACGGTATCGAAATCGCTCGTACGGAGTGGTATCGCGAAGGTCGCGTGCCCCTTCACACGCTGCGTGCTGATATCGACTACGCGACCTCGGAAGCGAAGACGACCTACGGGATCATCGGCGTCAAGGTGTGGGTTTACAAGGGCGACACGCTCGGCCGCAACGACGCACCGGTGGTGGAAGAAGTAGCCGAAGACAAGCGTCCGCGTCGCAATGCGCGTCCGGGCGACCGTCGTCCGCGCCGTGACGGCGAAGGCGGCGCTCCGGGTGCTCGTCGTGGCGCACCGCGCCGTGGCGCCGGCAAGCCCGAAGACGGCAAGACTGGAGAATAACGATGCTGCAACCGAAACGCAGGAAGTATCGTAAAGAGCAGAAGGGTCGTAACACCGGCAAGGCGACGCGCGGCAACGCAGTGTCGTTCGGTGACTTCGGCCTGAAGGCGATCGGTCGCGGTCGTTTGACCGCACGCCAGATTGAAGCGGCGCGTCGTGCAATGACGCGTCACATCAAGCGTGGCGGCCGCATCTGGATCCGGATCTTCCCGGACAAGCCGATTTCGCAGAAGCCGGCGGAAGTGCGTATGGGTAACGGTAAGGGTAACCCGGAGTACTACGTCGCCGAGATTCAGCCGGGCAAGATGCTCTATGAAATGGACGGCGTAACCGAAGAACTGGCACGCGAAGCGTTCCGTCTGGCTGCAGCCAAGCTGCCGCTGAAGACGGCATTCATCGTGCGCCAGCTCGGCGCCTAAGGAGAAAACATGAAGGCTTCCGAACTTCTCCAGAAAGACCAGGCCGCGCTCAACAAGGAGCTGGCGGACCTGCTGAAGGCGCAATTCGGCCTGCGCATGCAACTCGCGACCCAGCAGCTCACGAACACGAGCCAGCTGAAGAAGGTTCGTCGCGACATCGCACGTGTGCGGACCGTCATGACTCAGAAGGCGAACCAGAAATGAACGATAGCGTGAAAACCTCGCTGAAGCGGACGCTGGTCGGTCGGGTCGTCAGCAACAAGATGGACAAGACCGTCACCGTGCTGATCGAGCACCGCGTCAAGCACCCGATCTACGGCAAGTACGTCGTGCGCTCGAAGAAGTACCACGCGCACGATGAAGCGAACACCTGCAACGAAGGCGATCTCGTCGAAATCCAGGAAACTCGTCCTGTTTCGAAGACGAAGGCCTGGACGGTGTCGCGCCTCGTCGAAGCAGCTCGCGTCATCTAAGCGGGCAGTGCAGTAGGCAGTAACGGGCACTTCTCCGCGAAGTGCTTGAAATCGCAAAGTTTTTGCTTGCGTGGCCAGGATTATTTGTTATAATCCTGGTCTTCCCTCTTTATGGGAGCCCCGTCGCGGGCGAAGTTGGTGGGGGAAGCGGACTGGCGCCAGCCTGTCCGAAAGATTCACCGAATTGCGATGGCGGGTTTCGTTTGCCGTCGCTGCTGTTCCAACCCAAGCAGCCGATTGGCTGACGGGACCAAGACTGACCGTATGCATCATGGTGGTGCATCCGGATTAAGTTGGGAAAGACAAACCATGATCCAGACCGAATCTCGGCTCGAAGTAGCCGACAACACGGGTGCACGTGAAGTCATGTGCATCAAGGTGCTCGGCGGCTCGAAGCGTCGTTATGCCAGCATTGGCGACATCATCAAGGTGACCGTCAAAGAGGCAACGCCGCGCGGGCGCGTGAAGAAAGGCGAAATTTACAACGCCGTGGTGGTCCGCACCGCCAAGGGCGTCCGCCGTCAAGACGGCTCGCTGATCAAGTTCGACGGCAACGCCGCTGTGCTTTTGAATAACAAGCTCGAGCCGATCGGCACCCGTATCTTCGGGCCGGTGACGCGTGAGCTGCGTAGCGAACGATTCATGAAGATCGTTTCGCTGGCGCCGGAAGTGCTGTAAGGAGTCGCGATGAACAAGATTCGCAAGGGTGACGAAGTTATCGTTGTCACCGGCAAGGACAAGGGCAAGCGCGGCGTCGTGCTGGCTGTCGGTGCTGAGCATGTGACGGTTGAAGGTATCAACCTCGTCAAGAAGCATGTGAAGCCGAACCCGATGAAGGGTACGACGGGCGGTGTGGAAGCGAAGACGATGCCCCTGCATATTTCGAACGTCGCACTGGTCGACGCGAATGGCAAGGCGTCGCGTGTTGGCATCAAGGTCGAGGAAGGCAAGAAGGTTCGCTTCCTGAAGACGACCGGTGCCGTACTGAGCGCCTGACGCAGCGGAGTAAAAAATGGCTCGTTTTCAAGAGTTTTACAAAGAAAAGGTTGTGCCCGGCCTGATCGAGAAGTTCGGTTACAAGTCGGTCATGGAAGTGCCGCGCATCACCAAGATCACGCTGAACATGGGTCTTGGCGAAGCGATCGCTGACAAGAAGATCATCGAGAACGCCGTTGGCGACCTCACGAAGATCGCCGGCCAGAAGCCGGTCGTCACGAAGGCGCGCAAGGCAATCGCAGGCTTCAAGATCCGCCAGGGTTACCCGATCGGCGCGATGGTGACGCTGCGTGGCCGTGCAATGTACGAATTCCTCGACCGTTTCGTGACGGTCGCCCTGCCCCGCGTGCGTGACTTCCGCGGTGTGTCGGGTCGTGCTTTCGATGGCCGTGGCAACTACAACATCGGTGTGAAAGAGCAGATCATTTTCCCCGAAATCGATTACGACAAGATCGACGCACTGCGTGGGCTGAACATCAGCATCACGACGACTGCGAAGACCGACGACGAAGCAAAGGCTCTGCTCGCCAGCTTCAAGTTCCCGTTCAGAAACTGAGGTTACCGTGGCTAAACTGGCACTGATCGAACGTGAAAAGAAGCGCGCCCGCCTGGTCGCGAAGTTCGCAGCTAAGCGCGAAGCGCTGAAGGCGATCGTCGAAGACCAAAGCAAGTCGGAAGAAGAGCGCTACGAAGCACGCCTGGAGCTGCAGCAACTGCCCCGCAACGCAAACCCGACCCGCCAGCGTAACCGCTGCGCGATCACGGGCCGTCCGCGTGGCACGTTCCGTAAATTCGGCCTCGCGCGTAACAAGATTCGTGAAATCGCATTCCGTGGCGAGATTCCTGGCCTGACCAAGGCGAGCTGGTAATAGGAGAAACGTAAATGAGCATGAGTGATCCTATCGCCGATATGCTGACTCGCATCCGCAACGCGCAGATGGTCGAGAAGGTATCGGTCGCGATGCCCTCGTCGAAGGTCAAGGTTGCAATCGCGCAAGTCCTGAAGGACGAAGGTTATATCGACGATTTCGCGGTGAAGAGCGAAGGCGCGAAGGCAGAACTGAACATCGCGCTGAAGTACTACGCCGGCCGTCCGGTTATCGAACGCCTCGAGCGCGTGTCGAAGCCTGGCCTGCGCGTGTACCGCGGTCGTAACGACATTCCGCAGGTCATGAACGGCCTCGGCGTGGCAATCGTGTCGACGCCGAAGGGCGTGATGACCGACCGCAAGGCGCGCGCTACCGGCGTCGGCGGCGAAGTCATCTGCTACGTCGCTTAAAGCCGAGGAGAGAGAAACATGTCTCGAGTAGGTAAAAGCCCGATCGCGCTGCAAGGCGCGGAAGTCAAGCTGGCCGACGGTGCAATCATCGTCAAGGGCCCGCTGGGCACCATCACGCAAGCGATCAATCCGCTCGTGAACGTGGCGAACAACGACGGCACGCTGAACCTGTCGCCGGTGAACGAAAGCCGCGAAGCAAATGCACTGTCGGGCACGATGCGCGCGATCATCGCGAATGCCGTGCACGGCGTGACCAAGGGTTTCGAGCGCAAGCTGACGCTGGTTGGCGTCGGTTATCGTGCACAAGCGCAAGGCGACAAGCTGAACCTGTCGCTGGGTTTCTCGCACCCGGTGGTGCACCAGATGCCGGAAGGCGTCAAGGCTGAAACCCCGACGCAAACCGAAATCGTGATCAAGGGGATCAACAAGCAACAAGTCGGTCAAGTGGCTGCGGAAGTCCGCGGTTACCGTCCGCCGGAGCCCTACAAGGGCAAGGGCGTGCGCTATGCCGACGAGGTTGTGATCCTCAAAGAAACGAAGAAGAAGTAAGGGTGCGCAATCATGGATAAGACTCAATCTCGCCTGCGCCGCGCTCGCCAGACGCGTATCAAGATCGCTGAGCTGCAGGTCGCGCGTCTCGCCGTGCATCGCACGAACACGCACATCTACGCTCAAGTGTTCTCGCCCTGCGGCACCAAGGTGCTCGCCAGCGCGTCGACGCTCGAAGCAGAAGTGCGCGCAGAACTGGCCGACAAGTCGGGCAAGGGCGGCAACGTTAATGCCGCGACGCTGATCGGCAAGCGTATTGCCGAGAAGGCAAAGGCTGCCGGCATCGAATCCGTCGCCTTCGACCGCTCGGGCTTCCGCTACCACGGCCGCGTCAAGGCGCTGGCTGAGGCAGCTCGCGAAGCTGGGCTCAAGTTCTAAGGAAGGAATTCGTCATGGCAAAGATGCAAGCGAAAGTTCAGGCTGACGAGCGCGACGACGGCCTTCGTGAAAAGATGATTTCGGTCAACCGCGTGACCAAGGTCGTGAAGGGTGGCCGTATTCTCGGCTTCGCCGCACTGACCGTGGTTGGCGACGGCGATGGCCGCATCGGTATGGGCAAGGGCAAGGCGAAGGAAGTGCCGGTCGCTGTCCAGAAGGCAATGGAACAAGCTCGCCGCAACATGTTCAAGGTGCCGCTCAAGAACGGCACGCTGCAACACGAAGTGCACGGCAAGCACGGCGCATCGGCCGTCCTCCTCGCTCCGGCGAAGGCAGGTACGGGCGTGATCGCCGGCGGCCCGATGCGCGCAGTGTTCGACGTGATGGGCGTTCAGAACGTCGTGGCGAAGAGCCACGGTTCGACGAACCCGTACAACCTCGTTCGCGCCACGCTGGACGGTCTGCGCAAGCAGTCCACCCCGGCAGACATCGCGGCGAAGCGCGGCAAGTCCGTCGAAGAAATTTTGGGCTAAGCCCGGGTGGTCACCATGTCTGAAAAAACTGTCAAGGTTCAGCTCGTTAAGAGCCTGATCGGGACCCGCGAATCGCACCGTGCGACCGTGCGTGGTCTGGGCCTGCGCCGACTCAACTCGGTTAGCGAGCTCCAGGACACGCCGGCGGTCCGCGGCATGATCAACAAGGTCTCGTACCTCGTTAAGGTCATCGCGTAAGCGGCGCTACGGATCAAGGAGTTGATATGGAATTGAATAACCTGAAGCCGGCAGCTGGCGCCAAGCACGCCAAGCGTCGCGTCGGCCGTGGCATCGGTTCGGGCCTCGGCAAGACGGCTGGCCGTGGTCACAAGGGTCAGAAATCGCGTTCGGGCGGCTTCCACAAAGTCGGTTTCGAAGGCGGTCAGATGCCGCTGCAACGTCGTCTGCCGAAGCGCGGCTTCACGTCGCTGACGAAGGAATTCGTCGGTGAAGTGCGCCTGGGCGACCTCGAGAAGCTGCCGGTCGATGAAATCGATCTGCTCGCACTGAAGCAAGCCGGCCTGGTCGGCGAGCTGACGAAGAGCGCAAAGATCATCGCGACGGGCGAACTGAAGCGCAAGATCGTCGTGAAGGGTCTCGGTGCCACCAAGGGTGCGCGCGCTGCGATCGAAGCGGCTGGCGGTTCGTTCGCCGAGTGACACGCGTAGCGCGTCGTCACTTGCATTCATCGGAGAAGGTACTTGGCTAACAGCCCGAGTCTTGCAAAACCCGGTCGAAGCACGGCGAAATTCGGCGATCTGCGCCGGCGAGCGATGTTCCTGCTCCTGGCGCTGATCGTCTATCGCATCGGCGCGCACATTCCCGTGCCGGGCATCGATCCGGATCAACTGGCGAAGCTGTTCCAGAGCCAGGCGGGCGGCATCCTGGGCATGTTCAACATGTTCTCGGGTGGCGCGCTTTCCCGCTTCACGATCTTTGCGCTGGGGATCATGCCGTACATTTCGGCGTCGATCATCATGCAGTTGCTGGCGATCGTCTCGCCGCAGCTCGAGGCGCTGAAGAAGGAAGGGCAGGCAGGGCAACGGAAGATCACGCAGTACACGCGGTATTTCACCGTGGTGCTCGCGACCTTCCAGGCGTTCGGTATCGCGGCTGCGCTGGAAAACCAGCCGGGCCTCGTCACCGATCCCGGCATGCTGTTCCGCCTGACCACGGTCGTGACGCTGGTAACCGGTACGATGTTCCTGATGTGGCTTGGCGAGCAGATTACCGAGCGCGGTCTGGGCAACGGTATCTCGATCATCATCTTCGGCGGGATCGCAGCAGGGTTCCCGAATGCCGTGGGTGGGTTGCTCGAACTGGTGAAAACGGGTTCGATGGGGCCGTTCTCGGCGATCATCATCGTCGTTCTGATTGCCGCGGTGACTTACCTGGTCGTGTTCATCGAACGCGGTCAGCGCAAGATCCTCGTGAACTACGCGAAGCGCCAGGTCGGCAACAAGATCTACGGCGGGCAGTCGTCGCACCTGCCGTTGAAGCTGAACATGTCGGGCGTGATTCCGCCGATCTTCGCGTCGTCGATCATTCTGTTCCCGGCAACGATTCTCGGCTGGTTCAGTACCGGTCAGCCGTCGGGAAGCTGGATTTCCAATACGTTGCATAACGTTGCGGAAGCGCTGAAGCCGGGCCAGCCGGTCTACGTGCTGCTGTACACGCTGGCGATCGTGTTTTTCTGCTTCTTCTACACCGCATTGGTGTTCAACAGCAGGGAAACCGCGGACAACCTGAAGAAGAGCGGCGCGTTTGTTCCGGGCATCCGTCCGGGCGATCAGACCGCACGATATATCGACCGCATCCTCACGCGTCTGACGCTGGCCGGTGCGATCTACATCGTCTTTGTGTGTCTGCTGCCGGAATTCCTGGTGCTGCGCTGGAACGTGCCGTTTTATTTTGGTGGAACGTCGCTGCTGATCATTGTCGTCGTCACGATGGACTTTATGGCGCAGGTGCAGTCGTACGTTATGTCGCAACAGTATGAGTCACTGCTCAAGAAGGCCAACTTCAAGGGCGGCAACATCCCAATGCGTTAAAAAGGACTATGGCCAAAGACGATGTAATCCAGATGCAAGGTGAGGTGATCGAAAACCTCCCGAATGCGACCTTCCGTGTGAAGCTGGAAAACGGCCATGTCGTGTTGGGGCATATCTCCGGAAAGATGCGGATGCACTACATCCGCATTCTCCCGGGCGACAAGGTGACGGTTGAATTGACGCCTTACGATCTGTCTCGTGCGCGGATCGTGTTCCGGGCGAAGTGATTTGAAAAAAGGGTATTATCATGAAAGTGATGGCATCGGTTAAGCGCATTTGCCGCAATTGCAAGATCATCAAGCGCAAAGGCGTCGTTCGCGTGATCTGCAGCTCGGATCCGCGCCACAAGCAGCGCCAAGGCTGACCGCGCGTTTGTTTGCGCTTTTTGTTTGAGGAAAAACAATGGCTCGTATCGCAGGGGTTAACATCCCGAATCACCAGCATACCGAGATTGGCCTGACGGCTATCTTTGGTATCGGCCGCACCCGTTCGCGCAGCATCTGCGTGGCAGCTGGCGTCGATTTTTCGAAGAAGGTCAAGGACCTGACCGACGCAGACTTGGAAAAGCTGCGTGAAGAAGTGGGCAAGTTTGTCGTCGAAGGCGATCTGCGCCGTGAAGTGACGATGAACATCAAGCGCCTGATGGACCTCGGTTGCTACCGTGGCGTTCGTCATCGCAAGGGCCTGCCGATGCGCGGTCAGCGTACGCGTACGAACGCACGTACTCGCAAGGGTCCGCGTCGTGCAGCGCAAGCGCTGAAGAAGTAAGCGGAACTGACAGTTACAGGAAAACGTAATGGCTAAGGCTTCGAACACCGCGGCGCAACGCGTTCGCAAGAAGGTTAAGAAGAACGTCGCTGAAGGCGTGGTTCACGTTCACGCGTCGTTCAACAACACGATCATCACGATCACCGATCGCCAAGGCAACGCACTGGCATGGGCGACGTCGGGCGGTCAGGGCTTCAAGGGCTCGCGCAAATCGACGCCGTTCGCTGCCCAGGTCGCAGCCGAGTCGGCTGGCCGCGTCGCGATGGAATACGGCGTGAAGAATCTGGAAGTGCGGATCAAGGGCCCGGGCCCGGGTCGCGAGTCGGCAGTGCGCGCACTGCACGGCCTCGGCATCAAGATCACCGCGATTTCGGACGTCACCCCGATTCCGCACAACGGCTGCCGCCCGCCGAAGCGTCGTCGTATCTAAAGGTGTGCTGGCACGTTCGTGCTGGCACATTGCCTGTCGCCGCGTAGCGTCGACGGGCGTTGCTTTTTTGATTGACTAAGCCCACCGTTCGCCCCAAAGGGAGCGGACTAGCGTGGATTTCGATCCGCGTGACTGATTGATAAAGGAATGCAAAGTGGCACGTTATATCGGCCCCAAAGCCAAGCTGTCCCGCCGTGAAGGCACCGACCTGTTCCTGAAGAGCGCGCGCCGCTCGCTCGCCGACAAGTGCAAGCTCGACAGCAAGCCGGGTCAGCACGGCCGTACCTCGGGCGCACGTACGTCCGACTATGGTACGCAGCTGCGCGAAAAGCAGAAGGTCAAGCGTATCTACGGCGTGCTGGAGCGTCAGTTCCGCCGCTACTTCGCTGAAGCCGACCGCCGCAAGGGCAACACGGGTGAAAACCTGCTGCAACTGCTCGAGTCGCGCCTCGACAACGTCGTGTATCGCATGGGCTTCGGCTCGACCCGCGCTGAAGCGCGTCAGCTGGTGAGCCACAAGTCGATCACGGTGAACGGCGTCGTCGCGAACGTCCCGTCGCAGCAAGTGAAGTCGGGTGACGTCGTCGCGATTCGCGAAAAGGCGAAGAAGCAAGCGCGTATCGTCGAAGCGCTGTCGCTGGCCGAGCAAGGCGGCATGCCGAGCTGGGTTGCAGTCGATGCGAAGAAGTTCGAAGGCACGTTCAAGCAAATGCCGGAACGCGCTGAAATCGCAGGCGACATCAACGAAAGCCTGATCGTCGAATTGTATTCGCGTTAATCCGATTGACGGCCGAGGTACCCCGATTGCGTTGCGCAAGGAGGGGCCTCGGCTGTTTATTTTCTGGTTGTTACCGGTCAGCCTTATCGGTGTAACGAGCCGAGGGTATTGAAAAGGAAAGCCCATGCAAACCAGTTTGCTGAAACCCAAGATCATCGCCGTGGAATCGCTGGGCGAGAACCACGCGAGGGTGGTCATGGAACCGTTCGAACGCGGTTACGGCCATACCTTGGGCAATGCGCTTCGCCGCGTGCTGCTGTCGTCGATGGTCGGCTACGCGCCGACCGAAGTCACGATCGCAGGCGTGGTGCACGAGTACTCGACGCTGGATGGCGTGCAGGAAGACGTCGTCAACCTGCTGCTGAACCTGAAGGGCGTGGTGTTCAAGCTGCATAACCGTGACGAAGTGACGGTTACGCTGCGCAAGGAAGGTGAAGGCGTTGTCACGGCCGGCGATATCGAGCTGGCTCACGATTGCGAAGTCATCAACCCGAATCACGTGATTGCGCACCTGTCGAAGGGCGGCAAGCTCGACGTTCAGATCAAGATCGAAAAGGGTCGCGGCTACGTGCCCGGCAACGTCCGTCGCTACGGCGAAGACACGGCCAAGATCATCGGCCGCATCGTCCTCGACGCATCGTTCTCGCCGGTTCGCCGCGTGAGCTACGCAGTCGAAAGCGCACGTGTCGAACAGCGTACCGACCTCGACAAGCTCGTGATGAACATCGAAACGAGCGGCGTGATCACGCCGGAAGAGGCGATCCGTCAATCGGCCCGCATCCTGGTCGACCAGCTGTCGGTGTTCGCGGCGCTGGAAGGCACGGAAACGGCAGCCGAAGCGCCGTCGCGTGCACCGCAGATCGATCCGATCCTGCTGCGTCCGGTGGACGATCTCGAGCTGACGGTTCGTTCGGCGAACTGCCTGAAGGCCGAGAACATCTACTACATCGGCGACCTGATCCAGCGCACGGAAAACGAGCTGCTGAAGACGCCGAACCTCGGTCGCAAGTCGCTCAACGAGATCAAGGAAGTACTCGCTTCGCGCGGTCTCACGCTGGGCATGAAGCTCGAAAACTGGCCGCCGGCTGGTCTCGACAAGTAATCACGGTTGTTGCAGTAGTTGGCAAAGATGCGGATTTTCCTTTAAAATCCGCATCTTGCTTTTTTCGCTACCGGCCCGTGCACCCGTCGAGGTGCGATAGAAGAGCTGGATCAAAACTTTGAATCAAGGAAACTGAAATGCGCCATCGTCATGGTCTGCGGAAACTGAACCGCACGAGCAGCCACCGTCTGGCTATGCTCCGTAACATGTCCAACTCGCTGATCGAGCACGAAGTCATCAAGACGACGCTGCCGAAGGCGAAGGAACTCCGTAAAGTCGTCGAGCCGCTGATCACGCTCGGCAAGAAGCCGTCGCTGGCAAACCGTCGCCTGGCGTTCAACCGCCTGCGCGATCGTGACTCGGTGGCGAAGCTGTTCGACGTGCTCGGTCCGCGTTTCGCGAACCGTCCGGGCGGCTACCTGCGCGTGCTGAAGTTCGGCTTCCGCGTCGGCGACAACGCACCGATGGCACTGGTCGAGCTGCTCGATCGTCCGGAAGTCGACGAAACGGAAAACGTGCAAGAAGCCGAGTAAGCTTCCGGTACGCAGCAGTATCTGAAAGGGGCCGAGCAATTGCTTGGCCCTTTTTGTTTTCGAGGCGCCGGCTGCGATCGATTGTCGCGAGGCGGTGCCGGCAGCGTTGTGCGTGCTGCGCTACGATACGGGGCAGCCGGCGCGTGCCCCAGGTGGCCACCCGTGTCGGCAGGAGCCGATAGACCAGCCAGGAGGGCGCGGATGATAGTGGTGCTGATGCTGACGACGGTACCCGATGCGGCGACGGCAGCGGCCCTTTCCGACGGCGCGCTCGACGCGCGGCTTGCCGCTTGCGTGTCGGAGCTCGGCGCGATCAGGTCGCGCTATCACTGGCAGGGCAAGGTCGAAACGGCCGACGAGATCCAGTTGCTGTTCAAGACGAGCCCCGTGCGGGCGCTCGAACTGGAGCGATTTATTCTCGCGCATCATCCATACGAGACGCCCGAAATCGTCTCCTGGCAGGCGACGGCTTCGGCTGCGTACGGTCAGTGGGTGACCAGCGAAACTCAACGTCTATTTCATGTTTAACGGTATGGCGCTTTCCGTGCGTGCGCGCGCGCTGCGGCTCATCGCAGTCCTGTTTTCGTTCGTGTTCGTATTGGGCGGCCTGTCGGTTGCCCGGGCGGCCGACGATTTCCTCGATCCGTCGGTGGCGTTCAAGTTCAGTGCGAGTGAATCGCCTGGGCAGGTGGACGTCCGCTTCAAGGTGGCCAACGGCTACTACCTGTACCGCGAGCGATTTGCGTTCGCGGTGAAGAGCGGGCAGGCGACGCTCGGCGAGCCGCAATTCCCGGCGGGTCACGTGAAGTTCGACCAGACGTTCCAGAAGGACGTCGAGACCTATCGTGACGAAGTCGTCGTGCACGTACCGGTCAAGCAGGCATCGGGACCGTTCGAGCTCGCCGTGACGTCGCAGGGGTGCGCCGACGAGGGCATCTGCTATCCGCCGGCCGAGCACGTCGTGAAGGTCGATGGCGCCGCATTGGGCGCAGCGGCACCGTCGTCGGGCGACGCAGCTGCCGCGGGCAGCTGGTTCGACAAGGTCACGAGCGCCGATTTCGCGCAGTCGCTGCTCGAAGGGCATGGCTTTTTCACGATCGTCGCACTGTATTTCGTCGCCGGCGTCGTGCTGAGCCTCCTGCCGTGTTCGTATCCGATGATTCCGATCGTGTCCGCGATCATCATCGGCCAGGGCACGCGCGCGACGCATGCGCGCGGCTTCGCGCTGTCGCTCACCTATGTGGTCGGCATGGCGCTGGTCTACACGGTGCTCGGCATCGCCGCGGCGCTGGTCGGCCAGAGCCTCGGCGCGTGGTTGCAGAATCCGTGGGTGCTCGGCGCATTCGGCGTGCTGCTGACCGCGTTTGCCGTGTCGCTGATTTCGGGCAAGGACCTCGCGCTGCCCGCACGCTGGCAGAATGGCGCGGCCGAGGCGTCGAGCGCACGCCAGGGCGGCCATTTCATCGCGGTCGCGGCGATGGGCGCGCTGTCGGCGCTGGTCGTCGGCGCCTGCATGACCGCGCCGCTGTTCGCGGTGCTCGCGTTCATCGCGCACACCGGCAATGCGCTGCTCGGCGGGGCCGCGCTGTTCGCGATGGGGCTGGGGCTCGGCGTGCCGCTGCTCGTCGTCGGCGTCGGTGCCGGGACGGTGCTGCCGCGCGCGGGCGCGTGGATGGACGGCGTGAAGGTGTTCTTTGGCATCGTGCTGCTCGCGGCCGCTCTGTGGATCGTCTGGCCGGTGCTCGCGGGCGGGCTGAAGATGGTGCTCGCCGCGTTGTGGCTGCTGATCGCGGCCGCGGCGCTCGGGCTGTTCACGCCGAATGCCGGCGCCGCATCGATCTGGCGGCGCCTGGGCCGAGGCCTCGGCGCCGCGCTCGCAATCTGGGCGGCGACGCTGCTCGTCGGCCTTGCCGCGGGGTCGACCGATCCCGTCAAGCCGCTGGCCGTGCTCGCGGCGCGTACGGTGGCGTCGGGCGGTGCTGCGGCATCGGCCGGTGCGGCTGCCGCACAGGACGGCCCGGCGTTCGCGTCGGTGCGCTCCAGCGGAGAACTCGACGCGCTGCTGAAGACGTCGGGCCAGCCCGTGATGCTCGACTTCTACGCCGACTGGTGCGTGAGCTGCAAGGAGATGGAGCATCTGACGTTTAGCGATGCGCGCGTGCAGGCGCGGCTCGCGCAGCTGCACCTTGTGCGCGCCGACGTCACCGCGAACAACCCGGACGACCAGGCCCTGCTGAAGCGCTTCAACCTGTTCGGGCCGCCGGGCATCATCTTCTTCGATCGCAGCGGCAACGAGATCGGGCGCGTGGTCGGCTACCAGGCCGCCGAGACCTTTCTGCGCAGTCTCGACCGGGCCGCCGTTCCGACGGCATGACGGCACCCGCCGGGCAAGCGACGGCAGCGAGCCGGGGCGCGCGTGCGGCATGAGCCGATATCCGGCTGGACAGGCAGCATCGAGCGACGGCAAACAAAAAACGGCGGGACACCGAAGTGTCCCGCCGTTTGTGTTTCCGCCCGCCGGCGGGTAATCAGCGCTGCGCTTTCAGCAGGCGCGCGGCGTCGAGCGCGAAGTACGTGAGTACGCCGTCGGCGCCCGCGCGCTTGAACGCGAGCAGCGATTCGAGCACGACCTTGTCGTGGTCGAGCCAGCCGTTCATCGCAGCCGCCTTCAGCATCGCGTATTCGCCGCTTACCTGGTACACGTAGGTCGGGAAGCGGAACTCGTCCTTCACGCGGCGCACGATGTCGAGATACGGCATGCCGGGCTTGACCATCACCATGTCGGCGCCTTCGTCGATGTCGAGGCGCACCTCGCGCAGCGCTTCGTCGCTGTTTGCCGGATCCATCTGGTAGGTCATCTTGTTGCCCTTGCCCAGATTGGACGCCGAGCCGACGGCGTCGCGGAACGGGCCGTAGAACGCCGACGCGAACTTGGCCGAATAGGCCATGATGCGCGTGTGGACGTGGCCGTCGCTTTCCAGCATTTCGCGGACCGCGCCGATGCGGCCGTCCATCATGTCCGACGGCGCGACGATGTCGACGCCGGCTTCCGCCTGCGTACGCGCCTGGTCGACCAGGATCTCGATCGTATCGTCGTTGATCACGTAGCCCAACTCGTCGAGCACGCCGTCCTGGCCGTGGCTCGTGTACGGATCGAGTGCGACGTCGGTCAGCACGCCGAGCTCGGGGAAGCGCTTCTTCAGCTCGCGCACCGCACGGGGGATCAGGCCTTCCGGATTGGCCGCTTCGCGGCCGTCGGGCGTTTTCAGCGACGGCTCGATGGCCGGGAACAGCGACAGCACGGGCACGCCGAGTTCGACGCATTGCTCGGCGACGTGCATCAGCAGATCGACGGACACGCGCTCGACGCCGGGCATCGACGGCACCGGCTGGCGTTCGTTGGCGCCTTCGACGACGAACACCGGATAGATCAGGTCGTCGGTGGTCAGGCGGTTTTCGCGCATCAGGCGCCGGGAGAAGTCGTCGCGGCGCATCCGGCGCGGACGATGAAGCGGATGGAAGCTCATGGCGATTGGGCAGAAATCAGGGCAGTAAGGACCTTACGGAACCCTTAGGTCATTTTTGAGAGCGTTGGTATATGATAGCGATCGAGCGGTACGCGTTGCGTGCAGCTCCCCGCTTCTCCTCCCTGAGCGGGTGCCTGTCGTTTTTCGATTAGGCTGTTTGACCCGCCGTTCAACGGCGGGTTTTTTTTTGAGCCGGCCGAATCCGCAGGCGCCGTCAGGTGCGCGCCGCCGATCCCGGCCGCGCGCTGCCCGCTCATTGTGCAACAGGCTCGCTTTTTTCGTCGGCGGCGGACGGCCGCACCCAGCTCTCGATCAGCTCGTGCGCCTCGTCGAGCCCCGTGCGCTTCAGCGCGGAGAACAGCTGGACCGTCAGCTTGCCCTGGACACCCTGGTCGCGATACGCATCGAGCCCCTTTTGGGCGGTCCGCAGCGCATTGATGCTTTCCTGCCGCGTCAATTTGTCGCACTTCGTCAGCAGCGTGTGGATCGGCTTGCCGGTCGGCACGAACCACTCGATCATGCGGCGATCGAGATCGGTCAGCGGGCGGCGCGAATCCATCATCAGGATCAGGCCGCAGAGCTGCGAGCGCGTCGCGAGGTAGGACGACAGCAGCATTTCCCAGTGCGCCTTCGCGGCGCCGGGCACTTCGGCGTAGCCGTAGCCGGGCAGGTCGACGAGATTCGCGACGGGCTCGGCGGCCGGGCCGACGGAGAAGTAGTTGATGTGCTGCGTGCGGCCGGGCGTCTTCGACGCGAAGGCCAGCCGTTTCTGGTTGCACAGCACGTTGATCGCCGTCGATTTGCCGGCGTTCGAGCGGCCCGCGAACGCGATTTCCGGCTGCACCGTCGGCGGCAGGTCGCGCAGATGGTTGACGGTCGTGTAGAAGCGGGCTTGATGGAGCAGAAAGGCCATGGGAACCGGAAGGACGGGCGGCACGAGCCGCGTGGTGGAGGCGGGGTAGCCCCGATAGGCGCGGGAGCTTTCAGCACGATATTGTACAATACGGCGGTTTTGCCGAAGGCCACCGGGCGCCTGCCTCGCGCTTTTATGTGGCTTCTGCGGTAGACTGAACGCCGTCGTTTTTTGCAGAACCTCAAATTCCCACAAGACGAAACAGGGTGTGCGAATGAATCGACTGTGCAAGTCTCTGATGGTGCTTCAGGTTGCAGCAGGGTTCGTAGGTTTCGTGGCGGAGGCAAACGCGGCGGAGGCGGCAAAACCGGATCTCGATCGCGGCAAGGCGATTGCCGGGCAGGTCTGCGCGTCGTGTCACGGCGCCGACGGCAATAGCGCGTCGGGCAGTTTTCCGAAGCTTGCCGGCCAGCACCCCGAGTATCTGGTCAAGCAGTTGAACGACTTCAAGACGCAGTCGGGCGCGAAGGGGCCGGCGCGTACCAACGCGGTGATGGTCGGATTCGCGAGCGCGCTGAGCGCGGACGACATGCGCAACGTCGCCGCGTATTACGGGTCGCAGACGACGAAGCTCGGCACCGCCCGCGATGCGGCGACGGTGCCGATCGGCCAGAAGATCTATCGCGGCGGCATCGCGGAGAAGGGCGTCCCCGCCTGCGCGAGCTGCCACGGGCCGACGGGGCAGGGGATTCCGGTCCAGTATCCGCGTCTGTCGGGGCAGTGGGCCGATTACACGGTCGCGCAGTTGGCCGCGTTCCAGCAGGGTACCGGCGCGCGCAACAACAACGAGGCGATGCATCAGATCGCGACGCGGCTGTCGGACAACGAGATCAAGGCCGTCGCGGATTACATCGCGGGCCTGCGTTGAGCGGTCAGCCGCGAATGGAATGACCGGGCGCCCGAAGGGCAACCGGAGTCAGAACAAGAAAAGGGTGGGGCGCCGCGTCGTTGCGGCCGCCTTGCCCTTTTTTGTTGTCAGTCGGAGTGTGAATGAGCGTTACCACGTCGGGGTTGCAGTCGAAGTCGGGTCAGGGTGCGTCGAGGCGCGCGGTCGAGCTGCTGAGCTCGATGCGTTTCGCGATCGCGCTGCTGGTGGTGCTGTCGATTGCCAGCATCATCGGCACGGTCCTGACCCAGGACGACCCGTATCCGAACTACGTGAACCAGTTCGGGCCGTTCTGGGCGGACATCTTCCGCTCGCTCGGCCTGTACAGCGTGTACAGCGCGTGGTGGTTCATGCTGATCCTGATCTTCCTCGTCGTGTCGATCTCGCTGTGCGTGATCCGCAACGCGCCGAAGATGCTCGCCGATGCGAAGAGCTGGAAGGACAAGGTCCGCGAAGGCAGCCTGCGCGCATTCCACCACAAGGCCGAATACACGGCGTCCGGCACGCGTGCGACCGTCGCGGCGACGCTCGCCACGTTCGTCGCGAAGGCCGGCTACAAGCACGTCGTGCGTGAAACCGGCGACGCGACGCTGATCTCCGCGAAGCGCGGCGCGATGACCAAGTGGGGCTACATCTCCGCGCACCTGGCGATCGTCGTGATCTGTATCGGCGGCCTGCTCGACAGCAACCTGCCGATCAAATTCCAGATGCTGATCTTCGGCAAGAGCCCGGTCAACACGAGCGCGACGATCAGCGAGATCTCGCCCGACCATCGCCTGTCCGCGTCGAACCCGACGTTCCGCGGCTATGCCTGGGTGCCCGAGGGCCAGTTCGTGTCGACCGCGATCCTGAACCAGCCGAGCGGCTCGCTGATCCAGGACCTGCCGTTCTCGATCCAGCTCAACAAGTTCATCGTCGACTACTACACGACGGGCATGCCGAAGCTGTTCGCGAGCGACATCGTCGTGATCGATCGCGAGACGGGCCAGAAGATCCCGGCGCGCGTCGAAGTCAACAAGCCGTTCACGTACAAGGGTGTGTCGATCTACCAGTCGAGCTTCCAGGACGGCGGTTCGCAGATGCAGATGACGGCCTACCCGATGACGGGCGGCAACGCGAAGACCTTCCCCGTGCAGGGCACGATCGGCAGTTCGGCGCCGCTGCAGATGCCGGGCGCCGACGGCGACACGATCGAGTTCTCCGATTTCCGCGCGATCAACGTCGAGAACATGGCCGACGCGAACGGCAAGCCGGACGTGCGCGGCGTCGCGAAGACGGAGTCGCTGAAGGAGGTGTTCGACGAACGGCTCGGCTCCGGCGCGAAGACCTCGAAGCCGACGCAGCTGCACAACATCGGCCCGTCCGTGCAGTACAAGATCCGCGGCAAGGACGGCCAGGCGCGCGAATTCAACAACTACATGCTGCCCGTCGACATGAACGGCGAGCGCGTGTTCCTCGCCGGCGTGCGGGCGAGCCCGAACGATCCGTTCCGCTACATGCGGATTCCGGCCGACAGCCAGGATTCGATCGGCGAATGGATGCGCCTGCGCGCCGCGCTCGAGGATCCGGCCGTGCGCGCCGAAGCCGCCGCGCGCTTCGCGCAGCGTTCGCTGCCCGGCACCGATGCGTCGCTGCGCAGCCGCCTGCAGGACAGCGCGTCGAAGGTGCTGACCCTTTTTGCGGCGAGCGACGACAGCGTCGGGCGCGGCGCCGACGGCGAGCCGATCGGCGGCTTCCAGGCCGTGGCGACGTTCATCGACCGCTCGGTGCCGAAGGCCGAGCAGGAGAAGGCCGCGAGCCTGTTGCTGCGGATGCTCGAGGGCTCGATGTGGGAGGTATGGCAGATCGCGCGCGAGCGGGCCGGCGAGCCGGCCGCGCAGCAGGGCGCCGACACGATCCGCTTCGTGCAGAACGCGATCAATGCGCTATCCGACAGCTTCCTGTATGGATCGCCCGTCTATTTGCAGCTTGATTCATTCAAGCAGGTGCAAGCTTCGGTATTTCAGTTGACGCGCGCACCCGGCAAGAATCTGGTGTATCTTGGCAGCCTGCTGCTGGTCGCCGGTATCTTCTCGATGTTCTACGTGCGAGAGCGGCGCCTCTGGTTCTGGCTGAAGGACGCCGGTTCGGGCGTCGACGTGGTGATGGCCATGTCCACGGCCCGCAAGACCTTCGATTTCGAGAAAGAATTCGTGCAGACGCGCGACGCGGCCGGCGTCGCCTTGCGCGCCGCCCCTCGCGATGCCGCGCCTGCCGGCACGGCATCGACGGCCCGCCCGCCTGCCGGCGGCGGTTCCGAATCCGAGAATTCCACCCGGTAACATCATGGATCTCACGCAAGTTTCCTCTTCCCGTCGGGCGTCGGCCCAGGCTCCGGCCGTGGCGCCGCTGTTCGACGACCGTCCGTTCCTCGCGCGCCTGTCGCTGCTCGACTGGCTGTTCGCACTGGCGCTCGTGGCGGGCGCGGGCTATGCGCTCGTGCACTACAACGGGCACATGAATTACTACGACAAGGTAGTGTTGATCGGCACCGTGCCGGCGCTGGTCACGCTCGGCTGGCGCTGGAAACCCGCGCGCCTGATGATGGCGTCGATCGCCGTGCTGGCGCTGCTGTCGATCCAGATCTACCAGGGCGATCTCGCGCGAGCGGATTCGGCGTTCTTCCTCAAGTACTTCCTGTCGAGCCAGTCGGCGATCCTGTGGATGAGCGCGCTGTTCGTGCTCGCGACGATCTTCTACTGGATCGGCTTGCTCGCGCGCTCGGAGACGGGCGCCGCGATCGGCCAGAAACTCACGTGGGTCGCCGTGCTGATGGGCTTCACGGGGCTGATGGTGCGCTGGTACGAGTCCTACCTGATCGGTGCGGACGTCGGGCATATCCCCGTGTCGAACCTCTATGAAGTGTTCGTGCTGTTCAGCCTGATCACCGCGCTGCTCTATCTGTACTACGAAGGTCACTACGGCACGCGCTCGCTCGGCGCGTTCGTGCTGCTGGTCATCAGCGCGGCGGTCGGCTTCCTGATGTGGTACTCGGTCGCGCGCGATGCGCAACAGATCCAGCCGCTCGTGCCGGCGCTGCAGAGCTGGTGGATGAAGATCCACGTGCCGGCGAACTTCATCGGCTACGGCAGCTTCGCGCTGTCGGCGATGGTGTCGGTCGCCTACCTGATGAAGGAGCGCGGCGTGCTCGCGGATCGCCTGCCGACGCTCGAGGTGCTCGACGACGTGATGTACAAGTCGATCGCGGTCGGTTTTGCGTTCTTCACGATCGCGACGATTCTCGGCGCGCTGTGGGCGGCCGAGGCATGGGGCGGCTACTGGAGCTGGGACCCGAAGGAAACCTGGGCGCTGATCGTGTGGCTGAACTACGCGGCATGGCTGCACATGCGCTTGATGAAGGGCCTGCGTGGCGCGGTTGCCGCATGGTGGGCGCTCACCGGCCTGCTGGTGACGACGTTCGCGTTCCTCGGCGTCAACATGTTCCTGTCCGGGCTGCATAGCTACGGCAAGCTGTAAGATTTCCGCCGCTCGTCCGACTACAAGACCGCCGGTGCACTGCGTGCCCGGCGGTTTTCTTTTGTAACGGGCGGGCGATCCGGGCGTCGAACGGCGCAAGATGGGGCGGGTCGAATGCCGATGACGCATGTGCGCCGCGCATGCAGGAGGAGCAGCACGATGTGGATCAAACGACCTGAACGGAACGTCCTGACCGGCGGCGATATCGCACTCGGCGAAATCACGCCGCGCGAAATATTCGAGAACCGCCGGCGCATCCTGCAGGCGGCCGGCCTCGCGGCGGCGGGCGGGTTGCTCGGCGCCAGCGGCGCGGCCTTCGCCGCGTATGCGTCCTCCGACGCGCGGGCCGCGAAGCTCGCGGCGAAAACGAATCCGAAGTTCGTCGCGGCCGACAAGGTGACGCCGTTCAAGGACATCACGTCCTACAACAACTTCTACGAATTCGGCACCGACAAGAGCGACCCCGCCCAGAATGCCGGCACGCTGCGGCCGCGCCCGTGGCGCGTGAGCGTCGAGGGCGAGGTGCAGCACCCGAAGGTGTTCGATCTCGACGAACTGCTGAAGCTCGCGCCGCTCGAGGAGCGCGTGTACCGGCTGCGCTGCGTCGAGGGATGGTCGATGGTGATCCCGTGGATCGGCGTCCCGCTGTCCGAACTGATCAAGCGCGTGCAGCCGACCGGCAACGCGAAATACGTGCAGTTCATCACGCTGGCCGATCCGTCGCAGATGCCGGGCCTCTCGACCCCCGTGCTCGACTGGCCGTACTCGGAAGGGCTGCGGATGGACGAGGCGATGCATCCGCTGACGCTGCTGACGATGGGCGTCTACGGGCAGGTGCTGCCGAACCAGAACGGCGCGCCGGTGCGGATCGTCGTGCCCTGGAAGTACGGCTTCAAGAGCGCGAAGTCGCTCGTGAAGATCCGCTTCGTCGACAAGCAGCCGAAGACGAGCTGGAACACCTACGCATCGAACGAGTACGGCTTCTATTCGAACGTGAACCCGAATGTCGATCATCCGCGCTGGAGCCAGGCGACCGAGCGGCGCATCGGCGAGGACGGCTTCTTCACGCCTAAGCGCAAGACGCTGATGTTCAACGGCTACGGCGACCTGGTCGCGTCGATGTATCAGGGCATGGACCTGAAGCGGAACTTCTGACCGCGATGACGAGAAACGACATGCCTCCTTCGACATTGACGCAGGCACGGGCGGCCGGCGCAGGTGCGGCCGCCAGTGCCGCGCGGGCCGGGGCGATCCGTTCCGCCGCGCCGCGCTGGCTCGCGCCGGCCAAGGTGCTGGCGTTCGCGGCCGGCCTGTATCCGCTCGCGCGTCTCGTGCTGTTCGGGCTGACCGACCGGCTCGGCGCGAATCCGATCGAATCCATCACGCGTTCGACCGGCCTCTGGACGCTCGTGATGCTTTGCGTGACGCTCGCCGTCACGCCGCTCCGGCGCATGACGGGCGTTGCCGCACTGCTGCGCTTTCGCCGGATGATCGGATTGTTTGCGTTCTTTTACGCGACGCTGCACTTCACGACCTATCTGTGGTTCGACAAGTGGTTCGACGTCGTCGCGATCCTGAAGGACGTCGGCAAGCGCCCGTTCATCACGGTCGGCTTTGCCGCGTTCGTGCTGCTGATTCCGCTCGCCGTGACGTCGCCGCGCGCGATGGTGCGCCGCCTCGGCCGTCACTGGGCGACGCTGCACAGCGCGATCTACGCGATCGTGCTGTTCGGCGTGCTGCACTTCTGGTGGATGCGGGCCGGCAAGCACAATCTCGCGCAGCCGAAGCTCTACGCCACGATCGTCGCCGTGCTGCTCGGCTGGCGGCTGATCGCATGGGGATGGCGGCGCGTGCGCGCGTGACGCCGCGGCCCGAAAAAACAAAAGGCGACGACCGGGAAGTCATCGCCTTGTTTCGCAAGCCGCGCCGTGCGGTTACTTCGTGGCGGCCGGGCTCGATGCCGGTGCGGGGACGGGCGCGTTGCCGCTCGACAATTCGGGCGACAGCGTGAGCGGCGTGCCGGACGAATCGGGCACACTGTCGGTCGATGCGCTGTCGTCGGTCGGTTTCACGTCCGACGGCGGCGTGTCCGGCTGCTGGAGTGGCTTGGGCAGCGGAGGCACGGTGGGCAGATAGAGCGCGCCGCTTTGACCGCAGCCGGCAAGAATCGCCAAAGCCGCTACAATCGCGCTCATCCGGAAAACGACTCGCATGATCGTCCCTGAACAATTGAACCGATAGAGTTTAGCATGTCCGATACCGAATACCTGACCCGTGCCGAGGCCGTCCTGGCGGCCGTCGAGCGTACCGTCGACGCCGCGAACGACGGCGACCACGACATCGATCTGGAGCGCAACGGCAGCGTCCTCACGCTGACGTTCGAAAACGGCTCGAAGATCATCATCAACCTGCAGCCGCCGATGAAGGAAGTGTGGATCGCCGCGAAGGCGGGCGGATTCCACTATCGTTTCATCGACGGCGCGTGGCGCGATTCGCGCACGGGCACCGAGTTCTTCTCGGCGCTCAGCGAATACGCGACGCAGCAGGCAGGCCTGCCGATCACGTTCGCCGAGTGACGTCCGGGGCCCGGCCCCGACGCGTCGTCCAAAACAAAAAGCGCCCCGCGGGGCGCTTTTTGTTGGTCCGGGCCGCCGGTCAGTGGGCCTGGAACAGGTTCATGATGTCCTGCTTTTCCTGCTCGTCGACGTGCGGCACGGTGGCGTCGACGTCCTGCGCGGCGGGTGCCTGCGGCACGCCGACCGTCGATACGAAGCCGTGGCCCGGCGTGAACTCGGTGAAGTACAACTCGCCGCCGAGCGATTCGACGCCGTCCGGCACCGTCGGCTTGAACTCGGGCACGCCCTTCAGCGCGGCGCTCATGTAGTCGATCCAGACCGGCAGCGACAGGCCGCCGCCCGTTTCGCGATCGCCGAGGCTGCGCGGGTTGTCGTAGCCGATCCATGCGATCGCGGCGAGCGTGTGCTGGTAGCCGGCGAACCATGCGTCGTGCGAGTCGTTCGTCGTACCGGTCTTGCCCGCGAGATCGGTGCGCTTCAGCACGTTGGTCCGTGCACCCGTGCCGCGCTGCGCGACGCTTTGCAGCAGGCTGTTCATCACATACGCGTTGCGCGCGTCGATCGCGCGCGGTGCGTTCTGCTCGGCGACGAGCGGCTGCGCGCGCGCGACGACGGCACCGTTCGGATCGGTGACTTCGGCGATCAGGTACGGATTGACGCGATAGCCGCCGTTCGCGAACACCGAGTACGCGCCGGCCATCTGCAGCGGCGTGACCTGTCCGGCGCCGAGTGCCATCGGCAGGTAGGCCGGATGGCGTTCGGCGTCGAAGCCGAAGCGCGTGATGTATTGCTGCGCGTACTTCGTGCCGATGTGGTTCAGGATCCGGATCGACACGAGGTTGCGCGAACGCTGCAGCGCGGTACGCATCGACATCGGGCCTTCGAAGCCGCCGCCGTAGTTCTTCGGCTCCCACGGCTGGCCGCCCGTTTCGGCGGCGCTGAAATACAGCGGGCCGTCGTTGATCACGGTTGCCGGCCCGAGGCCCTTGTCGAGCGACGCCGAGTAGATGAACGGCTTGAACGACGAACCCGGCTGCCGCCACGCCTGCGTGACGTGGTTGAACTTGTTCTTGTTGTAGTCGAAGCCGCCGACGAGCGAACGGATCGCGCCGTCCTGCGGGACGATCGACAGGAACGCGCCTTCGACCTGCGGCAACTGCGTGATCGACCAGTTGCCGGTGTCGTTCTTCACGACGCGGACGATCGCGCCGGGGCGGATGCGGCGGTTGGGCTGCGCATTGGTCGACAGCGCGCCCGACGCGAATCGCAGGTTGTCGCCTTCGATCGTCGCCGTGCTGCCGTCGATGAACGCGACCGTGATCTGGCGCGGGCTCGCGGCCGTGACGACCGAGGCAATCAATTCGCCGTTGTCGGGGTGCTCGAGCAGCGCGTCGTCGATCGCCTGTTCGCGGTCGTCGGCGCCGGCCGGCAGCTCGATGAAGCCTTCCGGCCCGCGATAGCCGTGGCGGCGCTCGTAATCCATGATGCCCTTGCGCAGCGCGGTGTACGCGACCTGCTGGTCCGCGGAGTCGACGGTCGTGACGACGTTGAAGCCGCGCGTGTAGGTTTCCTCGCGGTACTGCGCGTACATCATCTGGCGGACCATTTCCGCGACGTACTCGGCGTGCACGCTGAAATCGCGGCTCGGACCCTTGACGACGAGCGGCTGCGCGACGGCTTCGTCGTACTGTTCGCGCGAGATGAAGTTCAGCTCGAGCATCCGCTGCAGGATGTATTCCTGGCGCACCTTCGCACGCTTCGGATTGACGACCGGGTTATACGCGGACGGCGCCTTCGGCAGCCCCGCGAGCATTGCCGCCTCGGCCAGCGTGATGTCCTTCAGGTCCTTGTCGAAGTAGACCCGCGCGGCACTCGCAAACCCGTAGGCGCGCTGGCCGAGATAGATCTGATTCATGTAGACCTCGAGAATCTGATCCTTCGTCAGCGCGCGCTCGATCCGGTAGGCGAGCAGCATCTCGTAGATCTTGCGCGTGTAGGTCTTCTCGCTCGACAGGAAGAAGTTGCGCGCGACCTGCATCGTGATCGTGCTGGCGCCCTGCGACGCGTGGCCGTTCGTCAGCGCGACGAAGCCGGCGCGGACGATGCCGGTAAGGTCGACGCCGCCGTGATCGTAGAAGCGCGCGTCCTCGATCGCCAGGATCGCCTTCTTCAGCGAGTCGGGCACGTCCTTGAAATGAACGACGTCGCGGCGCTCCTCGCCGAATTCGCCGATCAGGACGTGATCGGACGTATAGATGCGCAGCGGCACCTTCGGGCGATAGTCGGTCAGCGCATCGAGCGACGGCATGTTCGGCCAGGCGACGACGAGCGCGTAGCCGAGCACGAGGCCGCCGGCCACGACGAGGGCCACGCATGTCGCGGCGAGGCCGAGCAGGACTTTTTGCCACCAGGGCCGCTTCTTCGGCTCCGGGGCAGGAGGCGGGGACGTAGGAGTCGTGGATTGCATAGGCATACCGGAAAACAGTCCCGCGATTATAGCTGCCCGGTAAGGCCGCTCCTGACACGGGGCGCGCCCGTCGCAAAGCCGCGGGCCGGCGTGCTTCCAGCATAGCCCTCGCGGGTTCGCCGCGAGCGGATGCTGGCCGTTCGGCCGACTGTCGGCCGCGCCCACCGCTTTGCAGAATCAGGTCTCGGACACGCGGCATGGGCCGCGACGATCTCGGGAGGCGGCATGGCGGGACGATGGGTGGCACGGTTTGCGCGGGGCAGGCACCGGTCGACGGGTATCGACGTCGGCGCGGACGAGGTGAGGGTGGTCGTGCTGGGCCGGCGCGGCCGGGGCGCGGACGTGTGCATCGAGGGGCTCGACCGGGAGCCGGTCGGGTTGGCGGGCGGGCCGGAAGACGCGCGCTGGGCGGCGGTCGCGCGTGCGCTGTCGGCAGCGGTGTCGCGGCTGTCGGCGGCCGACGTACGGTGCGACGCACGCGGCGTGATGGCGTTGCACGACGACGAGATGCGCACCGCGACGCTCGATCTGGCCGGGCGAGACGACGTCCAGGACGCGGCACGGCAGGCGGCCGAGCGAATCTCGGGGCTGGCGCCGGACAGCCTGGCGTTCGACTGGCGGCACGACGGCGCCGCACGGTCCGGCGAGATCGAGATTGCCGTGGCACCGCTGGCGCTGCTCGAACGGCGGATCGACGTGGCCGCCCAGGCCGGTGTCGACCTGACGGTGGTCGACGGCGAGTCGGCCGCCGCGCTGCGTGCATTACGCTATGCCGCGCACTTCGAGCCCGCTGCGCAGGGCGCCTGCGGGGCGCTCTGGTTCCATGACTCGGGCGTACATGGATGGCGCATCGACGGCCCGTTGGCCGTGCCGGTGCTGACGCTGTCCGGTACCGTTCCGGGGGCGTTCTCCGACGCATTGCGCCAGAGAGCGCTGGGGGCCGTGCGTTGCGTACTCGTGGCGGGGGACGAGCGGTGCATTGCCCGCCTGGGTACGTCCGTCGCCGAGATCGGCGACGTGCTCGGCACGATCGCGGTGCCCTTCGAATGCGCAGGGCGGGACGGGCCGCCGTGTTCGCCGGCCGGGGTGCCGGGCGGCCCTGCATTCGCCGTTGCCTTCGGGCTGGCGTTGCGCGGGGTGTGGGAATGACGGCGGATCGTGTGAGGGCGGGCGGTTTCAACCTGCTGCCGTACCGCGAGCGGCTGGCGCAGGCATCGCGACGTCGTCGGGCTGCGCAATGCGGCGCGGCGATTCTGCTCGGCGCGCTGGGCGTCGGCCTGTGGACGGGCGCGGCCACGTGGTCGAGGTGGCGTGTGGATGCCGAGCGTGCGGGCGTGGAGGCGCGGCTGCGGCAGTTGCATCCGCAGGTAGGCGCCGCGACGCGCGCCGTCGAAGCGGTGGCCGTCGCGGCCCAGCGCGATGCGCAGGCAGCCGCGCTTGCCCTGCCTTACCGGCGCGCTGCCGCCCTGCTGGCGGCACTGGCCCGGGTGCGCGACGGCACCGTCCGGCTCGACGCGCTGCGTACGACGTCGGCCGGTGCGGTGCTCGATATCCGTGCCGCGAGTTACCGTGCGGCCGCGAGATGGCTCGCGGGGATCGCACGTGAGCAGCACGACTGGCGGATCGATATCGATGCGTTGAAGCCTGCGTCGGGTGCCGGGGCGACCACGGACGGGATGCCGTTCAGGTTTTCGGTCCATCTGCATTGGCAGGACGCGACGCCGTCGCGGGCTGTATCGGGAGGCGGCGCATGACGGCGCTCATGGATCGGGCCACGCCGCACGGCGCCGCATGGCGGGGCGGCTTGCGGCGAATGTCGCCGCAGGTGGCGCACATCGCAGGCTGTGTGGCCGCATTCTCTGCCGTGCTGGCGGGCGGCATTCATCTGGCGAATGCCGCCGACTGGAGCGGGCTCGCGCATGGTCGCGCACTGTTGGCGGCGGCGCAGGCCCGTGCCGCCGACGCGCAGCGGGTAATCGAAGCCGCGGCGCGGCGGCGCGACCTGCATCCGGAGCCATCGCGGGACGACAGTTTGCCGCGGGTGCCGGAGTGGGCCGAACTGATGCTGGAACTGGCCGACCTCGCTGCCTCGGGCGGGCTGCACGGCGTATCGCTCGAACCGCAACGCGCCGACGGTGCTGCACCGGACAGCCGCCGGCGCACGGTGCGCATCGTCGCGGATGGCGGCTTTCGCGCGTTGCTGAGCGTGGTCGGCGGGCTGGCGCGCTTTCCGGTATTGGCGGTGCCGTCTGCGTTGCGCGTCGAACGCGGCACGCAGTCCGCGCGCGTGGAAATATCCGTCGACGTGTTTCCCGGGTTGCAAGCGGCAACGTTCATGGGTGGCGAGGCGCAGGTTCTGGCTGCCGCGCCCGATGCCGATCCGTTCGGCTGGGCCGTGGCGTCCGGAGACGAGGGGGCGGCTACCCGCCTGGCCGGCACGATTCGCGACGCGCGTGCCGGTCTCGCACTGTTCGACGACGGCGCTGGCACGTATGTGGCCGTGGTGCCCGGCGAAGCGCTCGGGATCGCGCGCGTGATGCGGGTCGATTCCGCAGCCGTGACGCTGGCGATGGCCGACGGCGCCTACCGGATCGTCCTGGGCGAAGGAGGACGGCCATGATCAGGCATCGGGGTCGGGCGCTTGTCGTCTGGGCCGGATTGACGGCGGCCGGTGCGAGCGCCGCGTTGCCGCCGTTGCCGGCAGACTGGCCCGTCGCGTCGATGGAGACGCCGGTGCCGGGCCTGCCGTTGCCGCAACGCATGGTGGAAGGCGCGGACGGCATGGCGCCGGCTGAGGCTGGCCCGCTGCCGTTCGACCAGGCGGGGCGTGCGGCGCGGCAGGCGGAAGCTGCCACCCCGGCGTCAGGGCTGGAGGGGCCGCCGATCCCGCTGGCGCCCCCGGCGCGGATGAGCGATCCCGCGGCACGGCAACCGGGCGATGCCGACGACGAGCGGCGCATCTCGCTGCATTTGCAGGGAGCCGGGCTCGCGGCCGCGTTCGACGCGTTCGCGCGGTTCACGGGGCTCAGCATCGTCGTCGGCGAGCAGGTGCGCGGCACCGTCACGTTGCGTCTGAACAATGTCCGCTGGCGCGATGCCTTCGACACGCTGCTCGATACGCACGGGCTTGCGATGTCCCGACGCGGCAACGTGATCTGGATCACACCGGCGGCCGAGCTGGCCGCACGCGAACGCGAGCGCTTCGACATGCATGCGCGGGCCGCCGACCTGGAGCCGCTCGCGAGCCGCACGTTCGCGCTGCACTATCCGCGCGCGCAGGACGTGCAGCGGCTGCTGGCGGGCGCGACCGGCCAGCGTCTGCTGTCCAAGCGGGGCGCGGCGGCGGCCGATCCGCGCATGAACCTGCTGTTCGTTACCGATCTCGCGCCGCGTCTCGTCCAGATCGCGAGCCTGATCGACGCGATCGACCGGCCGTCGCGGCAAGTCCGGATCGAGGCCCGCATCGTGGAGGGCGAACAGGGTTTCTCGCGCAACCTAGGTGCGCGCGTCGCACTGCGTGCGCAGGGGCAGCCGTCGGCGGGCGACGGTGCCACGCCCGCGACCGGCCCGCGCAACGCGCTCGACCTTGCCGCGCGGCCGCTCGGCGGTTTCGAGGCGGCGACCGCCGGCTTCACGCTGTTCGCCGCCCCGCTCAGCCGCGTACTCGACGTCGAACTGAGCGCGCTCGAGGCGCAGGGGCGGGGCCAGATCGTTTCGCGTCCGCGCGTGGTCACGGCCGACCGCATCAAGGCGATCGTCGAGCAGGGCTCCGAGTTGCCGTACCAGGCCAAGGTCGGCAACGGCGTGAGCGGCGTGCAGTTCCGCCGCGCGACGCTCAAGCTCGAGGTCGAGCCGCAAATTACGCCCGACGGGCGCGTCGTGCTCGACCTGGATGTGACCAAGGACAGCGTCGGCGAACCGACGGCGGCCGGCCCGGCGATTCATACGAAGCACGTGCAGACGCGCGTCGAGGTCGAGAACGGCGGGACGGTCGCGATCGGCGGGATCTATGAACAACTGACCCGGAACGATGTGACGCGCGTGCCGCTCTTGGGCAAAATACCGTTTCTGGGCGCGCTTTTCCGGCACCGCGCGCAGCGCGACCAGCGCAACGAACTGGTCGTCTTCATTACGCCGACCATTGTCGATGCGCGCTGCGATGCGGGCAGCGCGGGCGACGTGAATACCGAAATAACGGGGCCGGAAGCCGCCGGCGCAGGCTCGACAAGGCAGCCGCTTTGCCAGTAAGCTGCGCCACACACCAGCAAGATTGAAGCAGAGGAAGCCGTTGCAAGCGCGGGACCCACATGCAAACGTATTTTTCGTCGGCCTTATGGGAGCGGGTAAGACCACCGTGGGCCGCGCGGTCGCGCGTCGTCTCGACAGGACGTTCTTCGACTCCGACCACGAAATCGAGGCCCGCACGGGCGCGCGCATCCCGGTGATCTTCGAGATGGAGGGCGAGGGCGGGTTTCGCGATCGCGAAACGCAGGTGATCGCCGAACTCACGCAGCGCGAGAACATCGTGCTCGCGACGGGCGGCGGTGCGGTGCTACGCCCGGAAAATCGCGATTTCCTGAAAAATCACGGCATCGTCGTTTATCTGCGCGCCAATCCGCACGATCTCTGGTTGCGCACCCGCAAGGACAAGAACCGCCCGCTGCTGCAGACCGACGACCCGAAGGGGCGTCTCGAGGCGCTGTATGAAGTGCGCGACCCGCTGTACCGCGAATGCGCGGATTTCGTCATCGAGACCGGCCGTCCGTCGGTCAACGGTCTCGTCAACATGGTGCTGATGCAACTCGAACTGGCGGGCGTCATTGCCAAGCCGCTACAAGCATGATTACTGTCAACGTCGACCTGGGCGACCGCGCCTACCCGATTCACATTGGCGCCGGCCTGATCGGCCGCGCCGAGCTGTTCGCGCCGCACATCAAGGGTTCGTCCGTCACGATCGTCACGAACACGACGGTCGATCCGCTGTACGGCGATACGCTGCGCGCGGCGCTCGCGCCGCTCGGCAAGCACGTGTCGACGGTCGTGCTGCCGGACGGCGAAGCGTACAAGAACTGGGAAACGCTGAATCTGATCTTCGACGGGCTGCTGACCGGGCGCGCTGACCGCAAGACCACGCTCGTCGCACTCGGCGGCGGCGTGATCGGCGACATGACGGGCTTTGCCGCCGCGTGCTACATGCGCGGCGTGCCGTTCATCCAGGTGCCGACGACGCTGCTGTCGCAGGTCGATTCGTCGGTCGGCGGCAAGACGGGCATCAACCACCCGCTCGGCAAGAACATGATCGGCGCGTTCTACCAGCCGCAGGCCGTGATCGCGGACATCGGCGCGCTGACGACGCTGCCCGACCGCGAGCTGGCCGCAGGCGTCGCCGAGGTCATCAAGACCGGTGCGATCGCCGATGCGGCATTCTTCGACTGGATCGAGGCGAACGTCGATGCGCTGAACCGTCGCGAACCGGCCGCGCTCGCGCACGCCGTGAAGCGCTCGTGCGAGATCAAGGCGAGCGTGGTTGCCGCCGACGAGCGCGAAGGCGGCCTGCGCGCCATCCTGAACTTCGGCCACACGTTCGGCCATGCGATCGAGGCCGGGCTCGGCTACGGCGAGTGGCTGCACGGCGAGGCGGTCGGCTGCGGGATGGTGATGGCGGGCGATCTGTCGGTGCGGCTCGGCCTGCTCGACGAAGCGTCGCGGCAGCGCCTCGACGCGGTGATCGCGGCCGCGCACCTGCCGACCCGCGGGCCCACGCTCGGCGATGACCGCTACATGGACCTGATGCGGGTCGACAAGAAGGCCGAGGCAGGCGCGATCAAGTTCATCCTGTTGAAGCGATTCGGCGATACGTTGATCACACAGGCGCCGGACGAGGCCGTGTTCGCTACACTGGCGCAGACAACCCGCTAACGGCGGCCCGGACGCCCCGGCGCCCCCAACCTGGAGGAGACGTGAGCGAGACATCCAGCAGTACACTGCCCGAAGCCATCCTCGCATCCGCCGCGCCGGTGGCCGAGCCGCCGACGCTGGCGGCGCTGGAAGCTCATCTCGCTCCGTATGCCGCGCACGCATCGCAGTCGCGCGGCCGCCGCCATCCGGAAACGCCGCCGGCGGCGCGCACCGAATTCCAGCGCGACCGCGACCGCATCGTCCATTCGACCGCGTTTCGCCGGCTCGAATACAAGACGCAGGTTTTCGTCAATCACGAAGGCGACCTGTTCCGCACGCGTCTCACGCACAGTCTCGAAGTCGCGCAGATCGCCCGCTCGGTCGCGCGCAACCTGCGCCTGAACGAGGATCTCGTCGAGGCGATCTCGCTCGCGCACGATCTCGGCCATACGCCGTTCGGCCATGCCGGGCAGGACGCGCTGAATGCATGCATGCGCGAGCACGGCGGTTTCGAGCACAACCTGCAGAGCCTCGCGGTCGTCGACGAGCTCGAGGAGCATTACGGCGCGTTCAACGGGCTGAACCTGTGCTTCGAGACGCGCGAAGGTATCCTGAAACACTGTTCGCGCGAGAATGCGCGCAAGCTCGGCCCGCTCGGCGAGCGTTTCCTGCAGGGGCGCCAGCCGTCGCTCGAGGCGCAGCTCGCGAACATCGCCGACGAAATCGCCTACAACAACCACGATGTCGACGACGGCCTGCGCTCGGGCCTGATCACGATCGCGCAGCTCGCGGAAGTCGAGCTGTGGCAGCGCCACTACGAGGCGGCGCTCGCCGAATTCCCGCACCTCGAAGGACGCCGTCTCGTGCACGAAACGGTGCGGCGCATCATCAACACGCTGATCGTCGACCTGATCGACGAGACGACGCGCAACCTCGCGCGCGTCGCGCCCGCGTCGCTCGACGACGTGCGCGCCGCGCCGCCGCTCGTGTCGCACAGCGAAACGGTCGCTGCGCAGGCGGCCGCCCTCAAGCGTTTCCTCTTCAAGAACCTCTATCGCCACTACAAGGTGATGCGCATGGCGAGCAAGGCGCAGCGCGTCGTCACCGGCCTGTTCGACGCGTTCATCGACGATCCGCGCCTGCTGCCGCCGCCCTACCAGTCCGACGACGCCGCGCAGCAGCCGCGCCTCGTCGCACACTACATCGCCGGCATGACCGACCGCTTCGCGCTGAAGGAATATCAGCGCCTGTTCGTCATCAGCGACAACTGACTGTCACAAACGATCACTAGACTTCGCCGGTTCAATGGCGACAGGAATGTTGCAGACGCGGTTGGTAACGTTTTCATAGGAGAGAGGTCGATGAAGAAGAAGCCTGCGGGGACCCTGGTTCGCTCGATCGCGCTCGGCGGCGCGCTGCTGTTCGGCGCGCAGCACGTGGCGTTCGCCGCGACGGAAATCCAGTTCTGGCATGCGATGGAGGCCGCGCTCGGCGAGCGGGTCAATGCGATCGCCGACCAGTTCAATGCGTCGCAGAGCGACTACAAGATCGTGCCGGTCTACAAGGGCACCTACGACCAGGCCCTCGCGGCAGGCATCGCCGCCTATCGCAGCGGTAACGCGCCGGCGATCCTGCAGGTCTACGAAGTCGGCACGGCCACGATGATGCAGGCGAAGAAGGCCGTCGTGCCCGTCTACGACGTGTTCAAGCAGGCCGGCGTGCCGCTCGACGAGAAGGCGTTCGTGCCGACCATCGCGAGCTACTACAGCGATGCGAAGACGGGCCACCTCGTGTCGATGCCGTTCAACAGCTCGACGCCGGTGCTGTACTACAACAAGGACGCGTTCAAGAAGGCCGGCCTCGATCCGAACCAGCCGCCGAAGACCTGGGCCGACGTGCAGGCCGATGCCGAGAAGCTGCGCAAGTCGGGGATGGCGTGCGGCTTCACGACCGGCTGGCAGGGCTGGATCCAGCTCGAGAATTACAGCGCATGGCAAGCGCTGCCGTTCGCGAGCCGCAACAACGGCTTTGACGGCACCGACGCCGTGCTCGAATTCAACAAGCCGCACCAGATCGCCCACGTCGCGTTCCTGCAGCAGATGGCGAAGGACGGCACGTTCACGTACGCGGGCCGCAAGGACGAAGCGTCGGCGAAGTTCTACAGCGGCGACTGCGGGATCATGACGACGTCGTCGGGCGCGCTCGCGAACCTGCAGAAGTTCGCGAAATTCAGCTTCGGCACGGGCATGCTGCCGTACGACGCGAACGTGAAGGGCGCGCCGCAGAACGCGATCATCGGCGGCGCGAGCCTGTGGGTGCTGGCCGGCAAGGATCCGGCGACCTACAAGGGCGTCGCGAAATTCCTCGCGTACCTGGCCTCGCCGGCCGTCGCCGCGAAGTGGCACCAGGACACCGGCTACCTGCCGGTGACGACCGCCGCGTACGACCTCACGCGCCAGCAGGGCTTCTATGCGAAGAACCCGAGCGCGGAAACCGCGATCAAGCAGATGCTGAACAAGCCGCCGCTGCCTTACACGAAGGGGCTGCGCCTGGGCAACATGCCGCAGATCCGCACGATCGTCGACGAGGAATTCGAGCAAGTCTGGGCGCAGAAGAAGTCGCCGAAGGACGCGCTCGATTCGGCGGCCTCGCGCGGCGACGAACTGCTGCGCCGCTTCGAGAAGTCGGGCGGCTGAGCGCGCATCGCTGCGTGCCGCCGGCCGTGCCGCGCCTGGGCGCGTGCCGGCCGGCGGCGCGGTTTCCTTTCCGTTTTGCCTGACCGGATATCCGCGATGCAATCCCGTTCCCGCTTCGGTACGAGCCTGGTGCCGTACCTGCTGATCGCGCCGCAGCTCGCGATCACCGCCGTGTTCTTCCTGTGGCCGGCCGGCGTCGCGCTGTGGCAGTCGACGCAGATGCAGGACGCGTTCGGCACCTCGAGCGAATTCGTCGGCTTCGCGAACTTCACGCACCTGTTCGCCGATCCGCTATATCTCGATTCGTTCCGCACGACGCTCGTGTTCAGTTCGCTCGTCACGGTGAGCGGGCTCGTCGTGTCGCTGCTGCTGGCCGCGTGCGCCGACCGCGTGATCCGCGGCGCGCGCGTGTACCGTACGCTGCTGATCTGGCCGTATGCGGTCGCGCCGACGATCGCGGCCGTGCTGTGGGCATTCCTGTTCAACCCGAGCATCGGCCTGATCACGTACGCGCTCGCGAAGGGCGGCATCGTGTGGAATCACGCGCTGAACGGCGGGCAGGCGATGTTCCTGGTCGTGCTCGCGTCGGTGTGGAAGCAGGTGAGCTACAACTTCCTGTTCTTCTATGCGGGCCTGCAGGCGATCCCGCGCTCGCTGATCGAGGCGGCGGCGATCGACGGCGCGGGGCCGGTGCGGCGCTTCTTCAACATCGTGCTGCCGCTGCTGTCGCCGACGAGCTTCTTCCTGCTGGTCGTGAACCTCGTCTACGCGTTCTTCGACACGTTCCCGGTGATCGACGCGGCCACCGGCGGCGGCCCGGCGCAAAGCACGAAGACGCTCATCTACAAGATCTTTGCGGAAGGTTTCCAGGGGCTCGATATCGGCAGTTCGGGCGCGCAGTCGGTCGTGCTGATGATCATCGTCGTCGGGCTCACGGTGATCCAGTTCCGCTTCGTCGAACGCAGGGTGCAATACGCATGATCGAAAATCGCAAGGGTTTCGACCTGTTCTGCCACGCGGTGCTGATCGCCGGCGCGGTGCTGGTCCTGTTTCCCGTCTACGTCGCGTTCTGCGCGGCGACGATGAACGCGCAGGAAGTGTTGACGGTGCCGCTGTCGCTCGTGCCGAGCACGCACCTGTTCGAGAACGTCGCGTACATCTGGGGGCACGGCAGCGGCGCCACGACGGCGCCGTTCGGCCTGCTGCTCGTGAACAGCTTCGCGATGGCGCTCGGGATCTCGGTCGGCAAGATCGCGGTGTCGATCCTGTCCGCCTACGCGATCGTCTATTTCCGCTTCCCGTTCCGCAACACCGCGTTCTGGCTGATCTTCGTCACGCTGATGCTGCCGGTCGAGGTGCGGATCTTTCCGACCGTGCAGGTCGTGTCGACGCTGCACCTGACCAACACCTACGCGGGGCTCACGTTGCCGCTGATCGCGTCGGCGACCGCGACGTTCCTGTTCCGCCAGTTCTTCATGACGCTGCCGGACGAGCTGATGGACGCCGCGCGCATCGACGGCGCCGGGCCGCTGCGGTTTTTCTGGGACGTCGTGCTGCCGTTGTCGAAGACGAGCATCGCGGCGCTGTTCGTGATCACCTTCATCTACGGCTGGAACCAGTATCTGTGGCCGATCCTGATCACGACGGAGGCGTCGCTGTCGACGGCGGTGGTGGGCATCAAGACGATGATCGCGAGCGGCGACGCCGCGACCGAATGGCAATACGTGATGGCGGCGACGCTGCTGGCGATGGTTCCGCCGCTCGTCGTCGTGCTGGCGATGCAGCGCTGGTTCGTGCGCGGCCTCGTCGATTCCGAGAAGTGAACAACGGACGGCAACCGGGAGAAAGACCAAGAATGGCTGCGCTGAGCTTGAAAGGCGTCAGGAAATCCTACGACGGCAAGCAGCACGTGCTGCATGGCATCGACGTGGAGATTGCCGACGGCGAATTCATCGTGCTGGTCGGCCCGTCGGGCTGCGGCAAATCGACGTTGCTGCGGATGATCGCGGGGCTCGAGACGGTGACGGACGGCGAGATCGCGATCGGCGAGCGCGTCGTGAACGCGCTGGAGCCGAAGGATCGCGACATCGCGATGGTGTTCCAGAACTATGCGCTGTATCCGCACATGACGGTCGCGCAGAACATGGGCTATGGACTGAAGATCCGCGGGATCGAGCGTGCGACGATCGAGTCGCGGGTCGCCGCGGCCGCGAAGATTCTCGAACTCGAGCCGCTGCTGGCGCGGCGGCCGCGCGAGCTGTCGGGCGGCCAGCGGCAGCGCGTCGCGATGGGGCGCGCGATCGTGCGCGAGCCGTCGGTGTTCCTGTTCGACGAGCCGCTGTCGAACCTCGACGCGAAGCTGCGCGTGCAGATGCGCCTCGAGATCCAGCGGCTGCATGCGCGGCTCGCGACGACGAGCGTCTACGTGACGCATGACCAGATCGAGGCGATGACGCTCGCGCAGCGCGTGATCGTGATGAATCGCGGCTACGCGGAGCAGATCGGCGCGCCGGTCGACGTGTACGAGAAGCCGGCGACGGTGTTCGTCGCGGGTTTCATCGGCTCGCCCGCGATGAACCTGATGCATGGCCGGCTGTCGGAAGACGGCGCGACGTTTACGGTCGCGGGCGGCGGCCCCGCGCTGCCGGTTGCCGGCGCGCCCGGCATCGGCACGGAGATCGCCACCGGCCGCGACTGGGTGCTCGGCGTACGGCCGGAGCACATGACGCCGCAGCCGGGCGTCGCGCAGGCGACGCTGCCGGTCGATTCGTGCGAACTGCTCGGCGCGGACAATCTCGCGCATGGCCGCTGGGGCAATCACGACGTCGCGGTGCGCCTGCCGCATGCGGACCGTCCGGCGCGCGGCACGGCGCTGGCGGCGGCGCTGCCGGCGCACCGGCTGCATTTCTTCGATCCCGAGACCGGCAAGCGTGCCGGCTGAACCTGCCGCACCTGCCGAGAGACCGACGATGACAACCCGTTCCGACTGGCCTTACCCGCGTGTCGTCGCCCATCGCGGCGGCGGCGCGCTCGCGCCGGAGAATACGCTCGCCGCCCTCGACGAGGGCGCGCGCCGCGGCCACCGGATGGTCGAGTTCGACGCGAAGCTGTCGGCCGACGACGTGACGTTCCTGCTGCACGACGATACCGTCGACCGGACGTCGAACGGCCACGGCGCGGCGGCAGGCATGCGCTATGAGGCGCTGGCCGCGCTCGACGCGGGCGCGTGGCTCGACGCGCGCTTCGCGGGCGAGCGGATGCCGACGCTCGAGGCCGCGGCGGCGCGCTGCATTGCGCACGGGCTGGCCGCGAACGTCGAGATCAAGCCGTGCCCGGGGCGCGAGCGCGAGACCGGGCAGCGCGTGGCGGCCGATGCTGCGGCGTACTGGCGCGATGTCGAGGTTCCGCCGCTGCTGTCGTCGTTTTCGTTCGACGCGCTGCAGCAGGCGCGGGCGACCGTGCCCGCGCTGCCGCGCGGCATGCTGTACGAAGCCGTGCCGGACGACTGGCATGCGCAGGTCGTCGGGGCGCTCGGCTGCGTATCGTTGCATGCAGACCACAAACGGCTCGACGAGCCGCTCGTGCGCGCGATCAAGGCGGCCGGGCTGCGCATCCTGGTTTACACGGTCAACGACCTCGGGCGGGCGCGCGAACTCGCCCGCTGGGGCGTCGACGCGGTCTGCACGGACCGCATCGACCTGATCGGCCCGGACGCACTGGACGACATCGACATCGTCTAGGGCCGGCACAAGCCCGTTATCGGCGTGAAGAGGCCCTGGCGGCCTCCCCCGGGTCCCGAGACGCCTTGGCCGGGATCGAGTCTGACGCGAAAAAGCGACGCCCCGGCGGGATTCCCGCCGGGGCGTTTTGCATCGTGGAGACATTACGCCAGGAAAATTCCGCTACAAATTGCAGCGGGATTAACCATTCCCCAAATATTCGACTACGCTTAGAAGCGGTAGCCGACGTTCAGGTAGGTCACGATCGGATTCAGCGAGATACGCGCCTTCGACGTCTCGGTCAGCGTGCCGACCTGGGTCCGCTTGGCCGTCGTGAAGGTCGCGGTCACGCCGACCGGGATGTACGACATCGAGAAGCCGGCAAACCAGTGCTTCGTGAAGTTGTACGTGAAACCGGCGTTGAACACGGGCGCCCACTGGTTGCTGGTCGTGGCGCTGGTCGGGCCGCCGAGCGCGCCGTTCTCGAACGCGCCGTTCGTGATCTTCGCGCCGGTGAACCAGATATACGTCGCGCCGACGCCGACATACGGACGGAACTTCGCGTTGGCGTCGTTGAAGTAATACTTGAGGAGGAGCGCGGGGCTCCACTGGTACGCGCGGCCGAGCGTGCCGAAACTTGAGAACTGGCCCTTGCCGGTGATGTCGAACTTCGGCGGAATGCCGGCGATGAACTCGGTGGCGATGTGGTCGGTCAGGAAGTAACCGGTCGCCAGCGCGATCGTGTCGGCGTCGCTGATGCCGGCACCGGTGTTGGGAATCGATTGGTTGATGGGCGTGCCGCCTACGCCGTACAGGAACAGCGGGTCGCTGCTGTCTTGCGGCGCAAGGTGCAGCCAGCCGGTGCTGACGTAGAAGCTACCCGCGGATTGTGCGTGAGCCGTGCCGCCCGCCAACGTGAAAGCGAGCGCCGCGACCCCCGTAATGGCCAGTTTTCGTTTCATTGTGTCTCCTCCGATCTAAGGCGTGCTCATTATGACGACTGCGTTTAAAACCAAACAAGCTCGTAAGTTAGAGTTTTCACCCTAGGATTAGTACGACCGTACGCTTCCGCGCCTTGCCAGGACAGGCATTCTACGCAGGTGCGCATTTTCGGACCTCCGGGTATTTCCTAACGCGTTCAAACGGACATTCAGCATGGCACGGTTAGCACGACTCTACGTTCCCGACCAGCCGCAGCACGTGATACTGCGCGGCCTGGATCAGCAACCCGCGTTCGTCGACGACCAGGACTACGAACTCTTCATCGATTGCCTGAAGGCCGCCGCACGCGATCACCACCTGTCGGTACACGCCTACGTGCTGCTGCCGCGCCAGGTGCAACTGCTCGTCACGCCGAGTGACGAAGCGAGCCTGCCGAAGGCGATGCAGGCCGTCGGCCGCCGCTATGTCGCGCATTTCAACCGGCGCTATTCGCGGCGCGGCACCCTGTGGGAAGGCCGCTATCGCGCGACCGTGATCGAAGGCGAGCGCTATTTCCTGCTCGCGAGCCGGGTGGTCGAGATGAGCCCGGTGCGCGCGCAGCTCGTGGCGGCGCCCGAGGCCTATCGCTGGTCGAGCTACCGGCATCACGTCGGGCTCACCGTCGACAGCCTGATTACCGACCATCCGCTCTACTGGGCGCTCGGCAATACGCCGTTCGACCGCCAGCGCGCGTACAAGGAGCTGTGCGAGCAGCCGCTCGACGAGCGGCAGGCGGACCAGCTGCAGCAGGCGACGCTCAAGGGCTGGGTGCTCGGCGGCGAGAACTACCGCGAATGGGCGGCGCGCACCGCGAACCGGCGCGTGTCGCCGCTGCCGCGCGGACGCCCCAGAAAGGTGCGTGAAAACACACCGCCGATCCAGCAGTAACACGGGACGGCGGTACAGGAGGCGGCGCTGAGGGCGTCGCTTCTTTTTGCACCAAAGTGATACGGCCCCAATAAAACGGCACCAGATCGAGGCATCCATTTAATTAGGGATCAATCAGACGGTTTTTGTTGCTATTCCTTTGATTCGTCGCGTATATTCCGAATTCCGGTGGCCCGGGCGAAGCATGCCCGACCACTGTCGGCCGCGCCGTTTCCCGTCGGGAGCGGGATCGACGGCAACAAGAAAATGGTTCAACGGCCTCCAGGCCCCCTTTACGACGGTGTCCCCATGAACGACCATCAGCAGCCGCTCGCCGCGGTGCCCGCCGCACAAGGTCTGTATGACCCGCAAAACGAACACGACGCCTGCGGCGTCGGCTTCGTCGCTCACATCAAGGGCAAGAAGAGCCACGAGATCATTCAGCAGGGTCTGAAGATCCTCGAGAACCTCGATCACCGTGGCGCGGTCGGCGCCGATCCGCTGATGGGCGACGGCGCGGGCATCCTGATCCAGATTCCGGACGCGTTCTATCGCGAGGAAATGGCGAAGCAGGGCGTGATGCTGCCGCCCGCCGGCGAATATGGGGTCGGGATGATCTTCCTGCCGAAGGAAAATGCGTCGCGCCTCGCGTGCGAGCAGGAGCTCGAGCGGACGGTGAAGGCCGAAGGCCAGGTCGTGCTCGGCTGGCGCGACGTGCCGGTCGACCATGCGATGCCGATTTCGCCGACCGTGAAGGCGAGCGAGCCGCTGATCCGCCAGATCTTCATCGGCCGCGGCAAGGACATCATGGTGACCGACGCGCTCGAGCGGAAGCTGTACGTGATCCGCAAGACGGCGAGCCACCGCATCCAGGCGCTGAAGCTCAAGCACGGCAAGGAATACTTCGTGCCGTCGATGTCGGCGCGTACGATCGTCTACAAGGGGCTGCTGCTCGCGGGCCAGGTCGGCGTGTATTACCGCGACCTGCAGGACACGCGCGTCGTGTCGGCGCTGGCGCTCGTGCACCAGCGATTCTCGACCAACACGTTCCCGGCGTGGGAACTGGCTCACCCGTACCGGATGATCGCGCACAACGGCGAGATCAACACCGTGAAGGGCAACGTGAACTGGCTGAACGCGCGTACCGGCGCGATCGCGTCGCATGTGCTCGCCGACGACCTGCCGAAGCTGTGGCCGCTGATCTATCCGGGCCAGTCGGACACCGCATCGTTCGACAACTGTCTCGAACTGCTGGTGATGGCCGGCTACCCGCTCGTGCACGCGGTGATGATGATGATCCCGGAAGCGTGGGAACAGCACACGCTGATGGACGAGAACCGCCGCGCGTTCTACGAATACCACGCCGCGATGATGGAGCCGTGGGACGGCCCGGCCGCGATCGCGTTCACCGACGGCCGCCAGATCGGCGCGACGCTCGACCGTAACGGCCTGCGTCCGGCGCGCTACATCGTGACCGACGACGACCTCGTCATCATGGCGTCGGAAGCCGGCACGCTGCTGATCCCCGAATCGAAGATCGTCAAGAAGTGGCGCCTGCAGCCGGGCAAGATGTTCCTGATCGACATGGAGCACGGCCGCATCATCGACGACAAGGAACTGAAGGACAACCTCGCGAACGCGAAGCCGTACAAGAGCTGGATCGACGCGGTGCGCATCAAGCTGGACGAGATCGAGCCGAAGGCCGAGGAAGTCGCGGCCGGCCGCACGCAGGGCGCCGCGCTGCTCGACCGCCAGCAGGCGTTCGGCTATACGCAGGAAGATCTGAAGTTCCTGATGGCGCCGATGGCGCAGCAGGGTGAGGAAGCCGTCGGCTCGATGGGCAACGACTCGCCGCTCGCGGTGATGTCGAACAAGAACAAGACGCTCTATCACTACTTCAAGCAGCTGTTCGCGCAGGTCACGAACCCGCCGATCGACCCGATCCGCGAGAACATGGTCATGTCGCTCGTGTCGTTCATCGGGCCGAAGCCGAACCTGCTCGACACGAACAACATCAACCCGCCGATGCGTCTCGAAGTGTCGCAGCCGGTGCTCGACTTCAAGGACATCGCGAAGATCCGCGCGATCGACCAGTACACGGGCGGCAAGTTCAGCGCGTACGAACTGAACATCTGCTACCCGGTCGCCTGGGGCAAGGAAGGCATCGAGGCGCGTCTCGCGTCGCTGTGCGCGGAAGCCGTCGACGCGGTGAAGTCGGGCTTCAACATGCTGATCGTGTCGGACCGCAAGACGGACGCCGAGCACGTCGCGATTCCGGCGCTGCTCGCCACGTCGGCGATCCACACGCACCTCGTCCAGCAAGGGCTGCGCACGAGCACGGGCCTGGTCGTCGAGACCGGCTCCGCGCGTGAAACGCACCATTTCGCGCTGCTCGCGGGCTATGGCGCCGAAGCTGTGCACCCGTACCTCGCGATGGAAACGCTCGCGAAGATGGCCGAGGGCCTGCCGGGCGACCTGTCGCCGGAGAAGGCCGTCTACAACTTCACGAAGGCGGTCGGCAAGGGCCTGCAGAAGGTGATGTCGAAGATGGGCATCTCGACGTACATGTCGTACACGGGCGCGCAGATCTTCGAAGCGCTCGGCCTGTCGAGCGACCTCGTCGAGAAGTACTTCAAGGGCACCGCGTCGAAGGTCGGCGGCATCGGCCTGTTCGAAGTCGCGGAAGAGGCGATTCGCCTGCACCGCGACGCGTTCGGCGACAACCCGGTCCTGCGCGACATGCTCGACGCGGGCGGCGAGTACGCGTACCGCGTGCGTGGCGAAGACCACATGTGGACGCCGGATTCGATCGCGAAGCTGCAGCACGCGACGCGCAGCAACTCGTACCAGACGTACAAGGAATACGCGCACCTGATCAACGACCAGACCAAGCGTCACATGACGTTCCGCGGCCTGTTCGAGTTCAAGGTCGAGCCGACCAGGGCGATTCCGATCGACGACGTCGAATCGGCGAAGGACATCGTCAAGCGCTTTGCGACCGGCGCGATGTCGCTCGGTTCGATCAGCACCGAAGCGCATGCGACGCTCGCGATCGCGATGAACCGGATCGGCGGCAAGTCGAACACCGGCGAAGGCGGCGAGGACGAGAAGCGCTACCGCAACGAACTGCGCGGCATTCCGATCAAGTCGGGCGAGACGCTGAAGTCGGTGATCGGCGACGAGATCGTCAGCGACATCGCGCTGAAGGACGGCGATTCGCTGCGCTCGAAGATCAAGCAGGTCGCGTCGGGCCGCTTCGGCGTCACCGCCGAGTACCTCGCGTCGGCCGACCAGATCCAGATCAAGATGGCGCAGGGCGCGAAGCCGGGTGAAGGCGGCCAGCTGCCGGGCCACAAGGTGTCCGAGTACATCGGCAAGCTGCGTTATTCGGTGCCGGGGGTCGGCCTGATCTCGCCGCCGCCGCACCACGACATCTACTCGATCGAGGATCTGGCGCAGCTGATCCACGACCTGAAGAACGTGAACCCGAGCGCGAGCATCTCGGTGAAGCTCGTGTCGGAAGTGGGCGTCGGCACGGTCGCGGCCGGTGTCGCGAAGGCGAAGGCCGATCACGTCGTGATCGCCGGCCATGACGGCGGCACGGGCGCCTCGCCGCTGTCGTCGGTCAAGCACGCAGGCACGCCGTGGGAACTGGGCCTCGCCGAAACGCAGCAGACGCTGGTGCTGAACCGCCTGCGCGGCCGCATCCGCGTGCAGGCCGACGGCCAGATGAAGACGGGCCGCGACGTCGTGATCGGCGCGCTGCTCGGCGCGGACGAATTCGGTTTCGCGACGGCGCCGCTCGTCGTCGAGGGCTGCATCATGATGCGCAAGTGCCACCTGAACACCTGCCCGGTCGGCGTCGCGACGCAGGATCCGGTGCTGCGCGCGAAGTTCAAGGGTCAGCCCGAGCACGTCGTGAACTACTTCTTCTTCGTCGCCGAGGAAGTGCGCGAGATCATGGCCCAGCTCGGCGTCTCGAAGTTCGAGGACCTGATCGGCCGCGCCGATCTGCTCGATACGCGCAAGGGCATCGAGCACTGGAAGGCGAAGGGCCTCGACTTCTCGCGCGTGTTCTACCAGCCGGAAGAGTGCGAGGAGGTCGCGCCGCGTCACGTCGACGTGCAGGATCACGGCCTCGAGCGCGCGCTCGACCACGTGCTGATCGAGAAGGCGAAGGCCGCGATCGAGAGCGGCGAGCACGTGTCGTTCATCCAGCCGGTGCGGAACGTGAACCGCACGGTCGGCGCGATGCTGTCGGGCGTGATCGCGAAGAAGCACGGGCACGACGGCCTGGCCGACGACGCGGTGCACATCCAGCTGAAGGGCACGGCGGGCCAGAGCTTCGGCGCGTTCCTCGCGAAGGGCGTGACGCTCGACCTCGTCGGCGACGGCAACGACTACGTCGGCAAGGGCCTGTCGGGCGGCCGGATCATCATCCGCCCGACCAACGACTTCCGCGGCAAGTCCGAGGAAAACATCATCTGCGGCAACACGGTGATGTACGGCGCGATCGAAGGCGAATCGTTCTTCCGCGGCGTCGCGGGCGAGCGCTTCTGCGTGCGCAACTCGGGTGCGACGGCGGTCGTCGAAGGCACGGGCGATCACGGTTGCGAATACATGACGGGCGGCACGGTCGTCGTGCTCGGCGAGACGGGGCGCAACTTCGCGGCCGGCATGTCGGGCGGCGTCGCGTATATCTACGACCCGGACGGCACGTTCGCGGCGAAGTGCAACAAGTCGATGGTCGCGCTCGATCCGGTGCTGCAGCAGGCCGAGCAGGAGCGTACGGTCGACCGCGCGCTCTGGCACGCAGGCACGACGGACGAAGCGCTGCTCAAGGGGCTCGTCGAGCGTCATTTCCAGTTCACGGGTTCGCCGCGCGCGAAGTCGCTGCTGGAAAACTGGGATGCGGCGCGCCGCCAGTTCGTGAAGGTGTTCCCGCACGAATACAAGCGCGCGCTGGGCGAGATCGGTGCGAAGAAGGCGGCGAAGGAAGTGCTGGCCGCCTGAGCGACGAACGACATAGCGAATGCCGCGCACGCCTGACGGCCGTGCGCGGCTCCCCCACCCGATACACCGAACAGAAGAGCACCTTATGGGCAAGGCAACCGGTTTTCTGGAGTTCGAACGCCGCCACGAGGCGTACGAAGCACCGCTCACGCGCGTGAAGCACTACAAGGAATTCGTCGCGGCACTGGCCGACGCGGACGCGAAGGTCCAGGGCGCGCGCTGCATGGATTGCGGCATCCCGTTCTGCAACAACGGCTGCCCGGTCAACAACATCATCCCGGATTTCAACGATCTCGTTTACCGCCAGGACTGGCAGCAGGCGATCGAAGTCCTGCATTCGACCAACAACTTCCCGGAATTCACGGGCCGCATCTGCCCGGCGCCGTGCGAAGCGGCGTGCACGCTCGGGATCAATGACGATCCGGTCGGCATCAAGTCGATCGAGCACGCGATCATCGACAAGGCCTGGGCGGAAGGCTGGGTGAAGCCGCTGCCGGCCGAGCACAAGACGGGCAAGAAGGTCGCGGTCGTCGGTTCGGGCCCCGCGGGCCTCGCCGCCGCGCAGCAGCTCGCGCGCGCGGGCCACGACGTGACGGTGTTCGAGAAGAACGACCGCGTCGGTGGCCTGCTGCGTTACGGGATTCCCGACTTCAAGCTCGAGAAGTGGCTGATCGACCGCCGCATGCGCCAGATGGAAGCGGAAGGCGTGACGTTCCGCACCAGCGTGTTCATCGGCAAGGAGCCGCTGCCCGAGTCGATCGGCAGCCTCGCGAAGGAAACCATCTCGCCGGACACGCTGAAGGAAGAATTCGACGCAGTCGTGATCGCGGGCGGTTCGGAAACGCCGCGCGACCTGCCGGTGCCGGGCCGCGAACTCGCGGGCGTGCACTACGCGATGGACTTCTTGCCGCAGCAGAACCGCGTGAACGCGGGCGACAAGCTCGTCGACCAGCTGCTCGCGAAGGGCAAGCACGTGATCGTGATCGGCGGCGGCGATACGGGTTCGGACTGCGTCGGCACGTCGAACCGCCACGGCGCGAAGCAGGTCACGCAGTTCGAGCTGCTGCCGCAGCCGCCGGAAGAGGAGAACAAGCCGCTCGTGTGGCCGTACTGGCCGATCAAGCTGCGCACGTCGTCGTCGCACGAGGAAGGCTGCGAGCGCGACTGGGCGGTCGCGACGAAGCGTCTCGAAGGCAAGAACGGCAAGGTCGAGAAGCTGATCGCCGCACGCGTCGAGTGGAAGGACGGCAAGATGCAGGAAGTGCCGGACTCCGAGTTCGAACTGAAGGCCGATCTTGTCCTGCTCGCGATGGGCTTCACGCAGCCGGCCGCGCCGGTGCTCGAGGCGTTCGGCGTCGCGAAGGACGCGCGCGGCAACGCGCGTGCGGCGACCGAAGGCGATCGCTCGTACTACACGTCGGTCGACAAGGTGTTCGCGGCGGGTGACATGCGCCGCGGCCAGTCGCTGGTGGTGTGGGCGATCCGCGAAGGCCGCCAGTGCGCACGCTCGGTCGATGCGTACCTGATGGGGCATTCGAACCTGCCGCGCTGAGCTGAATACCGCGAGCGGGTTTCGATGAGAACCGGGCGTCCGAAAGGGCGCCCGGTTTTTTTTATGGCTGGCCGGGCGGGCGAGGTCATTGCGCCGACCGTGGCGGCGGATCGAACGACAGTTTCCGGATCGTCCCGAAGCCGGTGATGCGGCCGTCGCAATCGATCGTTGCGACGTAGTTTTCGTCGTGCGACTTCAGATCGAATGCCCACCAGCCGTGCTTGTCGGCGCGGTAGCGCGGTATGCCGACGAATTCGGCGCCATTCAGCTCCATGCGTTGCTCCCTGGCGAACGCGAGGATTTTCGCTTCAAGCTCCGCGATTGGCGCGTCGGGGCAGTAGCCGCTGTCGGGTTCGTATCGGGCAATCACGATGGCGGCAAGCAGCAGCAGGAAGAGCGCGGCGGCCGCCGTGACGAGGATCAGTGCGGCACGGATGGCGTAGCGAGCGAGGGTCGGGATCATGGGCACGTGCTGATGCGTCTCTGGTTGGCGAAACTGCATTCCGCTCGTGTCCTGTTCGGGTAGTCCGGGCCGTGTCCGGTCCGGTCTCGGGCGAGCGGCATCCGAAGTCATTTCGACGTCCGGATTGTCCCGCCGAGCGGACGCGAACCTGCGGGCGACGAGATCGTGTCGTCGCGCCGGTGTCCCGCATTTTCGCGAAGCGTCGTCTAACCTGATGTCATTCGGGTGCGATTTTTCAGCATCTCTATTTCTTTCGTTTTGTAATAATCCTTGAAAACTGTCATATCATGTCGCCCCTCGGGCCGCATTCGCGGTGGCCGCATGTGACTGACCCTATTTACAAGGAAACCGGATGGAAGCATTCGTGCAAGGGCTGATCGACGCCGTCAACGGCGTGTTGTGGAACTACGTGCTGATCGCGCTGCTGCTTGGCGTCGGCGCGTGGTTCACGTTGCGGTTCCGGATGATCCAGTTGAAGGCGCTGTTCCTCAGCATGAAACTGGTCGGCAGCAAGGGCGAGCCGGGCAGCATCTCGTCGTTCCAGGCGTTCGCGACCGGGCTCGCGAGCCGCGTCGGCACCGGCAACATCGCCGGCGTCGCGGTCGCGCTGACGGTCGGCGGGCCGGGCGCGATCTTCTGGATGTGGATGACCGCGCTGGTCGGGATGTCGTCCGCGTTCGTCGAGGCAACGCTCGCACAGATCTTCAAGGTGTCCCATCCGGACGGCAGCTTTCGCGGCGGCCCTGCGTACTACATCCAGACGGGGCTGCGTTCGCGCGGCTTCGGCGTGCTGTTCTCGCTGTCGCTGATCCTCGCGTTCGGCTTCGTGTTCAACGCGGTGCAGTCCAACGCGATCGCCGACGCATTCCATACGTCGTTCGGCTGGAGCCGCGAGACGGTCGGTCTCGGCCTCGTGCTGCTTTCCGCACCGATCATCTTCGGCGGAATCCGCCGCATCGCGACGGTCGCGCAGGTGATCGTGCCGCTGATGGCGATCGGCTATCTCGCGCTGGCGGTCTACGCGGTCGCGACGCACATCACGCTGGTGCCGGGCGTGATCGCGCTGATCGTGAAGAGCGCGTTCGGCTTCGAGCAGGCGGCGGGCGGCCTGACCGGCTATGCGGTCAGCCAGGCGATCGCGATCGGCGTGAAGCGCGGGCTGTTCTCGAACGAGGCTGGGATGGGCAGTGCGCCGAACGCGGCCGCGACGGCCAGCACGCGGCACCCCGTCACGCAGGGGCTGATCCAGATGCTCGGCGTGTTCGTCGACACGATCGTGATCTGCAGCGCGACCGCATTCGTGATCCTGCTGTCGGGCCAGTACGAAATCGGCACGGGCATGGAAGGCGCGGCGCTCACGCAGCGCGCGATCTCGAGCCACGTCGGCGACTGGGGCGGCATCTACATGGCCGTTGCGATCTTCTTCCTCGCGTTTTCGTCGGTGATCGGCAATTACGCGTATGCGGAAGGCAACGTCGAATTCATCACGAAGCGGCGCGGCGTGCTGCCGCTGTTCCGGATCGCGGTGCTCGGCATGGTGATGTTCGGCAGCGTCGGGCAACTGCCGCTCGTGTGGGCGATGGCCGATACTAGCATGGGGCTGATGGCGATCATCAACCTGATCGCGATCCTCGCGCTCGGCAAGTATGCGCACGCCGCGTGGGCCGACTATCGCCGCCAGCGCGCGGCCGGCGTCGCCGATCCGGTGTTCACGCGCAATACGATCCCGGAACTCGCGCGCGTGCTGCCGGCCGACGTGTGGGGCGAGCACGGCCCGCTGCCGCAGCGCCCGGTTTCGGGCGACGCGGCGGGCGTGCCGCGCGCCGCGGTGCGCGAGTCGTGAACGGCGACCGGCTCCGTGCGTTCGTCGCGCTGATGCCCGATGCGGCCTCGCGCGACGCGCTGCACCGGTTGCCGGTCACCCGCGGTGCGCGGCGCACGCCGCCCGCGCAGTTGCACATGACGCTCGCATTCATCGGCGCGATCGAGCGGGATCGTTGCGATGCGCTGGCCGCGCGCCTGCCCGCGCTTGCGGCTGCCTACGCGCTGCCGGTGCTGCCGGTCGAGCGGATCGCGTGGTGGCCGAGCCTGCCGCGCGCGAGGCTGATCGTCGCGGAGCTCGCGGCCGAACCCGCATGCGTGGCGCTGAACGTCGAGCTGGGAGCGCTGCTGGACGAACTCGGCGTACCGGCCGACCGGCGGCCGTTCCGGCCGCACGTGACGCTCGCGCGGCTGCCGCGCGACGCGGTCGGCCAGCCCGCGCACGGCGGTGCGACCGGGCGACCGGTCGCGGTACGCATCGAGGCGCTGACGCTGTTTGAAAGCCGGCTGTCGCAAGAGGGTGTGTCGCATCGGCCGATCGTGTCGGCGCCGATCGGCCCGGCGGCGCGGTGAGCGGCGCGCGCGCCGCATCGCGATGGCCGGGCGCCGCGCGTATCGCGCCGGCACGTCGCAGACGGCGTTGGCGGCGTACGGCCTACCGGCCGTAGCGTGCGAGCGTGAGGCCCGACAGGTCGATCTCCGGCGTGCGCCCCGTGACGAGATCCGCCAGCACCTTGCCCGAACCCATCGACATCGCCCAGCCTGTCGAGCCGTGGCCGACGTTGAGCCAGAGCCCGTCGATCCCGCTCGCGCCGAGCAGCGGCGGCCCGTCGGGCGTCATCGGCCGGCGGCCGGCCCAGAAGCGCGCCGACGCGCGATCGGCCGCATGCGGGAACCAGTCGTCGAGCACCTTCATCAGCGTGTCGAGCGCCTGCCGGCGCAACGTCGCGTGGCGGTTGCCGAGTTCCGCCGTGCCGGCGACGCGCAGCGTCGGGCCGAAGCGCGTGATCGCGGTCTTCAGCGATTCGTCCATCAGCGCGGCGCGCGGCGCCTTTTCGTCGTCGACGACGGCGAGCGTCGCCGAGTAACCCTTCACCGGATACAGCGGCACGTCGATGCCGTGCGGCCGCAGCAGGGCTGCGCTGTCGACGCCGAGCGCGACGACGATCGCGTCGGCGACGAGCCGCGTGTCGCGTTGCTTGCCTTCGGCGCTCGCTGCGCGCGGATCCGGACGGGCCCGACCCAGCGTATCGCCATCCTCGTCGTCGTTACCGACGATCCTCACGCCGTGCACCTGGCCTGCTGCAACATCGAGCGCCTGCACTTCAGTGCGAAACCGGAACGTCACGCCGTTCGCTTCGCACAGCGTCCGCAGTTCCCGTGTAAAGCGTGCGCAGTCGCCGGCTTCGTCGTCGGGCAGGTAGATGCCGCCGACGGGCGCCTGCCGCGCCCAGCGCAAGCCCGGTTCGACCGCCGCGCAGCCGGCTGCGTCGAGTTCACGGAACGCGATGCCGGCGTCGCGCAGCACGTTCAGCGCGGGCTGCGCCATCTCGACGTCGAACGGGCCGCGCAGCAGTTGCAGGTAGCCGCGGCTCGCGCCGTAGTCGAACGGATGCCGGTCGCGAAACGCGTGCAGGCACGCGCGGCTGTAATACGCGATGCGCTGCATCCGCTGCTTGTTCACGCGGAACCGCTCGAATTCGCATTCGCGCAGCCAGCGCGCGATCCAGCGCCACTGCGCGGCGTCGAGCGTTGGCCGGAAGATCAGCGGCGAAGCGGGCCTGAACAGGTACTTGAGGATCTTGCCGGGCATGCCGGGCGCGGCCCACGGCGTCACGTAGCCGGGCGCGATCACGCCCGCGTTGCCGAAGCTCGTCGCCTGTGCGACGTCGGCCTCGCGGTCGATCACGGTAACGTCGCAGCCTGCTTCGCGCAGATGCCAGGCGGTGGTGACGCCGATCACGCCGGCGCCGAGAACGATCACGTGCATGCGGTGTCCGGAGCGACGCGGGCGTTCACGACGCGACGGCCGGCGCGTCGGCGAGCGACTTGCCGCGCGTTTCCGGCAGCACGAGCGCGGCGACGATCACGAGCAGGTAGCCGCCCCCCGCGACGAGGCCGATCGCCTTCACGAGCGACATCGATTGCGACAGCGAGCCCACGAGGATCGGGAAGAACGAGCCGAGCCCGCGGCCGAGGTTGTAGCAGAAGCCCTGGCCCGAACCGCGGATCGGGCCCGGATACAGTTCGGACAGATAGGCGCCCACGCCCGCGAAGATCCCCTGCACGACGATGCCGAGCGGGAAGCCGAGCAGCAGCATCGCGGTATCGGTGATCGGCAGCATCGTGTACGTCATGCCGAGCGAGAACGAGCCGATCGCGAACAGGATGAACGATGCACGGCGGCCGAGCCGGTCGGACAGGATCGCGCCGACCACGTAGCCGACGAACGAGCCGACGATCAGCACGACGAGATAGCTGCTGGTATTGAACACCGACAGGTGCCGGACGGTCTTGAGGTAGGTGGGCAGCCACGTCGTGATCGCGTAGTAGCCGCCGAGCATCCCGGTGCACAGCGCGCTGCCGAACAGCGTCGCGCGCAGGTGCGGCGGCGAGAAGATCTCGAGGAAGTGGCCCGATACGCGGCCTTCGTCGCGCGCGCGGCGGGTGGCCGTGTAGATGTCGGGGTCCGTCACGTTGCGGCGGATGTAGAGGATCCACAGCGCGGGTGCGATGCCGATCCAGAAGCATGCGCGCCACGCGACCTGCTCGGGCAGCAGCGCGAAGAACGCCCAGTACAGGATCGCGGCCGCGGCCCAGCCGAACGACCAGCTGCTCTGCACGGTGCCGACGGCCTTCGCGCGATGCTCGGGCGAGCGGATCGTCTCGGCCATCATGATCGTCACGACCGACCATTCGCCGCCGAAGCCGAACCCCTGCAGCGTGCGCGTCGCGAGGAGCTGCCAGAACGAATGCGTGAAGCCGGACAGGCAGGTGAACAGCGCGAACGTCGCGATCGTCCACTGCAGCACGCGCACGCGGCCGTAGCGGTCGGCGAGGATCCCGGCGACCCAGCCGCCGATTGCCGACGAGATCAGCGAGCTCGTGGCGATCATCCCGGCCTCGCTCTTCGTCATGCCCCAGGCGGCGATCAGCGTCGGAATCAGGAACGAGTAGATCATGAAGTCGAACGCATCGACCGCGTAGCCGCCGAATCCGGCAAACAGCGTCCGGCGCTCGCGCGTCGACAATTCGGTGAACCACTGGAATGCCTGCATGCTTGCTGCCCCCTCTTGTCTCGTCCCCTGGCGCGCCGCCGTGCGGCAGTCATTTTACGGTCGCGAGGCCGCTGGCCAAAAAGCCGATGCGGATTCGCCCGGGAATATGAGGAGCGGGGGCGGGCGGCGCCGCGTCAGAGCGTCAGGCCGCCGTCGACGTGGACGATCTGACCGGTGATCTGCCGCGCGGCGTCCGACAGCAGGAACGCGATCAGCGCGGCGACGTCGTCGGGCTCGGCGATCCGGCCGAGCGGCGTCGCCTGTTCGGCCTGCGCCCACGCGGCGGCGTTGCCGGCGCTCGGCCCGTGGTCCTTGCGCGTGAAACCCGGTGCGACCGCGTTGACGGTGATGCCGTGCCCGGCGAATTCGGCGGCCGCGGAGCGCACGAGCGACTCGAGCGCGGCCTTCGCGGCGGCGGTGGCCGCGAACGGCGCATCGGCGCGGTAGCGGTGCGCGACGAACGAGCTGACCGCGACGATCCGCGGCGCGACCGACGTCTCGAGCAGCGGCCGCGCACGGCCCGCGAGCGCGGAAAACGCGCCGGGCATGGCCGCGAACGCGGACGCGAGCGTGTCGGCGGCAAGGCCGGAAAAGGTCTGCCGTGCGGCGAAGCCCGCGTTGGCGACGAGATGATCGAGCCCGCCGAAGCGGGCGGCGGCGGCGTCGACGAGCGAGGCGGCGACGCCCGGCTCGGCGAGATCGCCGGTAAGCGCGATGCATGCCGCGCCGGCCGCCGTGCACGCGCGCTCGACTTCGGCGAGCCGGGCCCGTGCGGCATCGTCCGCGCCGCGCGCATGCAGCGCCAGCGCGACGCCGGGCGCCGCGAGCCGTCGCGCGAGCGCCGCGCCGATCCCCGAGCCGGCGCCGGTGATCAGCGCGATCCGCACGGGGGGCGCGGCGCGTGCGCTCACGCGGCGACCTTGTCGTCGTCGTTGATGCGTTCGACGTTGATCGTGCCGCCGTGGAACGCGGCCAGCGATTCGCGGTGCGCGATGCTGACGATCGCGGCCCTGGGCAGCCGCTCGGCGAACAGGTGGTAGAGGCGGGCTTCGTTGTCGGCGTCGAGCGCGCTGGTGGCTTCGTCGAGGAACAGGAAGTCGGGCTTGTGCAGCAGCACGCGCGCGCCGGCAAGACGCTGCTGCTCGCCCGGCGACAGCACGCGGGTCCAGTGGGCGGACTCGTCGAGGCGCTCGACGTAATCCTCGAGGCGGCACGCGCGCAGTGCGTCGCGGCAGGCTTCGTCGCTGAATGCGTCGGGCGTCGCCGGGTAGGTGAGCGCGGCCTTCAGCGTGCCGATCGGCAGGTAGCTCGTCTGCGGCACGAACATCATCCGCGCGCCGACTGGCGCGTCGATCGCGCCGTCGCCGAACGGCCACAGGCCCGCGAGCGCGCGCATGAACGTGCTCTTGCCGGAACCCGATTTGCCGATCACGAGCCAGCGCGAGCCGGGCTCGATCGTGACGCTGCCGATGTTCGCGAGCGCGTTGCCGTTCGGCAGCGCGAGCCTGAGCGACGACGTCGACAGCTTCGCGGCGTCGACGTAGTGCAGGTTGATGCCGCCGTGCTCGGTCGCGGGCGACAGGCTTTCCCTCAGGTGCGACGTGCCCATCACGCGCTTGAATTCGCGCAGACGGTTGACGGTGGCGCGCCATTCGACGAGGGTCGAGTAACTGTTGATGAACCACGAGAACGAATCGCTGACGGTGCCGAACGCGGACGAGATCTGCATCAGCACGCCGAACGAGAACGCACCGGCGAAATAACGCGGCGCGGCGACGACGAGCGGGAAGATGATCGCGATCTGCCCGTAGAAGCTCAGCACGAACGTGAGCCGTTTCGTGTACTTCATCACGCGCCACCAGTTGTCGCGGATGCGCATGAAGAGGTTTTGCGCGTTGCCGGTCTCGGTCTTCTCGCCGTCGTAGAACGCGATCTGCTCGGCGTTTTCGCGCACGCGGATCAGCCCGAAGCGGAAATCGGCCTCGACGCGCTGCTGCTGGTAGTTGATCGATACGAGCGGATGGCCGACCTTCTGGATGATCAGCGAGCCGACCACCGCGTACAGCGCGGCCGCCCATACCATGTAGCCCGGAATCGAGATCGGCGTCGCGCCGAGCGTGAACGTCAGCGCGCCGGCGAGCGACCACAGGATCGTGATGAACGACACGAGCGTGACGACCGTCGACAGCAGGTCGAGCGACAGCGCGAGCGTGGTCGTCGCGAACGACTGGAGATCGTCGGTGATCCGCTGGTCGGGGTTGTCGGCGAGCCGGTCGCGCTCGATCCGGTAGAACGCGCGATCGCCGAGCCACTGGCCGAGGAAGCGGTCGGTGAGCCACTGGCGCCAGCGGAAGCCGAGCATCTGCCGCAGGTAGCGGCCGTACACGGCGAGGATGATGAAGGCGAATGCGAGCGCCGAGAACTGCATCAGCAGGTTCGGGAAGTCGTGGACGTCCTTCGACTGCAGCGCGTTGTAGAACTCCGCGTTCCACTTGTTCAGCCGGACGTTGATCCAGACCACGCAGAGGTTGATCGCGATGATCGCGACCATCAGGCCCCACGCGATTTTCCATTCGGACGATATCCAGTAGGGCTTGATGAGGCTCCACGCGGATATCGGGCGCTCGTCCTGCGGCGCGTCGGAGGCGGAGCGGACGGGATCGATCGATTGGGTCATGTGCTTCCTGATGAGTAGCCGGCGCGCGGGCCGGGCGAAGCCGGGCGCGCGCCGCGATACGGCATGCCGGGACGCGGCGCCGACTGACGGCGGGTGTCCGGATGGTCGCCCGCGCGTCTTAAACGGCACTTAAGGGCCGGCGGTGACGCGGCAACCGGCCGCTTGCGGGCATTGTGCCAGAGCGGCGCGGCGCGGCGGCGAATTTGCCGCAAGGGGGACAGTTTGCGGCGCTTTCCGCTTTTATGGTCTAATGGCCGACGACGAAACAGGGGTGCTTCGTGGCGCGGCCGGCAGATGTTCCGGGTAGCGCGGCGAGGCTGAGAAAGACCCTTCGCACCCGATCCGGGTAATACCGGCGAGGGAAGTTTCTGATCCCGCCGGGCCGCGCTGGCTGCCATCCCACATGGTCAGCGCCCGAGTCCCGCCCGGCCGGCCTATGCTGCCGGTTTCGTCCTTTTGGGTACGCGCATTGCGCGTTACGGAAGGAATGATGACCGCACAATCTTCAGTCTTTTGCATGTCTCCCGGCCCGATGCCGGGCGTGTTCGCTCGCGGCGGCGCGTGCGTATCGACGTTCGTCGCGCGCGCTCGCGTGGAGGGCGCACGATGAACGCCCTGGATTCCCGGCCCGATTTCGCGGTGCTCGGCGGCGGCCTCGTCGGTCGTCTGGTCGCGTGGCGGCTTGCGGGCGGCGGGCATCGCGTCGCGCTCTACGAACGCGGCGGCCCGGACGGCGAACAGTCGGCCGCGTGGATCGCGGCCGCGATGCTCGCGCCGCTCGCGGAAGCGGCGAGCGCGGAGCTGCTGATCACCGAGCTCGGCGTCGCGTCGCTCGCGCGCTGGCCGCAGTGGCTCGCGGAACTGCCCGAGCCCGTCTTCTTCCAGCATCACGGCACGCTCGTCGTCTGGCACCACGCCGACCGCGGGGAGGCGCCGCTGTTCGAGCGGCGCGTGCGCGCGAACGCGCCGGCCGACCTGTTCGACGGCGGCTTCGTGTCGCTCGCCGGCGCGCAAGTCGACGCGGCCGAGCCGGCGCTCGCCGGCCGCTTCGCGCGCGGCCTGCTGCTGCCGCGCGAAGGCCAGCTCGACAACCGGCAGGCGCTGCGGGCGCTCGCGGCCGGCCTTGCCGAACGCGGCGTCGAGCTGCACTGGCACGTCGCGATCGACGACGCGCACCTGCCCGCCGCGCATTTCACGATCGATTGCCGCGGGCTCGGCGCGAAACCCGCGCTGCCGGCGCTGCGCGGAATCCGCGGCGAAGTCGCGCGCGTGCATGCGCCCGGCATCGGGCTCACGCGGCCCGTGCGGCTGCTGCATCCGCGCTATCCGCTGTACATCGCGCCGAAGCAGGACGATCTCTATGTGATCGGCGCAACCGAGGTGGAGGGCGAGGACATGTCGCCCGTCAGCGTGCGCTCCGCGCTCGAACTGCTGAGCGCGGCATTCTCCGTGCACCCGGCATTCGGCGAGGCGCGCATCCTCGAACTCAATGCGCAGTGCCGGCCGACGCTGCCCGATCATCGCCCGGCGGTGATCTGGGACGGCGCGTCGACGCTCGCCGTCAACGGCCTGTACCGGCACGGCTTCATGATCGCGCCGGAAGTCGCGCACGCGGCGGCCGCGCTCGCCGAAGCCGCGCTCGGCGGCGCGTTCGGCGACGCCGACGCATTCGCCGCGTGGCGCGACGCCGCGCGCTGGCCGACGCTCCTTCATCACCGCGACGACGCGCGCCAGCCGGCCTGACGCGCGCCGCCACCCGATTCCGACGAAGCCTCATGGATATCCAGATCAACCAACAGACCCTGACGTTGCCCGACGGCGCGACGGTGGCGGACGCGCTCGTCGCGTACGGCGCGCGTCCGCCGTACGCGGTCGCGCTGAACGGCAACTTCGTCGCGCGCACGCAGCATGCGGCGCGCGTGCTCGCGGCGGGCGACAAGCTCGACGTGGTGCACCCCGTCGCGGGCGGCTGAGCGCCGCCGGTTCGTCCCCGCTCTTCCAGGAAAACGACATGACGTCCCCCCTCTCCGCCGACGCGCTGACGCTGTACGGCGAAACCTTCGCAAGCCGCGTGCTGATCGGCACGTCGCGCTATCCGTCGCTGCAGTCGCTGTCCGATTCGATCGAGGCGTCGCGCCCCGGGATGGTGACGGTCGCGCTGCGCCGCCAGATGACGGGCGGCACGGCGGAGGCCGGTTTCTTCGACCTGCTCAAGCGCCACGCGGTGCCGTTGCTGCCGAACACGGCCGGCTGCCAGACCGTCGCCGAAGCCGTGACGACCGCGCACATGGCGCGGGAGGTGTTCGGCACCGACTGGATCAAGCTCGAACTGATCGGCGACGACTACACGCTGCAGCCCGACCCGATCGGGCTGATCGAAGCCGCCACGCTGCTGGTCAAGGACGGTTTCAAGGTGCTGCCTTACTGCACCGAGGATCTGGTGATCGGCCGGCGCCTGCTCGACGTCGGCTGCGAGGCGCTGATGCCGTGGGGCGCGCCGATCGGCACGGGCAAGGGGGTCGTGAATCCGTACGGCCTGCGCGTGCTGCGCGAGCGGCTGCCCGACGTGCCGCTGATCATCGACGCGGGGCTCGGCGTGCCGTCGCACGCGTGCCAGGTGATGGAGTGGGGTTTCGACGGCGTGCTGCTGAATACGGCAGTCTCGCAGGCCACCCACCCCGAGATCATGGCGCGCGCATTTGCGCAGGGCGTCGAGGCCGGCCGCGCCGCGTATCTCGCCGGCCCGATGGACACGCGCGAGACCGCGCACGCGAGCACGCCGGTCGTCGGGATGCCGTTCTGGCACCAGGACGGAGGTGGTGTATGAGCGCGCGCTTCGCCGATGCATTCTGGCCGCCGGCCGACGAACTGGCCGAAGCGGCCGAGCAGATTCGCGCGCGGCTTGGCGACTGGCCGGGCGATGCGGCGCCGTGGCGGCTCTGCGTGGCGGTGCCGGGCGCGCCGGCCCAAGGCGACGTGCTGATCGTGTCGGCGGGCGATCACGACGCGCGGGCGCGTGCGTCGGCCGTTTCGCGGCCCGCGGCGCCGGATGCGGTTGCGATCGAATTCGATGAGCGGGGCGCGGTGCTGCACGCGGCGGGCGCGCGCTACGCGCTCGAAGCCGCGCATCCGCTCGCGGACGACTGGATCGCGGCGCTCGCCGCGTTTCTGGATTGCGGTTTCGCGCCGGTCGACGCGCTGGTGCTCGCGCTGGCGTGGCGCGACGGCGACGAGGCGCGGGCCGCCGATGCGTGGCCGGTCGACGCCGCGCGGTTCCCGCGCGCCGCCGGCCTGCCGGCCGCCCCCGAACCGGCGTTCGCGCCGTGCCCGGCGCAACTCGGCCTCTATCCGGTCGTGCCGGACGCCGAATGGGTCGAGCGCGTGCTCGATTGCGGCGCGCGGACCGTGCAGCTGCGCGTGAAAGGCGCGCCGCCGGACGCGTTGCGCCGGGAAATCGCACGGGCGGTCGCGGCCGGGCGCCGCTATCCCGATGCGCGCGTGTTCATCAACGATCATTGGCAGATCGCTGCAGATGAAGGCGCGTACGGCGTTCATCTCGGCCAGGAAGACCTCGAAACGGCCGATCTGGCCGCGATTGCGCGCGCGGGCCTGCGGCTCGGACTTTCGAGCCATGGTTATTACGAAATGTTGCGGGCATTGCACGCGCGCCCGAGCTACCTCGCGCTCGGTCCCGTGTTCGCGACCGCGACCAAGGCGGTCGCCGCGCCGCCGCAGGGCCTCGCCCGGATTGCCCGCTACGTGCGCTTCGCGGGCACGCAGGTGCCGCTTGTCGCGATCGGCGGGGTGGGGCTCGACGCGCTGCCGGCCGTGCTGGCGACGGGCGTCGGCAGCGTGGCGGTGGTCAGCGCGATCACGGGCGCGAGCGATTACCGGGCGGCGATTGCAGCGTTGCAGCACTGTTTTTCCGGACCATTTGACAATCATTGACCGCGGGGTCCGAAACGGCGTCACGACATCATTCCAAGGCAGGCCCTATAATTCGGCGTTCTGCGTAAAAGGACTGCCAGCTCCGTGAGCCCCACTCCTACCGAGACCCTGCTGGAACTTCGCGACGTCGACTTTGGCTACGGCGACCGCCTCGTCCTGTCCGACCTGAACCTGCGCTTCGGGCGTGGGCAGGTCGTCGCGGTCATGGGCGGGTCGGGTTGCGGCAAGACGACCGTGCTGCGCCTGATCGGCGGCCTCGTGCGCGCGCGCCGCGGCCAGGTGCTGTTCGACGGCGCCGATGTCGGCGCGCAAACGCGCGACGGCCTGTACGCGCTGCGCCGCAAGATGGGCATGCTGTTTCAGTTCGGCGCGTTGTTCACCGACATGTCGGTGTTCGAGAACGTCGCGTTCTCGTTGCGCGAGCATACCGACCTGCCCGAAGACCTGATCCGCGACCTCGTGCTGATGAAGCTCAACGCGGTCGGGCTGCGCGGCGCGCGGGACCTGATGCCGTCGGAGGTGTCGGGCGGGATGGCACGCCGCATCGCGCTCGCGCGCGCGATCGCGCTCGATCCGCAGCTCATCATGTACGACGAGCCGTTCGCGGGCCTCGATCCGATCTCGCTCGGCATCACCGCGAACCTGATCCGCACGCTGAACCAGGCGCTGGGCGCCACGTCGATCCTCGTCACGCACGACGTGCCCGAGTCGTTCGCGATCGCCGACTACGTGTATTTCCTGGCCAACGGCGGCGTGCTCGCGCAGGGCACGCCCGACGAGCTGCGGGCGTCGACCGATCCGAGCGTGCGGCAGTTCATCGACGGCGCGCCGGACGGCCCGTTCAAATTTCATTACACGAGCCCGCCGCTTGCAGCGGATTTCGGGCTCGGCGGAGGGCGCGCATGATCAGCGCGATCGGACGTTACGTCATCGGCGGCCTCGAGCGCGCGGGCTACGGCTCGCGGCTGTTCGTGCGTCTCGTGCTGGAATTCTTCCCGCTGCTGCGCCGGCCGCGGCTCGTCACGAAGCAGATCCACTTCCTCGGCAACTATTCGTTCGTGATCATTGCCGTGTCGGGGCTGTTCGTGGGCTTCGTGCTCGGCCTGCAGGGGTATTACACGCTGAACCGCTACGGCTCCGAGCAGGCGCTCGGCCTGCTGGTCGCGCTGTCGCTGGTGCGCGAGCTCGGGCCGGTCGTCACGGCGCTGCTGTTCGCGGGCCGCGCGGGGACGTCGCTCACGGCCGAGATCGGCCTGATGAAAGCCGGCGAGCAGCTCACCGCGCTCGAGATGATGGCGGTCGACCCGATCAAGAACGTGATCGCGCCGCGCATGTGGGCGGGCATCATCGCGATGCCGCTGCTCGCCGCGATCTTCAACGCGGTCGGCGTGCTCGGCGGGTACTTCGTCGGCGTCGTGCTGATCGGCGTCGATCCGGGCGCGTTCTGGTCGCAGATGCAGGGCGGGGTCCAGGTCTGGGCCGACGTCGGCAACGGCGTGCTGAAGAGCATCGTGTTCGGGTTCGCCGTGACCTTCATTGCGCTGTTTCAGGGGTATGAAGCGAAGCCCACGCCCGAAGGCGTGTCGCGCGCGACGACCAAGACGGTCGTGTTCGCCTCGCTCGCCGTACTCGGCCTCGATTTCCTGCTGACCGCGCTGATGTTCAGCTAAGCCTCAGCCAAGCCAAATTTTGGGATGACGATGAAAAAGACTGCTCTCGACTTCTGGGTCGGCCTGTTCGTGGTGGTGGGCTTCCTTGCGGTGCTGTTCCTGGCGCTGAAGGTCGGCAACATGAGCTCGCTGTCGTTTCAGCCGACCTATTCGGTGAAGATGAAATTCGACAATATCGGCGGGCTGAAGCCGCGCGCGGCCGTGAAGAGCGCGGGTGTCGTGGTCGGCCGCGTGAAGACGATCGGGTTCGACACGAACACCTACCAGGCGCTGGTGACGATCGATATCGACGGCCAGTACCCGTTCCCGAAGGATTCGTCGGCGAAGATCCTGACGTCGGGCCTGCTCGGCGAACAGTACATCGGCCTCGAGCCGGGCGGTGACACGGAAATGCTGAAGGCGGGCGATACGATCACGATGACGCAATCGGCGATCGTGCTCGAAAACCTGATCGGCCAGTTCCTGTACAGCAAGGCCGCCGATGCGGGCGGCGCGAAGCCGGCAGCCGGCGCACCGGCTGCACCGGCTCCGGCGTCGGCCGTGGCCGCCGCGCCCGCTTCGGCAGCCCAATAACCACACGAGAGAACGCAAGAGGGTAATGAACATGCAGACGATCCGCATCAGGCACGCCGCGCTGGCGGTAGCGGCAGTCGCCGCGTTGAGCGGCTGCGCGACCGTGCAGACGCCGACCAAGGGCGATCCGCTCGAAGGCTTCAACCGGACGATGTACAAGTTCAACGACACGGTCGACACGTACGCGCTGAAGCCGGTCGCGAAGGGCTACCAGTACGTGGTGCCGCAGCCGGTGCGCGACAGCGTGACGAACTTCTTCTCGAACATCGGCGACGTGTACGTCGCGGCCAACAACATCGTGCAGCTGCGGATCGCGGACGGCGTCGGCGACATCATGCGCGTCGTGATCAACACGGTGTTCGGCGTCGGCGGCCTGTTCGACGTCGCGACCATCGCGAAGCTGCCGAAGCATACGGCCGACTTCGGGATCACGATGGGCCGCTACGGCGTGCCGTCGGGCCCGTACCTGGTGCTGCCGCTGCTCGGCCCGAGCACGCTGCGCGATACGGCCGGCCTGGGCGTCGACTACGTCGGCAATCCGCTGACGTATGTGAAGCCGGACGGCGTGAGCTGGGGCCTGTTCGGCGTGAACCTCGTCAACACGCGCTCGAACCTGCTGGGTGCGGGCGACGTGCTGGATGCCGCCGCGCTCGACAAGTATTCGTTCGTGCGCAACGCGTACCTGCAGCGCCGCCAGATGCTGATCAGCAATGCGCGCGGCGAAGCCGGCGCGACGTCGAGCAGCGATGCGCTGCCGAAGTACGATCTGCCGGACGACGGCGCGGCACCGGCGCCGGCGACGGCTGCATCCGGCAAGGCGGGCGCCGCCGCGCCGGCGGCCGCTTCCGCCGCCGCGGCGCCGAACCCGGCCAGCGAGACGAGCGTGCCGCCGATGCAGGTGGCGCCGCCGTCGCCGGGCGGGATCCGCTTGCCGAGCATCAGGTTCTGACCCGATAACACTCGTTACAGCCGGAAACGATTCAGTCGGTGGCGTACGCGAACTAACGCGTAAGCTACCTGCTCCAATCTCCGCATCGACTCATTCATGCAGGTCACTATGATGAAAAAACTGTTCCTGGTCCCCGTTTTCGCGGCGCTGTTCTCGTTCGGCGGCGTGGCTCAAGCGCAAGTCGACCAGTCGACCCCGCAGGCGCTGATCAAGACGGCCACGCAGCAGGTCCTCGACGAAGTCAAGCAGCAGACGATCAAGCAGGGCGACACCAACCGCATCATCTCGATCGTCAACAGGGACATCCTGCCGTACACCGATTTCCGCCGCACCACGCAGCTCGCGATGGGCCGCAACTGGCGCACCGCGACGGCCGAGCAGCAGCAACAGGTGCAGGAGCAGTTCAAGCTGCTGCTGATCCGTACGTATTCGGGTGCGCTGGCCCAGCTGAAGCCGGACCAGCAGATCCAGTACCCGCCGTTCCGCGCCGATCCGGCCGATACGGACGTGGTGGTCAAGACGGTCGCGATGAACAACGGCCAGCCGGTCCAGATCGACTATCGCCTGTACAAGTCGGCGAACGGCTGGAAGGTGTATGACCTGAACGTGCTCGGCGCGTGGCTGATCCAGACGTACCAGCAGCAGTTCAACGAGAAGATCCAGCAAAGCGGCGTGGACGGCCTGATCCAGTTCCTCACGCAGCGCAACCAGCAACTTGCCGCCGGCAAGCAAGCGTCGTGAGCGGCTTCGACGCCGGCACCTCGCTGACCGTCGCGAGCGCGAAGGCCGCGCTCGCGAACGGTCTCGCGCGCATCGGCGCGGGCGCGACCGCCGTCGATTGCGCGGCGCTGACGCAGTTCGACTCGTCCGCGCTCGCCGTGCTGCTCGCATGGCAACGGGCCGCGCAAGCGCGCGGCGCGACCCTCGACATCCTCAATCTTCCCTCGAAGCTCGCCAGCCTCGCGCGCGCCTATGGCGTCGACGCCCTCATCGACGGCACCGGGCGACATTGACCCTGTCCGACCGGAGCCTGCCGCGCCAGCCGACGCGCGCAAGCTTCACGCCGCGCGCCTCCGGCGCCGGCTCCACCAGCCGGTTTGCCCTATAATCAAGCGTTTTGCCGGGCAGCCAGACGGTATCCGGCCCTCGTTTTCTTTCGTAGCAAGCACAGAATAGGCGTCGCGGCCCCGGTGTCGCGCACAGTCATGTCAGCCATAGAAATCCGTCACGTCAAGAAGCGCTACAAGTCGCTTCAGGCGCTCAAGGGCGTCAGCCTGTCGGTCGAGGAAGGCGAGTTTTTCGGTCTGCTCGGCCCCAACGGCGCAGGCAAGACCACGCTCATCAGCATCCTCGCCGGGCTCGCCCGGGCCGACGAAGGCAGTATCTCGGTGCGCGGCCACGACGTCTTCAAGGACTTCCGCGGCGCGCGTCGCGCACTTGGCGTCGTGCCGCAGGAACTCGTGTTCGACCCGTTTTTCACCGTGCGCGAGACGCTGCGGATCCAGTCCGGCTATTTCGGGCTGCGCCGCAACGACGACTGGATCGACGAAGTGATGGCCAATCTCGACCTCACCGAGAAAGCCGACGCGAACATGCGCGCGCTGTCGGGCGGGATGAAGCGCCGCGTGCTCGTCGCGCAGGCGCTCGTGCACCGGCCGCCCGTGATCGTGCTCGACGAGCCGACCGCCGGCGTCGACGTCGAACTGCGCCAGACGCTGTGGAAATTCATCTCGCGCCTGAATCGCGAGGGCCACACGATCGTGCTGACCACCCATTACCTCGAGGAAGCCGAGTCGCTGTGCGATCGGATCGCGATGCTGCGCCGTGGCGAGGTGGTCGCGCTCGACCGCACCGACGCGCTGCTGCGCCGCTTCGCGGGGCTGCAGCTTTACCTGCGCTTCGCGACCGGCGCGCTGCCGGCCGAGCTGCGCGGGCTGGAGTCCGACCCGGCCGCCCGCGCGCCCGGCGAGCACCTGCTGCGTCTTGCGAGTTACGACGAGGTCGAACGCATCCTCGCGCAATGCCGCGCGGCAGGCTGCACATTCGACGAGATCGAGGTCCGCAAGGCCGACCTCGAGGACGTGTTCGTCCAGGTGATGAACGGAGCCGAGGTGATCGAGGGTCTGGCATGAAACAGGAATCCCCACGCGCGCTGCGTTCGCTGCCCCCCGAGGGCGCGCCAGGCATTCCCGGTACGGCCCGGCGAGTGCCGGGAAGCGGGTTTCGGACGCTGCTGTACAAGGAACTGCTGCGGTTCTGGAAGGTGTCGTTCCAGACGGTGCTCGCGCCGATCGTCACGGCGCTGCTGTATCTGACGATCTTCGGCCATGCGCTGTCGGGCCGCGTCGAAGTGTATCCGGGCGTCGAGTACGTGAGCTTCCTCGTACCGGGCCTCGTGATGATGAGCGTGCTGCAGAACGCGTTCGCGAACAGCTCGTCGTCGCTGATCCAGTCGAAGATCACCGGCAACCTCGTGTTCATGCTGCTGCCGCCGCTGTCGTACCGCGACATCTTCGGCGCGTACGTGCTCGCCTCCGTGGCGCGCGGGCTCGCGGTCGGCACGGGTGTGTTCGTCGTGACGATCTGGTTTGTCCCGATGCACTTCGCGGCGCCGTTGTTCATCATTGCGTTCGCGCTGCTCGGCTCGGCAATTCTCGGCACGCTCGGCCTGATCGCCGGGATCTGGGCCGAGAAGTTCGACCAGCTGGCCGCGTTCCAGAACTTCCTGATCATGCCGCTGACGTTCCTGTCCGGCGTGTTTTATTCGACGCACTCGCTGCCGCCCGTGTGGCGCGAGATTTCGCGTCTCAACCCGTTTTTCTACATGATCGACGGCTTCCGTTTCGGGTTCTTCGGCGCGTCCGACATCAACCCGTTCGCGAGCCTCGCGATCGTTACCGGTTTCTTCATGCTGCTCGCGGTGATCGCGATGCGGCTGCTCGCGACCGGCTACAAACTGCGTCATTGATATCGACAGGCAGTGCCGCCCCCGGGGGCGGCGCGCGCCGACAGGAGCCTTACACCATGTTGCCGACTCCCGAACAGGTCAAGCAATACATCGCAGGCGGTCTCGCCTGCACGCATCTGGAAGTCGAGGGCGACGGCCAGCATTTCTTCGCGACGATCGTGTCGGCGGCCTTCGAGGGCAAGCGGCCGATCCAGCGGCACCAGCTCGTCTATGCGGCGCTCGGCGATCGCATGAAGCAGGAAATTCACGCGCTCAGCATGAAGACGCTGACGCCCGCCGAATGGCAGAACGCATAACCGGAAATCACTGAGTGCAAGTCACCGTCAACGAGCGCGACGCCGTCCAGAGCGTCGCCACGGCACACCCGGCCGCCAACGGGGAAGCGCATGGCCACGGGACGGACAAGCTCGTGATCGAGGGCGGTCACCGCCTGTCGGGCGAGATCGTCGTGTCGGGCGCGAAGAACGCCGCGCTGCCGATTCTGTGCGCGGGGCTGCTCAGCGCCGATCCGGTCGAGCTCGACAACGTGCCGAACCTGAAGGACGTGCGCACCACGCTGAAGGTGCTGAACCAGATGGGCGTGGCGAGCGAGACGGAAGGCTGCCGCGTGCGGCTCGACGCGTCGCGCGTCGACAACCTCGTGGCGCCGTACGAGCTCGTGAAGACGATGCGTGCGTCGATCCTCGTGCTCGGGCCGCTGCTTGCGCGCTTCGGCGAGGCGAAGGTGTCGCTGCCGGGCGGCTGCGCGATCGGCGCGCGTCCGGTCGACCAGCACATCAAGGGCCTGCAGGCGATGGGCGCCGAGATCAGCATCGAGCACGGCTTCATCGAAGCGCGCGCGAAGCGCCTGAAAGGCGCGCGCATCGTGACCGACATGATCACGGTGACGGGCACCGAAAACCTGCTGATGGCCGCGACGCTGGCCGACGGCGAGACGGTGATCGAAAACGCCGCGCGCGAGCCGGAAGTGAGCGATCTCGCACACTTGCTGGTCGCGATGGGCGCGAAAATCGACGGCATCGGCACCGATCGCCTGGTGATCCAGGGCGTCGAGCGGCTGCACGGCGCGCGCCACTCGGTGATCCCCGACCGGATCGAGGCCGGCACGTTCCTGTGTGCGGTCGCGGCGGCCGGCGGCGACGTGACGCTGACGGGCGTGCGCCCGCACATCCTCGACGCGGTGATCGACAAGCTCCGGGAGGCCGGCGCGTCGATCGAGGAAGGCGACAGCTGGCTGCGCGTGAAGATGGACCGCCGGCCGTCGGCCGTGACGATCCGCACGTCGGAATACCCGGCGTTCCCGACCGACATGCAGGCGCAGTTCATGGCCCTCAATACGGTCGCGACGGGCACCGCGCAGGTCGTCGAAACCATTTTCGAGAACCGCTTCATGCACGTGCAGGAACTGAACCGGCTCGGCGCGAACATCACGATCGACGGCAATACGGCGCTCGTGACGGGCGTCGAGAAACTGTCGGGCGCGAACGTGATGGCGACCGACCTTCGCGCGTCGGCGAGCCTCGTGATCGCCGGGCTGCGTGCCGAGGGCGAAACGCTGGTCGACCGCATCTATCACCTGGACCGCGGCTACGACCGCATGGAAGCCAAACTGACCGCTGTCGGCGCGAACGTGCGCCGCCTTTCCGGGAGCCACGCATGAGCGCGCCGCTGACCCTCGCCCTGTCGAAGGGCCGGATCTTCGAGGAAACCCTGCCGCTGCTGGCCGCGGCCGGCGTGCAGGTGGCCGAGGATCCTGAAACGTCGCGCAAGCTGATCCTGCCGACGACCGACCCGAACCTGCGCGTGATCATCGTGCGCGCGAGCGACGTGCCGACCTACGTGGAGTACGGCGCGGCCGACTTCGGCGTGGCCGGCAAGGACGTGCTGGTCGAGCACGGCGGCTCGGGCCTGTATCAGCCGATCGACCTGAACATTGCGCGCTGCCGGATGTCGGTGGCCGTGCCGGCCGGCTTCGACTACGCGAGCGCGGTGCGCCAGGGCGCACGCCTGCGCGTCGCGACGAAGTACGTCGAGACGGCGCGCGAGCATTTTGCCGCGAAGGGCGTGCACGTCGACCTGATCAAGCTGTACGGCTCGATGGAGCTCGCGCCGCTGGTCGGGCTGGCCGACGCGATCGTCGACCTCGTCAGCTCGGGCGGCACGCTGAAGGCGAACAATCTGGTCGAGGTCGAGGAGATCATGGCGATCTCGTCGCGCCTCGTCGTGAACCAGGCTGCGCTGAAGTTGAAGCGCACGGCGCTCAAGCCGATCCTCGACGCGTTCGAACGCGCGTCGCAGAATGGCGGTTGAGCGCATCACCGTAACGGAACTCCCATGTCCATCACCATCCGCAAGCTCGATTCGACGAGCGAAGGCTTCGGCGCCGAACTGCGCGCGCTGCTCGCATTCGAGGCGAGCGAGGATGCGGCGATCGAGCAATCGGTCGCGCAGATCCTCGCCGACGTGAAGTCGCGCGGCGACGCCGCGGTGCTCGAATACACGAACCGCTTCGACCGGCTGAGCGCGGGCAGCGTCGCCGCGCTCGAACTGCCGCAGGACGCGCTGCAGACGGCGCTCGACGGCCTCGCGCCGAAGGCGCGCGCGGCGCTGGAAGCGGCCGCCGCACGGGTGCGCGCGTATCACGAGAAGCAGAAGATCGAGTGCGGCACGCACAGCTGGCAGTACACGGAAGCGGACGGCACGGTGCTCGGCCAGAAGATCACGCCGCTCGACCGCGTCGGCCTGTACGTGCCGGGAGGCAAGGCCGCGTATCCGTCGTCGGTGCTGATGAACGCGATTCCCGCGCGGGTCGCGGGCGTCGGCGAGATCGTGATGGTGGTGCCGACGCCGGACGGCGTGAAGAACGACCTCGTGCTCGCCGCGGCGCTGCTCGGCGGCGTCGATCGCGTGTTCACGATCGGCGGCGCGCAGGCGGTCGGCGCGCTCGCGTACGGCACGGCGACGGTGCCGGCCGTCGACAAGATCTGCGGCCCGGGCAATGCGTACGTCGCGTCGGCGAAGCGCCGCGTGTTCGGCACGGTCGGCATCGACATGATCGCCGGGCCGTCGGAAATCCTCGTGCTGTGCGACGGCACGACCGATCCGAACTGGGTCGCGATGGACCTGTTCTCGCAGGCCGAGCACGACGAGCTCGCGCAGTCGATCCTGCTGTGCCCGGACGGCGCGTTCCTCGAGCGCGTCGCAAAGGCGATCGACGAGCTGCTGCCGTCGATGCCGCGCCGGGACGTGATTCGCGCGTCGCTCGAAGGCCGCGGCGCGCTGATCAAGGTGCGCGACATGGCCGAGGCCTGCCGGATCGCGAACGACATCGCGCCGGAACACCTCGAGATTTCCGCGCTGGAGCCCCAGCAGTGGGGCCAGCAGATCCGCCACGCGGGCGCGATCTTCCTCGGCCGCTACACGAGCGAGAGCCTCGGCGACTACTGCGCGGGGCCGAACCACGTGCTGCCGACCTCGCGCACCGCGCGCTTCTCGTCGCCGCTCGGCGTGTACGACTTCATCAAGCGCTCGAGCGTGATCGAGGTCAGCGCGGAAGGTGCGCAGACGCTCGGCGAGATCGCGTCCGAGCTCGCGTACGGCGAGGGGCTGCAGGCGCATGCGAAGAGCGCCGAGTTCCGGATGAAGGGCTGATCGTGCCGCGCAGGGCCGGGGCGGGCGCGCATGCGCCGGCGCCGGCCGGCTCCCCCCGAAGCCGGACACACGCGCAGGGCGGCGTCCGCCGCCTTGCCGACCATTTGACGCCGGCGCGATGCACGCCGGCTTGAGACCATGACGACGCCACAAGACATCATCCGCCGCGACGTGCTCGCGATGACGAGCTACCCGGTGCCCGACGCGAGCGGCTTCGTGAAGCTCGACGCGATGGAGAATCCGTATCCGCTGCCCGAGCCGCTCGCCGCGGCGCTCGGCGAGCGGCTCGCGCAGGTCGCGCTGAACCGCTACCCGGCGCCGCGCCCGGCCGCGCTGCTCGACAAGCTGCGCCACGCGATGGGCGTACCGGCCGCATGCGACGTGCTGCTCGGCAACGGTTCGGACGAGATCATCAGCCTGATCTCGGTCGCCTGCGCGAAGCCGGGTGCGAAGGTGCTCGCGCCGGTGCCGGGTTTCGTGATGTACGAACTGTCGGCGAAGCTCGCGCAGCTCGAATTCGTCGGCGTGCCGCTGAAGGCCGACCTGACGCTCGACGTCGATGCGATGCTCGCGGCGATCGCCGAGCACCGGCCGGCGATCGTCTATCTCGCGTATCCGAACAACCCGACCGGCACGCTGTACGACGACGCCGACGTCGAACGGATCGTTGCCGCCGCGCGCCACAGCCTGATCGTGATCGACGAGGCGTATCAGCCGTTCGCCGAGCGTTCGTGGCTGCCGCGCGCCGCCGAGTTCGACAACGTCGTCGTGATGCGCACGGTGTCGAAGCTGGGCCTCGCGGGCATCCGCCTCGGCTATCTCGTCGGCTTGCCCGCGTGGCTGAACGAATTCGACAAGGTGCGCCCGCCGTACAACATCAACGTGCTGACCCAGGCCACCGCGGATTTCCTGCTCGACCGCCTCGACGTGCTCGACGCGCAGGCCGCCGATCTGCGCGCGGAGCGCACTCGGCTTGCGCAGGCCGTGGCCGCGCTGCCGGGCACGACGGTGTTTCCGAGCGCCGGCAATTTCCTGCTGGTGCGCGTGCCGGATGCGGCCGCCGTGTTCGATGCGCTGCTCACCGAGCGGGTTTTGGTCAAAAACGTGAGTAAAATGCATCCGTTGCTGGCGGAATGCGTGCGGCTGACCGTCGGTGCTCCCGACGAAAACGCGCGCCTGCTGGCGGCTTTGAAACTCGCGCTGCCCGGTTGATCCAGCCGGCGCCGCAGCGCGTACGATCAATCCCCATTTACATCGACCCAGTCAAGGAATTGCCATGCGTGTGGCGGAAGTCGTTCGCAATACCAGCGAAACGCAGATCCGTGTGAAGCTCGATCTCGACGGTACGGGCCAGCAGAAGCTGGCTACCGGCGTGCCGTTTCTCGACCATATGCTCGACCAGATCGCGCGACACGGTCTGGTCGATCTCGAGGTCGAAGCGCATGGCGATACCCATATCGACGACCACCACACGGTCGAGGATGTCGGCATCACGCTCGGGCAGGCCGTCGCGAAGGCGATCGGCGACCGCAAGGGCATCCGCCGCTACGGCCATTCGTACGTGCCGCTCGACGAGGCGCTGTCGCGCGTCGTGATCGACTTCTCGGGCCGGCCGGGCCTCGAATTCCACGTGCCGTTCACGCGCGCGCGGATCGGCACGTTCGACGTCGACCTGTCGATCGAGTTCTTCCGCGGTTTCGTGAACCACGCGGGCGTCACGCTGCATATCGACAACCTGCGCGGGATCAACGCGCACCATCAGCTCGAGACGGTGTTCAAGGCCTTCGGCCGGGCACTGCGCGCGGCGGTGGAGCTCGACGAACGTGCGGCGGGGCAGATCCCGTCGACGAAAGGCAGCCTCTGACCTTCCGCACGGGCGGCACGCCAAGGACAACCTGACGGCTTCGGCGCGCGGCGCCGGCTTGCGATGGATCTGCTCAAATCGTTCATTTCGCTGCTGGCGCTGATCAACCCGATCGGCGCGGTGCCGTTCTTCCTGAGCCTGACGGCGCAGCAGACGGACGCCGAGCGGCGCCGCACGATCCGGATCGCGTCGGTGTCGGTGTTCTGCGTGATGACGGTGACGGCGCTGCTCGGGCAGCAGATCATCGACTTCTTCGGCATTTCGGTCGGCTCGCTCGAAGTGGGCGGCGGGATCATCATGCTGCTGATGGCGATCAACATGCTGAACGCGCAGATCGGCAACACGCGATCGACGCCGGAGGAGCGCCACGAGGCCGAGCTGAAGGACAACATCGCGGTCGTGCCGCTGGCGATTCCGCTGCTGACGGGCCCCGGCTCGATCAGCACGGTGATCATCTATGCGGCGAACGCGCGTCACTGGTATGACCGGGTCGGGCTGGTCGCGATCGGCGCGGCCCTGGCTTTGCTGTGTTTCGTTGCGATGCGGCTCGCCGAGCCGATCGCGAACTGGATCGGCCGCACGGGCATCAACATCGCCACGCGGCTGATGGGTCTGATGCTGTCGGCGCTGGCGGTGGAATTCATCGTCAATGGACTGAGGGCGCTACTGCCTGCACTGAGATGAAAACTTCGATTGCGATTGTGGATTATGGGATGGGCAACCTGCGCTCGGTCGCGCAGGCGCTCAAGAAGGCCGAACCGGCCGCCGACGTGGCGATCGTCGACACGCCGGCCGCGATCCGCGCGGCCGACCGTGTCGTGCTGCCCGGCCAGGGCGCGATGCCCGACTGCATGCGCTGCCTGGGCGAATCGGGCCTGCAGGAGGCCGTGCTCGAGGCGTCGCGCACGAAGCCGCTGCTCGGCGTATGCGTCGGCGAGCAGATGCTGTTCGACTGGAGCGCGGAGGGCGACACGAAGGGCCTCGGCCTGCTGCCCGGCAAGGTCGTGCGCTTCGAGCTCGACGGCCGCCTGCAGGACGACGGCTCGCGCTTCAAGGTGCCGCAGATGGGCTGGAACCGCGTGCGCCAGTTGCAGCCGCACCCGCTGTGGGACGGCGTGCCCGACGACGCGTATTTCTACTTCGTGCACAGCTATTACGTACGCCCGGACAACCCGGCGCATACGGTCGGCGAAACGGCGTACGGCGCGCCGTTTACGTCCGCGGTCGCGCGGGATAACCTCTTCGCGACCCAATTCCACCCCGAGAAAAGCGCGGAGGTCGGGTTGCGTCTGTATCGCAACTTCGTACACTGGAAGCCGTAAATGTCGCGGGCGTGCCACAATCGGCGGGCCGCAGAGGCCTGTCACACGGTGCTGGCACGCCAAAGCGCCGAAAGAGTTGTACTAAACTAGCGAGACGGCGCGGTACCGGATTGGCCGGTACGCGCCGGATTCTTTTCTTTTTCCACGACGACACCCGATAGCTATGTTGCTGATTCCGGCCATCGATCTCAAAGACGGTCAGTGTGTGCGCCTCAAACAGGGCGATATGGACCAGGCCACGATTTTTTCCGAGGACCCGGCGGCGATGGCCCGCAAGTGGGTCGATCTCGGCGCCCGGCGGCTCCATCTCGTCGACCTGAACGGCGCGTTCGCCGGCAAGCCGAAGAATCTCGAGGCGATCGAGGCGATCCTCGAAGAGGTCGGCGATGAAATCCCCGTACAGCTCGGCGGCGGCATCCGCAGCCTCGAGACGATCGAGAAATACCTCGACGCGGGCCTGTCCTACGTCATCATCGGCACCGCGGCCGTGAAGGACCCGGGCTTCCTGCAGGACGCGTGCACCGCGTTCGCCGGCAGCATCATCGTCGGGCTGGACGCGAAGGACGGCAAGGTCGCGACCGACGGCTGGAGCAAGCTGACCGGCCACGAAGTGATCGATCTCGCGCGGAAGTTCGAGGACTACGGCGTCGAATCGATCGTCTACACGGACATCGGCCGCGACGGGATGCTGCAGGGCATCAACATCGAGGCGACCGTGAAGCTCGCACAGGCGGTCGGCATCCCGGTGATCGCCAGCGGCGGCCTGTCGAACCTCACGGACATCGAGAACCTGTGCGAAGTGGAAGAGCACGGCGTCGAAGGCGTGATCTGCGGCCGTGCGATCTACTCCGGCGATCTCGATTTCGCGGCCGCGCAAAAGCGCGCGGACGAACTGAACGGCGAACTCGACAACGCGTAAGCGCGCTTGTCCCGTTCGCCGGGGCCGCCCGCAGGCGGCGGCTCCGACCGGGAGCCTCGCGCGAGGCTTCCGCAACCGGCCGTCCCAGCGCGGCATTTGGCGCAACATCATGGCTCTAGCTAAACGCATCATCCCCTGCCTGGACGTGACTGCCGGGCGTGTCGTCAAGGGCGTCAACTTCGTCGAGCTGCGCGACGCGGGCGACCCCGTCGAAATCGCGCGCCGCTACGACGAGCAGGGCGCCGACGAACTGACGTTCCTCGACATCACCGCGACGTCCGACCAGCGCGACCTGATCCTGCCGATCATCGAAGCCGTGGCGTCGCAGGTGTTCATTCCGCTGACCGTCGGCGGTGGCGTGCGCGCCGTCGAGGACGTGCGGCGCCTGCTGAACGCGGGCGCGGACAAGGTCAGCATGAATTCGTCGGCGGTTGCGAACCCGCAACTCGTGCGCGACGCGGCCGACAAGTACGGCTCGCAGTGCATCGTCGTCGCGATCGACGCGAAGCGCGTGTCGGCCGACGGCGAGACGCCGCGCTGGGAAGTCTTCACGCACGGCGGCCGCAAGAACACGGGCCTCGACGCGATCGAATGGGCGCGCAGGATGGCCGAACTCGGCGCGGGCGAGATCCTGCTCACCAGCATGGACCGCGACGGCACGAAGTCGGGTTTCGACCTCGCGCTCACGCGCGGCGTGTCGGACGCGGTGCCGGTGCCGGTGATCGCTTCCGGCGGCGTCGGCTCGCTGCAGCACCTGGCCGACGGCATCAAGGACGGCCGCGCCGATGCGGTGCTGGCCGCGAGCATCTTCCACTACGGCGAGCATACGGTCGGCGAGGCGAAACGCTTCATGGCCGGCCAGGGCATCCCGGTGAGGCTGTGATGAATACCGAAACGACATCCCTGCCCGCGTGGCTCGACAAGGTCCGCTGGGACGACAACGGCCTCGTGCCGGTGATCGCGCAGGAAGCGGCGACGAACGACGTGCTGATGTTCGCGTGGATGAACCGCGAGGCGCTGGCGAAGACGATCGAGACGCAGCGCGCGGTCTACTATTCGCGTTCGCGCAAGCGCCTGTGGTTCAAGGGCGAGGAGTCGGGCCACGTGCAGCACGTGCACGAGGTGCGGCTCGACTGCGACGAGGACGTCGTGCTGCTGAAGGTCGAGCAGGTGTCGGGCATCGCATGCCACACCGGCCGGCATTCGTGCTTCTTCCAGAAATTCGAAGGCACCGTCGACAACGGCGACTGGGTCGCGGTCGAGCCGGTGCTGAAAGATCCCGAACACATCTACAAATGACGCAATCGACCGAAGACACGCTGCTGCGCCTCGCCGCCGTGATCGATAGCCGCAAGGGCGGCGACCCCGACCAATCGTACGTGTCGCGCCTGTTCCACAAGGGCGACGACGCGGTGCTGAAGAAGATCGGCGAAGAGGCGACGGAGGTCGTACTGGCCGCGAAGGACGTGCGCCAGGGCGGCGCGCCGACCGCGCTCGTCGGCGAGGTGGCCGACCTGTGGTTCCACTGCCTCGTGATGCTGTCGCACTTCGACCTGAGCCCGGCCGACGTGATCGCCGAGCTCGAGCGTCGCGAAGGGCTGTCGGGCATCGAGGAAAAGGCGCTGCGCAAGCGCCGCGAGCGCGAGGAAAACGGCGGGTGACATGCAGCGGCCCGCTGCGGTGGCGACAGTGCGGTAAGCTGTAAGAATTGTCATCTAACGGGGGTAGCATCATGAACGATACGTCGAACCAGTTTCCGACGCCTGCGGTGCCGGGGGCGGCGGACGCCGAACGCCTGAACGGGCTGCGCACGCTGACTCACGTGCTCTATGGCCTCTATGCGTTCCATTGGCTGACGGGCGGCATCACGGGCATCATCGCGATCATCATCAACTACGTGAAGCGCGACGATGTGGCCGGCACGCCGTACGCGGCTCACTTCGAATGGCAGATCCGCACGTTCTGGCGCGCGTTTTTCGCGTACGTGATAGGGTTCGCGCTGGCGTTCGTGGTGATCGGATTCGCAGTGATGTTTGTCACATGGATCTGGACGCTGTACCGTATCATCAAGGGTTGGCTGTACCTGAACGACAACAAGGCGCTCGATCCCAAGGCGTGGTTCTGACGGCCGCGCGCGAGCGTTTCGCAGGAGCAACATGAGTCACGATCCGAATTGTCTGTTCTGCAAGATCGCGGCAGGCGAGATCCCGAGCACGAAGGTGCACGAGGACGACGAATTCGTCGCGTTCCGCGACATCCGCCCGGCGGCCGAGACGCACGTGCTCGTGATTCCGCGCCGGCACCTGCCGACGCTGTCGGCGGCGGGCGAGGCCGATGCGCCGATGCTCGGCCGGCTGATGCTGCTCGTCTCGCGTCTCGCCGAGCAATTGGGCGTCGCGTATACGGGGGGCGAAACCGGTTTCCGTACGGTGATCAACACGGGCCCCGGCGGCGGGCAGGAGGTCTACCACCTGCACGCGCATATCCTGGCCGGTCCGCGCCCCTGGCAGCGGATGGGTTGACGGCGCGGGGCGTATCCCCGCATCGATAGTCGAAGCCGGCGCGTTGCCGGCGATTTGCGCCGCGTGGCGGTGTGGTTGAGGAGAGGTTTCATCATGGGTGGATTGAGCATTTGGCACTGGCTGATCGTGCTGCTGATTGTCGCGCTGGTTTTCGGTACGAAGAAGCTGCGCAACATCGGCAACGATCTCGGCAGCGCCGTAAAGGGTTTCAAGGACGGCATGAAGGACGGCGAGGCACCGGCGGATGCGCAGCAGCTGCCGCGCTCGGGCTCGGGCTCGGTCGACGTCAACGCGAAGGACACGACGCGTTCCGATTCGAACAAGGCGTAACGCCGGCACGCTGACAGGCATTTGCGATGCTGGATCTCGGTCTTTCGAAGATGGCGCTGATCGGCGTCGTCGCACTCGTCGTGCTCGGCCCCGAGCGCCTGCCGCGCGTCGCGCGTACGGCAGGTGCGCTGTTCGGCCGCGCGCAGCGGTACATCAACGACGTGAAGGCCGAGGTCTCGCGCGAAATCGAACTCGACGCATTGCGGACGATGAAGACCGATTTCGAGGCGGCCGCGCGCAATGTCGAGACGACGATTCACGACAACCTGCGCGAGCACGAGAAGGAACTGAACGACACGTGGCATTCCGCGGTCGGCGGCCTTGACGAAGCGGCAGGCGCCGCCGGCTCCGATGGTTCCGGCATGCCCGCGGCGCCGTCCTGGCGCGGCAGTCCCGCCGCGCTCGCGTCGAAGCGCCGCAACTGGCGTGTGAAGCAGGCGGCGACGCCTGTCTGGTACAAGCGCGCGACCACCCGCCGCACGCACGTGCAGTCGGGCGCCGCGCGTGTCGCGCGCCACCAGCCGGCCAGCCTGCGCCGGCCGACGCGCTTCTTCTGAGCCGAGCGCATGCTCGCTCGTCAATCCTACCGAGGGCCGGTGTGAGCGACCCCCAGCAGAACCCGGGCGACGCCCCGGAAGAAACTTTCATTTCCCATCTCGTCGAGCTTCGCGATCGCATCATTCGCGCGGGGCTGGCCGTGATCGTCGTGTTCGTCGGGCTCGTCTACTGGGCGCCCGACATCTTCCGGCTGCTCGCGCGGCCGCTGATGGAGAACCTGCCGAAGGACGGCAAGATGATCGTGACGGACGTGACCGGCTCGTTCTTCGTACCGATGAAGGTCACGATGCTCGTCGCGCTCGTGATCGCGCTGCCGGTCGTGCTGTACCAGATCTGGGCGTTCGTCGCGCCGGGCCTGTACCAGCACGAGAAGAAGCTCGTCGTGCCGCTGGTCGGCAGCAGCTACTTCCTGTTCCTGTGCGGGATGGCATTCGCGTACTTTCTCGTGTTCCCGACGATCTTCCGCGTGATGGCGCACTACAACGCGCCGCTCGGCGCCGAGATGACGACCGACATCGACAATTACCTGAGCTTCGTGCTCGGGATGTTCATCGCGTTCGGGGTCACGTTCGAGGTGCCGATCATCGTCGTGCTGCTCGTCCGGATGGGCGTGCTGACGGTGAAGAAGCTGAAGGAAATCCGGCCGTACGTGATCGTCGGCGCGTTCGTCGTCGCGGCGGTCGTCACGCCGCCGGACGTGTTCTCGCAACTGATGCTCGCGTTGCCGCTGATCGTGCTGTACGAGGCCGGGATCCTGGCCGCGCGGTTCTTCGTGCCGAAGAAGCCGGCCGACGAAGGCGAAGCGGGGAACGGCGAAGCCGCACATTGACCGCAGCGCGCCGCGGCCGCGTGCCGCGGTTGGCCTTCCAGCCGGGCCCGGCGACCCGGCGGCGTTGCCGGCCGGAACATGGGCGGCGAGGGCCGTCGCTCCGGCAACGCGAGGGCTTGGATGCAATGCAAAAGGGCAGCCGCCGGCTGCCCTTTTTCTTTTCCGGCTGCGTGCGGCGCGGGCCGCACGCCCCGGACGTCATTCGGTGTCGCTGTCCTGGTCGTCGAGCGTCTGCTTCGGCGGCGGCGGACGCTTGCCGATCACGACATTCACGTCGAACTCCCGGCCCTTGCGCACCACGTGCACCTTGGTCGGCGTGCCCGGCTTGATCTGCGCGACCGTGTTCAGCAGCTTCGTCGTATCGGTGATTTCCTCGCCGTTGACCGTGACCAGGATGTCGCCCGGCTTGATGCCGGCCTTGTCGGCCGGACCGCCCTGCAGCACGCCGGCGACGATCGCGCCCGATTTCTGCGACAGCCCGAACGACTCGGCGATCTCCGGCGTGACGTCCTGCGGTTCGACGCCGATCCAGCCGCGCGTGACCGAGCCGGTCGTGATGATGCTTTCCAGCACCGTGCGCGCGGTCGACACGGGAATCGCGAAGCCGATGCCGAGCGAGCCGCCCGAGCGCGAATAGATGGCCGTGTTGATGCCGAGCAGGTTGCCGTTCACGTCGACCAGCGCGCCGCCCGAGTTGCCGGGGTTGATCGGCGCGTCGGTCTGGATGAAGTTCTCGAACGTGTTGATGCCGAGGTGGTTGCGGCCGAGCGCGCTGATGATCCCCATCGTGACCGTCTGGCCGACGCCGAACGGGTTGCCGATCGCAAGCACGACGTCGCCGACCCGCGACTGGTCGGAACGGCCGAGCGTGATCGTCGGCAGGTTCGTCATGTTGATCTTCAGCACCGCGAGATCCGTCTCGGGATCGCTGCCGATCACCTTCGCGGTGGCCGTGCGGCCGTCGGCGAGCGCGACTTCGATCTGGTCGGCGCCATCCACGACGTGCTGGTTCGTTAGAATGTAACCTTCAGGGCTCACGATAACGCCCGAGCCCAGGTTGGCGGCCGGCTCGTCCTGCTGCTTGCGGGCATTGCGGTCGCCGAAGAAGTAGCGGAACAGCGGATCTTTCGCGCGCGGATCGGGCGGCAGCGAGCCGTCCTTGCTGGAGAACACGTTGACGACGGCCGGCATCGCCTTCTGCGCGGCTTCGGCGTACGAAGTGGTCGCCGGCGCGCCGCCGATGCCCGGCGCGACTTCCCGCAGCGCAACGATCGGCGTGGCGAGCTGCTTGCCGAGCTGTCCTTGCCGTTGCAGCCATTGCGGCTTGAGCGTCACGACGATGAACATCAGCGCGAGCAGTACCGTAACCGCCTGCGCGAAGAACAGCCAGAAGCGTCTAAGCATCTGAATGGATTAGAGGTTTATATGGATCGGATCGAACTTGAATTGTACTTGAACAATACCCTTGAAACCGCCCGCTTCAAGGACTATTGCCCGAACGGCCTCCAGGTCGAGGGGCGCCGCAAGATCGAGAAGATCGCCACCGGCGTGACCGCGTCGGTCGCATTTCTCGAAGCCGCGCTCGAATGGGGGGCCGATGCCGTGCTCGTTCACCACGGCTATTTCTGGCGCAACGAGGCCCCGCAGATCACGGGCCGCAAGTACCAGCGGCTCAAGCTGCTGCTCGCGAACGACCTGAACCTGTTCGCGTTCCACCTGCCGCTCGACGCGCATCCCGAGTTCGGCAACAACGCGCAGCTCGGCGAGCGGCTCGGGCTGATCGGCGAGCAGCGTTTCGGCGAAGGCGATCTCGGCTGGATGGCGACGCTGCCGATGCCCGTCACGCTCGAGCATTTCGTCGCAAAGGTCGAGCGCACGCTCGGCCGCACGCCGCTCGTGCTCGGCGACGTGGACATGCAGCTGCGCCGCGTCGCATGGTGCACGGGCGCCGCGCAAAGCTATTTCGACGCGGCGATCGATGCCGGCGCCGACGTGTTCCTGACCGGCGAGGTGTCGGAATACGTGACGCACACGGCGGCCGAGAGCGGCGTCGCGTTCGTTGCGGCAGGGCACCATGCGACCGAACGCTACGGAATCCAGTCGCTGGGCGCCCACTTGTCCGAGGAATTCGATATCGAACACCTTTTTATCGATATCCATAATCCGGTCTGACCGCCGGAATTGCGGCGGTGCATCGACATTCTGAAATGTAGCGAATGCTTAAAAGAGAAATGATTTAATCGCTCCGATAGTGGGGGAAAACCCTTGACTATCAATCACTTCGAACGGATTTTCATCTCCGGGCCTTGTAAATGGCGACTCCATTCGAGCAAACTAGCGGCGGAATGGAAAGTCGTGACGGAAAATCCAACTCAGAAGTGGGGCGTGAGATGCGAGACAAGGAAGAGAAACGCGTCGACAGCGGCCGCCGTACCTGGCTGATTGCGACATCCGTAGCAGGTGGCGTAGGAGGCGTCGCCACCGTCATACCTTTCGCGGCGTCGCTTGCGCCGTCCGCGAAAGCGAAAGCGGCCGGTGCGCCGATCGAGGTCGACATCAGCGGCCTGAAGCCCGGCGAGATGGTGACCGTGCCGTGGCGAGGCAAGCCGGTGTGGATCCTGAACCGCACCGACGACATGCTGTCCGACGTGGTCAAGGCCGACAAGGAAGTGGCCGACCCCACCACGAAATCCCCGTATTCGATGCCGTTGCCCGCGTATTGCGCGAACGAATATCGCTCGCGGGCCGATCGCAAGAACATCCTCGTCGTGATGGCCGTGTGTACGCACCTCGGCTGCACGCCAAGCCAGCGCTTCACGCCGGGTCCGCAGCCGAACCTGCCGGACGACTGGCCGGGCGGTTTCCTGTGCCCGTGCCACGGTTCGACCTACGACCTCGCCGGCCGTGTGTTCAAGAACAAGCCGGCGCCTCAGAATCTCGACATCCCGCCCTACATGTTCACGTCGGCGACGACCCTCGTGATCGGCAAGGACGAGAAAGGAGAAGCGTGATGGCCGATAACAAGGAAGTCTCCACGACAGGTCTCACCGGCTGGATCGATCAGCGCTTCCCGCTCACGTCCACCTGGAAAAAGCACGTTTCCGAGTACTACGCGCCGAAGAACTTCAACTTCTGGTACTTCTTCGGCTCCCTCGCGCTCCTGGTGCTCGTCAACCAGATCGTCACGGGCATCTTCCTGACGATGAACTACAAGCCCGACTCGACGCTCGCGTTCGCGTCGGTCGAGTACATCATGCGCGAGGTGCCGTGGGGCTGGCTGATCCGCTACATGCACTCCACCGGTGCATCGATGTTCTTCGTGGTCGTCTATCTGCACATGTTCCGCGGGCTGCTGTACGGGTCGTACCGCAAGCCGCGCGAGCTCGTGTGGATCTTCGGCTGCGCGATCTTCCTGTGCCTGATGGCCGAGGCGTTCTTCGGCTACCTGCTGCCGTGGGGCCAGATGTCGTTCTGGGGCGCGCAGGTGATCGTGAACCTGTTCTCGGCGATCCCGTTCGTCGGCCCCGACCTGTCGCTTTGGATCCGCGGCGACTACGTCGTGTCCGACGTCACGCTGAACCGCTTCTTCGCGTTCCACGTGATCGCGATTCCGCTCGTGCTGGTCGGCCTCGTGGTCGCGCACCTCGTCGCGCTGCACGAAGTGGGCTCGAACAACCCGGACGGCATCGAGATCAAGGCGAAAAAGGACGAGAACGGCATTCCGCTCGACGGCATTCCGTTCCATCCGTATTACTCGGTGCACGATTTCCTCGGTGTGTGCGTGTTCCTGATGGTGTTCGCGCTGATCGTGTTCTTCTCGCCGGAGATGGGCGGCTACTTCCTCGAGGCGAACAACTTCGTCCCGGCGAACCCGCTGCAGACGCCGCCGGAGATCGCGCCGGTCTGGTACTTCACCGCGTTCTACGCGATGCTGCGGGCAACCACCGACCCGTTCAAGATCGTGCTGATGATCGTGATCGCGCTGCTTGGCGTGCTCGCGCTGATCCGTGCGCGCGGCAAGTGGAAGGCCGGGCTGCCGGTGCTGGCCGCGGCGATCGTCGTGTTCATGTACCTGACGGAATCGAAGTTCTGGGGCGTCGTCGTGATGGGCTCGGCGGTGATCACGCTGTTCTTCCTGCCGTGGCTCGACCGCAGCCCGGTGAAGTCGATCCGCTACCGGCCGCTGTTCCACAAGGTGTTCCTCGGGATCTTCGTCGCGGCGTTCCTGACCCTCGCGTTCCTCGGCACACGGCCGCCATCGCCGGCCGCGACGCTGATCGCGCAGGGCTGCGCGCTGATCTACTTCGCGTTCTTCCTCGGCATGCCCGTCTGGACGCCGCTTGGCACGTTCAAGCAGCCGCCGGAGCGGGTGCGCTTCAAGCCCCATTAACGTGAGCGAGGAGAGAACGACATGAAGAAACTGCTTTCGACGCTCGCGCTGATCGGTGCGACCGCGTGTGCGCTGCTGGCGGCGCCGGCGGTTCGGGCGGAAGGTAATTTTCCGCTCGACCGGGCGCCCGATAACACGGAAAATCTCGTTTCGCTTCAACACGGCGCGCAATTGTTTGTAAACTATTGCCTGAACTGCCACAGCGCGAACCTGATGCGCTACAACCGTCTGACGGATCTGGGCATATCCCCGAAGGAGATCGAAACGAATCTCCTGTTCACGACCGACAAGGTCGGGAACACGATGTCCGTCGCGATGCGGCCCGAAGACGCGAAGAACTGGCTCGGCACCTCGCCGCCCGACCTGTCGGTCGAGGAGCGGGCGCGCGGCCGCGACTGGCTGTATACGTATCTGCGGAGTTTCTACCGCGACGATACGCGGCCGACCGGCTGGAACAACGCGGTGTTCGAGAACGTCGGCATGCCCCATGTACTGTGGCAGCTGCAGGGGCAGCGCATCGCCAAATTCGAAGACAAGACGGACGAGGAGACGGGCGAGAAGGTCCACACGCTCGTCGGCTTCCAGCAGGTCACGCCGGGGACGCTGTCGTCGCCGGATTATGATGCTGCGGTTGCCGACCTGGTGGCCTATATGACGTGGATGTCCGAGCCGGCCCAGCAGACCCGCAAACGCCTCGGCGTGTGGGTGCTGATCTTTCTCGGTGTCCTGACTTTCCTGGCCTGGCGGCTCAATGCCGCGTACTGGAAAGATATCAAGTAAACACGCCTGACCGGCGTGGGGCCGGCGCAAGGCGGAGTCCCGAAAGGGGTTTCGCCGCGTGCCGGCCCTCGGCTTTTTTGAGGAAACGCAAACATGATGGTTCTGTATTCCGGCACAACTTGCCCGTTCTCCCAGCGTTGCCGGCTGGTGCTGTTCGAGAAGGGCATGGATTTCGAAATCCGTGACGTCGACCTGTTCAACAAGCCGGAAGACATTTCGGTGATGAACCCGTACGGTCAGGTGCCGATTCTGGTCGAGCGCGACCTGATCTTGTACGAATCGAACATCATCAACGAGTACATCGACGAGCGCTTCCCGCATCCGCAACTGATGCCGGCCGACCCCGTGCAACGCGCACGTGCGCGCCTGTTCCTGCTCAACTTCGAGAAGGAACTGTTCGTCCACGTCAGCACGCTCGAGAACGAGAAGGGCAAGGCTGCGGAGAAGAACCACGAGAAGGCACGTCTTGCGATTCGCGATCGCCTGACGCAGCTCGCGCCGATCTTCGTGAAGAACAAGTACATGCTCGGCGAGGAATTCTCGATGCTCGACGTCGCGATCGCGCCGCTGCTGTGGCGTCTGGATCACTACGGCATCGAGCTGTCGAAGAACGCCGCGCCGCTGATGAAGTACGCTGAACGGATTTTCAGCCGTCCGGCCTACATCGAAGCGCTGACGCCGTCCGAAAAGGTCATGCGTCGTTGATGATGCAATGAGGGCATGACGGAGAGGGCGGCGCGGTGCGCCGCGCCCCCGCTCCGGGTTCGAGGATTGTGATGCAAGAGATTTCAACGAAGCCTTATCTGCTGCGCGCACTGTACGAATGGTGCACCGATAACGGTTACACGCCGCATATCGCGGTGAGAGTCGACAACTCGACGCGCGTGCCGCGTCAGTTCGTGCGGGACGGCGAGATCGTGCTCAACATCAGCTTCGAGGCGACGAGCCAGTTGCAGATGGGCAACGAGTGGATCGAGTTCACGGCCCGGTTCTCCGGGAAGGCGCACAAGATCGAGATTCCGGTTGCCAATGTGCTCGCGATCTATGCACGCGAGAACGGGCAGGGCATGGCATTCCAGGTCGATGCGGTGGCGGGCGAGGGCGCGGATTCGGGCGCGTTCGACGAGGACGCGCCGGCGGATGACGCGCAGCATGACGAGTCGCCTGCCGCGTTGACGCCGGTTGCCGACAGCGGTGCGAACGAGGAGCCTTCCGAAGGCGCCGACGAACCGCCGAAAACCGACGGCGATGGCGACGGTTCGAAAGGTGGTAGCAGGCCTCGCCTCAAGATCGTGAAATGAGGTAGAATCTCGGGCTTACGCCGGCTTAGCTCATCTGGTAGAGCAGTTGATTTGTAATCATCAGGTGGCGGGTTCGAGTCCTGCAGCCGGCACCATATTCCGCAAGGGGTTACGCGATGTTTGCGTAGCCCCTTCGCGTTTCCAATGCCCCCTCACGTTTCCAATGCGATCGAAAAAGGGGCAGCGGCACACGCATGGACGGGCTCTGCCGCGGGAAAACGTCAGCGCGTCTGCGAGTCCATTTGCTGGCGGAGACGCTTCTCGTCTGCTTGCAGTTCAGGCGTGAAGGCTTCGCCGAAGTCTGCGGGCTCGAAGAACGGGCGAATCTCGATTTCCGATTCCCCGGTCATCGGGTTGGGGCAGCGCCGTACCCAATCGATTGCTTCAGCCATCGACTGTACTTCCCAGATCCAGTAGCCGGCGATCAGCTCTTTGGATTCAGCAAACGGGCCGTCGATGATAGTCCGTGCTGCACCGGAAAACTTCACGCGAGCGCCTTTCGAGCTCGGCTTCAACCCGTCGCCGCCTCGCATGATTCCAGCGTTGACCAATTCTTCGTTGTATTTGCCCATTGCGGTAAGCAGTTCAGTGCTCGGCAACTGGCCAGCTTCGGATTCGGGAGTTGCTTTGATGATGACCATCACGCGCATGGCGTTTCTCCTTACGGTTAGCGAATTCCAGTAGATATTGAGCGCGAACATTCGCCCTCAATACAACGACGGTCGATGCGGCAGGAAATCGACAAAAGAGCGAATATTTTTTCAACGGAGTCAGCTTTCCCCGCGTCGCTCGTACGGCATCAATTTATCCTCGACCGCCGATCTTCCTCGCTCTGATGGATCGAGTACCAGAATAGCTATCGAGACGGTTTCACTGGGCGCGTGCCGCGCACGTAGCGCGCAGTCATGCCCGGTCCTCTGTGGCCCGCCAGGCGCTGTCCAGCCTCCAATCCTTCGTCGATCGTTTTGTACGTCACGCCGCGCGCGCGTAGATCGTCGCCGAAACCTGCATCCATTACGCGGTCGCCGTGCACGCGCCGTGGGCGGCGACGAGCGGTTTCGTGACGCTGTCGTTCGCGGTGTGGGGCGTACTGATCGGGATGGCGCTCGGGCGCGCGGTGAACGTGGTCGTGCCTCGCGCCATTTCATTCGAAAGTATGATCGACACCGGTTCGAACCGGATCGCGGACGATCGGGAGACAGGGGCCATGCCGAGTCCCCATGAATTCTCGATGCTGGTGTGCGTTGCACGTTGCACGTGCGCCGGACGGCGTCGATCCGTCGAATCCGGCCCTCGCCGTACAGGTCAAGAAGCGGCCGCTCGACGGTACGCAGATGCGCATGAACGCCGTGGCCGCGCGCCCTGCGCCGACACCGGTCGGCCAGATGCTGCTGGCGCGCTTCGACGAAGCGGCTTGAGGGATAGCGTCACGCCTTCATCGTGACGAAGGGCGTGACGCGTTGCGGCGCCGGGCCGCTTACTGCGCGACCGGTACGGTCACGTCGCTGCCGAACCAGTGCATCGAGATCTTCTTCAGCGTGCCGTCCTTGTGCAGCGAATCGAGCGCGTCGTTGATCGCCTTCTCGAACTTCGGGTTGCCCTTGCGGAACGGGATCGCCATTTCCTGCTTGCCGCCGTTCAGCACCGCGCCCGCGCGCAGCGGCAGGTTCGACGTCTTGATCATGTACGGCAGCATCAGGCGGTCGTCGAGCGTCGCCTCGATCCGGCCCGCGGCGAGGTCGCGCAGCTTCTCCGGTGCGCCCGGATACGTCTGCACCTCGATGCCCGGCACGGTGCGCGCCATCTGGTCGTAGTTGGTGCCGAGCGTCACGCCGAGCTTCTTGCCCTTGAAATCGTCGAGCGACTTGAAGTTGCGCGTGTCGTCCTTGCGCTGGATCAGCTGTGCGGCCGAGTACGTGTACGGCTGGCTGAAGTCGAGCGCTTCCTTGCGCTGCGGCGTGACCGTGACCTGGTTGACGATCACGTCGAACTTGCCGGCCTGCAGACCCGCGATGATGCCGCTCCATTCGGTCGGGACGAACTGCGTCTTCACGCCGAGCTTGCCGGCGACCGCGTTCGCGACGTCGACATCGAAACCCTCGAGCTGGCCCGACGTGCCGCGCGAATTGAACGGCGGGTAGGTGCCTTCGAGGCCGACGCGCAGCACGCCGGCTTTCTTGACCGAGTCGAGCAGGTCGTCCGCATGCGCGGCGACGGCCGTGAAGCCGAGGGCCGACGCGAGCAGCAGGCCGGACAGCAGGAACTTCGAACGTTTCATTACAGATCTCCAGGGTTCAGCGTGGTGTGGGTTGAGCGCCGCGCGCCGTCGGGCGCGGCGGCCGCAATACCGACACGTAGACACTACTCGCAACCGCGCCGCGCCGGAAGTCGAATTGGCCCTGATTGCAATCGATTTCATCGGAGTGGCCGGATCGCGCGCGTTGCAACGGGGGCCGGTTCATGGGCGAACGGGAATTTGTCTGTAAAATCGCGCCGGCGAAGTTGAATGCTCGCGCCATCCGAGGGCGCGTCAAAAAGAACAAAGGCCGTTCATGAACATGCAGAACACAATCGCCGCATTGCGCGGCGGATTGCTTCAGCAGGACCGGTTGCTGAAGCTCGATACGCCGTTGGGAGAGAACGTCCTGACCGTGCAGCGGGCGGTCGGCTGCTCGCGCATCGGGCGCGCGTACGAATTCACGCTCGACGTGCTGTCGACCGATAGCGATGTGGAACTTAAAAAGCTGATTGCGCAGCCGATCACGCTTTGGATCCAGCAGGGCGATCTCGGTTACCGGCCGATCAGCGGGTATGTGCATACCGCGCGCCGGCTCGGCGCCGACGGCGGGCTCGCGACCTATCAGCTCACGTTCGCCGATTTCACCCACTTCCTGAAGTTCCGTCGCGATCAGCGGCTCTGGAACGATACGACCGTCGACCAGATCATCAGCGACGTGCTGAACCAGCATCCGCAGGCGCAGGGGCGCTTCCGCTTCGCGTTGACGAAGCCGCTGCCGAACCGCTCGTACACGCGACAGCACGACACCGACTGGCATTTCGTGCATCGGCTGATGGAGAGCGAAGGGCTCTACTGCACATGGCAGCAGGCCGACGACGGCAAGTCGCATACGCTCGTCATCACCGACAACCTGCAGGCGTTCGCGCCGCTGTCGCCGGAAACCGTGCGCTTTTACCGCGGCGGCGCGGCCAGCGAAGCGGACGCGTTCACGCAATGGTCGGGCACGCGCACGCTGCAGAGCGTGACGCACACGACACGCACGTTCGACTACAAGCATCCCTCGCAGCCGTCGAACCCGAAAGGCACGTCGCTGCCGACGATGGGCGGACAGGGCGAACTGCCGGATCAGCTCGAAGTCTACGAATACACCGGCGCCTATACGTATCTCGACCAGCCGCGTGGCGACCATCTGACGAAGGTGCGGATGGAGGAGTGGGAGTCGCAGGCGAAGCGGTTTCGTGCCGCGGGCGGTGTGCGCGCGATCGACGCCGGGCGGCGCTTCACGCTGGCCGATCATCCGGAGCACGATCGCGATCCGGCCGATCAGCGCGAGTTCGTCGCGATCGAGGTGGCGTGGTGGATCGAGAACAACCTGCCTGTCGCGGGCGACCGCGCTGATTTCCCGTACAGCCTGCGCGAAGCGCTGACGCAGGCGCAGGACGGCTATGGCGCCGATCCCGCGTTTCGCGTGCCGCACGACGACGGATCGACGGGCTTCTATCTGGTTGAAGTCGAGGCGCAACGCGTGAGCGTGCCTTACCGCAGCCCGTTCGAACACCGCAAGCCCGAGATGCATCTCGAGACGGCGATCGTCGTCGGGCCGCAGGGCGAAGAGGTTTATACCGATGCGCTGAACCGGATTCGCGTGCAGTTCGTGTGGGATCGCCTGAACCCGGGCAACGAGAACGCGTCGTGCTGGGTGCGCGTCGTGCAGTCGGATACCGGCGGCGGCTACGGCGGCGTGCACGTGCCGCGCATCGGCGAGGAAGTGCTGATCGACTACGTCGGCGGCGACTGCGACCGGCCATTGGCAGTCGGGCGCGTGTACAACGGCGCGAACCAGCCGCAGTGGCATACCGACGGGATCCTGTCCGGGTATCGGTCGAAGGAGTATTCGGGCAGCGGCTACAACCAGCTCGTGATGGACGACGCGACCGGGCAGAACCGCGTGCAGCTGATGAGCAGCAGCGCGAACAGCCTGCTGCATCTCGGCTACATCATCGATCACAACGCCAATTCACGCGGGGCGTATCTCGGCAGCGGCTTCGACCTGCGCTCGGATGCGTACGGCGCGGTGCGGGCCAGCCAGGGCCTGTACGTAACGACGCATCCGAAGGCGGCGAACAGCCAGCCGCTCGACGTGAAGGAAGCGCAGCAGCAGCTGGTGACGGGCGAGAGCCTCGTCGAGGCGATGTCGGAGGTGAGCGAGCAGCACCAGGCGGAAAGCCTGAAGGATGCG
>NZ_JPGM01000030.1:0-118105 GCF_000731655.1 Burkholderia sp. MSh2 | reverse complement strand
CATGCAGCCCACGCCGCTCGGCGTCGCGGGCGAACTGCTGATCGGCGGCACGCCGGTGGGGCTCGGCTATCACGGCGAACCGGAACTCAGCGCCGCGAAGTTCATCGCCGACCCGTTCTCGACCGACCCGCGCGCGCGCCTCTACCGTACCGGCGATCTCGCGCGTTACCGCCCGGACGGCAATATCGAGTTCCTCGGCCGCATCGATCACCAGATCAAGCTGCGCGGCCTGCGCATCGAACCCGGTGAAATCGAGGCGGCGCTGCGCACGCATCCGGCGGTCGACGACTGTGTCGTGATCGCGAAAACGGCAGGCGTCCGAACGTTCCTGATCGCCTATGTCGCGACCGCAGCGCCGGACCTCGCCGATCTTCGCGCCTATCTGGCCGGAAAGCTCGCGGACTACATGGTGCCGTCGCAATTCGTCGCGCTGGCGTCCTTGCCGATGCTGCCCAACGGCAAGATCAACCGCAAGGCGTTGCCCGCCCCCGCGGACACGCTCGACACGGCCCTGCCGCACGCGCCGGCCGTCGAGCCCCGGGAAATCCTGCTGGCGTCAATCTGGCAAGACGTGCTGCAACTGCCTTCGGTCGGCATCCACGACAACTTCTTCGAACTGGGCGGCGATTCCATCCTGAGCATTCAGGTCATCGCGCGCGCCAATCGGGCGGGACTTCGCGTGACGGCGAAACAGCTGTTCCAGTACCAGACGATCGCGCAACTGGCCGCCGCACCTGACGAGCGGGCAATGCATGCGTCGAGCGTCAGCCCGCTGGGCGATGCGCCGCTCACACCGGTGCAGCACTGGTTCTTCGAGCAGGAGACCGATGCGCCGTCGCACTACAACCAGACGGTCCTGATCCAGGTGCCGGCGGATATCGACGCGTCGAGGCTCGCCGATGCGTTCCGGCAAGTCCACGAACATCACGACGCATTGCGGCTGCGTTTTTCGCGCAGCGCGGGCCGCTGGACCCAGGCGGTCGTCGCCGGCGGCGAGGCGCCCGCATGCTTCGAGAAGCGGGAGATCGCCGGCGACGCCGGCGAGCGCCTGTCGGCAATGCGCGCCGCCGCCGCCGAAGCCGAACGCGGCATCGACATCACGCACGGCCCGCTGCTGGCGGCCCGGCTGTTCTGCGTGGCGGACGAGCCGTCGGCCCGCCTGTTCGTGTCGGTCCATCACCTCGCGGTGGACGGCGTGTCGTGGCGCGTGCTCCTCGAGGATCTGCACGCGGCCTACCACGGCCAGCCGCTGCCCGAGAAGACGACTTCGTTCCGCGAATGGGCGTTGCATCTGCAGCAACTGAGCCGGTCGCCGGCCATCGGCGACGAAGCCGGGCTGTGGCAGGCCCTCGTCGCGCAGCCCGTCGAACCGATGCCGGTCGATTATCCGGCCGCGGGTGCGGCCAGCAACGCGGTCGGCGACGCGGCGTCCGTGTCGTTCGAGCTGGACGAAGCCGCCACGACGGCCTTGCTGCGCCGGCTGCCGCGGGCCCACGACACCCGCATCAACGACGTCCTGCTCGCCGCGCTTGCGCAAGCCTGCAGCATGGTCACGGGCAACGGCCGCACCCGGATCGATCTCGAAAGTCACGGCCGCCACGTGTCGGATGCGCCGCTCGACCTCACCCGGACGGTGGGCTGGTTCACCTCCATCTACCCCGTCGTGCTCGAGGCCGACGCCCGGCACACGCCGGAGGAAGCGCTCCGTGCCACACGGCAGCAGTTGCGCAGGATTCCGGCCGAAGGCTTCGGCTATTCGCTGCTCCGCTACCTGAGCCCCGATGACGCGGTGCGCGACAATCTCGCCGCGCTGCCGCACGCCGATATCCTCTTCAACTATCACGGGCAGCTCGATACCGTGTTGCAGCAATCCGAAGGCTGGCGCCCGGCGGCCGAGGATCTCGGTTCGCTGCGTGCCGAGCGGTCGCAGCGCACGCATGCGTTCGAGATCGTCGCCGCCGTTGTCGACGGCAGGCTTCAGGTGGACTGGCGCTACGGCGAGCGGCTGCACCAGCGGCAGACGGTCGAGAACCTGGCCGCGCACTTCAAGGACCGCCTGCTCGACTTCGCGGCGTCGGTCCAGGACACCGCATGGGACGACATCGAGGACAGCTACCCGCTCTCTTCGCTGCAGCAGGGCATTCTGTTCCATGCGTTGTACGACCTGGATCCCGCCGCCTATTTCCAGCAGTTCAGCTTCGTCGTCCGCGGCCCGCTCCAGGTGCCGGCGCTCCGGCATGCGTGGGCCAACGCGCTCGCGCGCCATCCCGTGTTGCGCACCGCGTTCGCGTGGGCCGATCGCGATCAGCCCGTCCAGACCGTGCTGCACACGGTCGAGCTGCCGTGGACGTGCCTCGACTGGCGAGCCCGCGATGCGTCCCGCCGTGCGCAGGACTTCGACGCTTTCCTCGCCGAGGACCGGCGGCGCGGCTTCGATCTTCAGCGCGCGCCGTTGTTCCGCTGCACGCTGATCCAGGAAACGGACACGCGCCATCGCTTCTGCTGGAGCGCGCACCACATCATTCTCGACGGCTGGAGCACCGCCATCCTGATGAAGGAAGTGTTCGACGACTACCTGTCGCTCGTCCGCACCGACGCGCCCGCGGCCGTCGCATCGGCGCCGGGATACCGCACGTACATCGACTGGCTCGCGCGCCATCCCCGCGCCGCCGACGAAACCTGGTGGCGCGCCGAACTGGCGGGGTTCCATGCCGCCACGCCGATCGCGGCCGGTCCGGCCCGGCAGGCCGCCGGCGACGCCGCTCGGCAGGCTACGCGCCGGACCCAGCAATTCCTGCTGGACGAGGCCCTGGCCGCGCGGCTGCAAGCGCTCCTGCGCATCCATCGCGTCACCCTCAACGTCCTGATACGCGCTGCCTGGGCATTGGTGCTGCGGCGCCACACCGGAGCGGACGACGTCGTCTTCGGCGTCACCGTGTCCGGTCGCCCGCCGCTGCTCGACGGCGTCGAGTCGGTTGCGGGGCTGTTCATCAACACGCTGCCGTTGCGCTTGCGCATCGCGCCGGAGCGCCCCTTCACCGAATGGCTGGCGGAGGTCCACGCGGCCCAGACGGCCATGGAGCCGCATTCGTACAGTTCGCTGGTCGATATCCAGTCATGGAGCGAACTGCCCGCCCGCGACAGCCTGTTCGACAGCCTGCTGGTGTTCGAGAATTTCCCGGTTGCCGCTGCTCCCGATCTCGGGCCGGACGACATCGAGATCCTCGACACCCGCGCCTTCGCGGAATCGAATTACCCGCTGACCCTGACCGTGCACCCGAACGAGCGCATCGGCTTCGAAATTTCGCACGACGCACACCGCGTCGCGCCCGACGTGGTGCGGCAGATGCTGGACACCCTCCGCGCGTTGCTGGAGCGATTCGCCGCCGAGCCGGACCTGTCGACCGGCCAGCTCGCCGATGCGCCGGCCGCCGGTCGCCAGCCGGGCGCGCCGCACGACGTGGCCGCACCTGCCGCCCAACCCGCCGCCGGTCCGGCCACGGCGGCACGCGCCGTCGCGCCGACGGCGCACGAAAGCACGTTGCTGGAGATCTGGCAGCGGATCTTCAAGCGAGACGACATCACGGTCAGCGACAACTATTTCGATCTCGGCGGTCACTCGATCATCGCGATCCAGCTGATGGCCAATGTCGAGAAGGCGTTCGATCGCCGGCTGCCGATTTCCTGTCTCTTCGAGAATCCGACGATCGAGAAACTGGCGGCGGCGCTGGCCACGCAGGAACCGTCCGCGCCTGCCGGCGGGCTCGTGCCGATCCGCGACGGCGGTCCCGCTGCGCCGCTGTTCCTCCTGCCGGGCGCCGGCGGGAACGTGGTCTACTTCCACCCGCTCGCGAACCACCTGAGCGGAACCCACGCGATTCACGGGCTGGAAGCGCTCGGCCTCGACGGCGCCTGCCTGCCGCTCACCCGCGTGGAAGACATCGCGGCCCGTCACATCGAACGCATCTGGCCGCTGGTGGGCGCGGGCCCTTACTACCTGGCAGGCCACTCGTTCGGCGCGCAGGTGGCGCTCGAAATGAGCCGGCAGCTCGTCGCCAAGGGCGCCGTCGTGAAGCTGCTGGCGATCTTCGATGCGTCCGCCCCCATCGACAGCCCGGCCGCCACCTACTGGCAGGACTGGGACGACACCGAATGGCTGGTCGCGATCGCCCACGAAATCGGCACCTTCCTCGGGACCGACCTTCAGGTGACGCGAGACGACCTCGTTCCGCTCGACCCCGACGGCCAGGCCGGCCTGATCCTCGACCGGATCGGCGCTCGCGGCAGCTGGTTCGCGGACGCCGGACCCGACCGCCTGCGCGCCTATCTGCGCGTCTATCAGGCCAACTTCAAGTCGCACTACGCGCCGCAAGCCTCGCCGCTGCCCGTGCCGATCGCATTGTTCCGCAGTACCGGGCGCGATCCCGGCGACCATGCCCCGTCGCCCGAGATCGCGCAGCTTCGCCTGGACCCGGCCTGGGGGTGGTCACGCTTCTCGGCGCTTCCCGTCGAGGTGACGGACGTCCCCGGCGACCACCTGACCATGCTGCTCGATCCGCATGCCGCCGTCCTCGCGGCCCACGTCAATCAGTTCCTGGAAAAAACGCCCTCATGAAATCAACGCCGACGATCGACAACACTTTCGCCCGCAAGGTCTGCATCAACCTGGACCGGCGTCCCGATCGCTGGGAGGCGATGCAGCGAAAATTCGCCGGGCAGAACATCCTCACGGTGGAACGGCTGCCCGCCGTCGATGCAAGGCTGGTAAGCGTGCCGGAATCCTTGAGCCACATGCGTCCGCAGGACTATGGCTGCACGATGAGCCATCTCGCCGCCGTCAAACAGGCCAAGGCCGCCGGCGCGAGCGAAGTCCTGATCTTCGAGGACGACGCGTTCTTCGCCGCCGATTTCGCCGCGCGCTTCCCCGAGTTCATCGCGCAGGTGCCGGATGACTGGCACATGCTGTTTCTGGGCGCGTATCACTTCGCGCCGCCCATTCCCGTCGCGCCGAACGTCGTCAAGACCGTGGAGACGCTGACCGCGCATGCGTACGTCGTCAGGGATTCGCTTTACGACGCGTTCATCGCGATCAACGAACACCCGCCGGCCATCAACGACCGCAACAACCTCGTCCTGCAGAAGACGTTCAACTGCTACTGCTTCGAGCCCAATCTGGTCGGCCAGGAATCCGGCTACTCCGACATCATGGACGAAGTCATGCCGGAAAAGCCGCTGGCCTATTCCATGCCGATTCCGGATGGCTGGTAACGCCTGCGGCCCACGCTCGCCGCAATCCATCACTCGACAGGCCATTGAATCTCATGCAAATCACTACCGTTGACCATGAAGCGGCGTTCGTACAGGCCGCGCTGGATGCGCTTCACCGGGACCACAAGCTCGGCGAGGCGATTTCGCTGGCTTACGGAAAATGCGAATCGACCGCCGGCGTGATCGACCTGATTTATCCGTTGATCACGAAGAAACTGCGGATCGATTACCTCCTCATGTACAGCATCGAAAGCAATCCCCGCAGCCTGCTGAAATTTCTTCGGCTGATCGAGTCGCAACTGATCCGGAACGACGGCTGGACGGCCGCGTCGGTCGAGGCCGCGTTGCAGGGCGTGGCCGATTCCATGAACGTCGGCTGGGACCGTGCGCAGCGCCTGCTGAAGTGCTGCATCCTGTTTTCCGATTCGCCGCTGGAAATCGTCGAAAGCATCACGTTTCTCGGAAGGCAGGAGGCCTCGTCGAGATTGAGATCGGCGGCGCACGCCATCGAACTCAGTCACCTGGTCAACTGAGCCCTTCCCGTTTTCACGCCTTTCCGAATAGCGACTCATGGACTCCGCGCAAAGCAAATCGCCGCCGTGGCACTCAGCCGTCACCCTGATGTGGCGCAGTCATCCCTGGTTGACCCTGGGCACGGTCCTGACGGGCCTCATCAGCGGCGTGGCGTCGATCGCGGGCGTCGGCCTGATCGGCCGGGTGCTTCACGACCAGGACGATCGACCGATGCTGCTGACGATCTTCATCGTGGTGAACGTCGTCGCGGTGATCTGCCGGAGCGGCGCTGCCGCGATGCCGTCCTACGCGTGCATGAAGATCATGACGCGATTGCGCGTCAACCTGTGCAAGCGCATCCTGGCGACGCCGCTGGAAGAGATCGACAGGCGCGGCGCGCCGCATGTGCTGACGATGCTGACGCAAGACATTCCGCAACTGAGCCAGACCCTGCTCACCATACCGACGATCCTGGTTCAATCCGTCGTCCTGGTGTGCAGCGTCGCCTATCTCGCCTATCTGTCGTGGATCGTTTTCGCGTCGACGCTCACGCTGACGATCGTCGGCCTGGTGCTCTACCTGCTGTTCTATCGAAAGGCGGCCAATTTCACGGAACGCGTGCGCGACGAGTTCGTCCAGTTCAACGAATACACGCACAGCCTCGTGTTCGGCATCAAGGAACTCAAGCTCAACCGGGCCAGACGACGCTGGTTCACCAAGGCGGCGATCGAAGTCTCGTCACGGCGCGTGGCGGGCTACAACTTCATCGAACGCTTCTGGTTCATGACCGGCGACAGCGTCGGCCAGGTCACCGTGGCGGTCCTGCTCGGATTCCTGCTGTTCGGCGTGCCGTCTCTCGGCGTCGTGGATCCCGCCGTACTCACGGCGAGCATCCTGGCCGTGCTCTACATGATGGGGCCGCTGACCATGCTGATCAACATCCTGCCGATCGTGGCCGAGGGCAAGACCGCCCTCGCCCGACTCGCGGAATTCGGTTTCCTGATCGACGACACGCCGGATTCATCCGGCCAGCCGCACGCGCCCGGCATGGGGGAATCCACGCCGATCAGGTCATGGCGGCGTATCGAGTTGCGCGACGTCAAGATGACCTACCGTGACAACGCGTCGTCGGCCGACTTCGTCCTGGGACCCGTCAACCTGACGATTCACGCCGGAGAGCTGGTCTATGTGATCGGTGGCAACGGCAGCGGCAAAAGCACGCTGGCGAAGGTGCTCAGCGGCCTCTATGCGCCAACCGAAGGCCATATTGCCCTGGATGGAAAGGTCATCGACGACGATGCGCGGGAGCCGTACCGGAATCTGTTTTCCACCGTATTTACCGATTTCCATCTGTTCAACCGCATCATCGGGCCGGACCATGAAAGCACGAGCAGCGAGCGTGCGCAGGAATACCTCGAAACCCTCAAGCTGGCCGGCAAGATCGAAATTCACGACAAGACGTACTCGACGACCACGGCCTTGTCGACGGGGCAGCGCAAGAGACTGGCGCTGCTCTGCGCCTACATCGAGGATCGCCCGATCTATATCCTGGACGAATGGGCGGCCGACCAGGATCCGGTTTTCAAGAAATTCTTCTACGAAGTGCTGGTGCCCGATCTGCAATCGCGGGGGAAATGCGTGATCATCGTGACCCATGACGATCAGTATTTCAGGCTGGCCGGCCGGGTCATTCGCCTGGATAGCGGTCGCATCTACTCGGATTCGGCCCGGTGTCCCGTCAGCGCCGACATGGCAGGATGACCGGCGACCCGGGCCGCCGGGTGTCATCGGCGGAGCGACGATGCGATGCGGTGGCCGCGCGTGCGTATGTCGAACCCTCCGTGCAACGAACGGGCGGCCGGACGACACCGCCTCGCCACGCGGCGATCCCGTTTTCAACGAACGGCGGATCGCCCGGGCCGGCGACGGCGTCAAGAGCCGGATGCGTCGATCGGATCCGCTGCGCCGCGCGCCGCGCCGCACCGGATCCGATGGCCGGTGCTTCGTCGGTTTGTCCCGGATATCCCTGACAAATGGATGAGCGGCACGATGTTCGGATCATGTCGGCGCGCGTCGCGCGCGAGCGCAGCTTCGGCGCCTCGTCAGGCGTCTTCCGACAGAGTTGAACGGATGGTCGATGAAGCAGCCGAAGCCGGGACCGCGATCCGATTCGCGAACGGAAGCGGCGTCATGCCGCCGCCGTGCACGGCGCGCAATTGTCGATCATCCATTTCGTGAGCCCGTGCCGGCCGCTGATGCCGAGCTTCACCGCGGCACGCTTGATGTACGTCTCGACCGTGGTCTCCTTGACGCCGAGCTCGCCGGCCATTTCGCGCAGCATCTTGCCCGCGAGCAGGCCGAGACACACTTCGCTTTCGCGCGCCGACAGCACGACCGAGGCGCGCGCAAGCCGCGATTCGAATTCGTGGCGCAGCGCCTCGACACCGGACGCGACCGCCACCGCACCGCGCGGCGTCCCGCCTTCGCGCACGCCCTGCTGCCGCGTCGATGCATGCCACTCGACGAGCGGCAGCAGCGTATCGGCGAAATTCCTCAGGAACGACATCTCCTGCAACGAAAAGTCGCCATGCGACGCCGCGCGATGCAACGAGATCACGTAGCGGCGATTCGCCTTGCGCGACACGAGGTGGCACTGGAATCCGATGCCTGCCCCACGCGGCGGCACGACCTCGCCGCCGTTGCCGCGCCGCATCGGATCGACGTGAATGAGCTGGCGGTCGCAAGCGGCCACGATCCGGTTCCGCAGCGGATGCGTCGCCGGTTCCCGCTCGCCGTGCACGTCCAGTGCGCCGCCGCGTCCGTCGTCGCGCGTCGCGCCGAACGCACCGAGCGATTCCACATGGACCACTTCGCCCGCCGGCTCGTCGAGCGTCCATTCCGTCATCCTGGTGGTTGCGACCGGAATCGATCCGACCAGCAATGCATGCATGTCGGATGCGAACCGCTCACTGCCGGCGCTCGAAATCACCTTCCCGAGCTTCGCGAAGATCGCGACCATCTGACTCTCCTTGTCGTGCGTGCTTGATGACGGCGGCGCAGGGGTTGACGATTGCCGGCGAACCCTGCCATCAGCTGAAACATTTATTTCGTTCATTGAGCGTCGCGGAATCAAAGCGTGCTCCTCGCGTGTTTACCGAAGAAAACGCGACAAAAAAATCGAAACGATTCCCTTCATTGATTTGATGCACGAATGTCGTAGCTGCGTATGATAGCTACGATTTAAGACATTTGCTGACAATTGGATATTTTCTTCAGGCGCCCCGTTCATAAAAACTGAAATTGATTCACACATCATTTTGCAACGAACATATTTGCCATTATTTTCCACGATATTTCGCAACAATCCGGCCGTGCATTGCGCCCGGGAGTTCTTGTGTCTGCTTTTGCGTCTCCTTCCGTTTGAGAAACGTCGTTCCAGGGAAATTGAGGTAGATTTCATCCATGATTATTCGTTCTCCATCGCGATTTTGGCATTGCGCACCGCTTGTCACACATTGAACAGATTGATACCATTTCGGCGATGTAAGGGGCAAATCATCAATCTGTCATGAATTGTGAGTGACTTTATTCAGAAATTCGAAACGTCAGAATAGATATTCACGCGCAATCGTCCTTTATTGATCGTCTCAGCCAGCGCTTCGGCACGCGACATTCAGTCGAATTCCCCTATTCGCCTGCCGGCAGGACAGGCCGGCGCCAGTTGAAGAAAAAACCGGACGGCTTTTGGATTTCCTTCCAGAGGTCCGCGATGATGCGCTTCCGCGAATCGCCGAACCGGTCGTCTTTTCAATCCGGACCGGCCAACGCTTTACCTCGCATCTCCGCTGTTCGAATTGCCGCATCCCGGTATCAACGCGTTATCTGTCGTCTTTCCGATCGTCAAAACCATTCCGAAGAAACGGAGCACACCATGAGTCAAGACTTCCAGGACGAACCTGCGTCGCGCCGCGCTTTCCTCGCCGATATGGCGAAGCTCGCGGCTGCAGGCGTCGTCACCGGCTGGACGCCGCTCTACCAGATTTCGGCCAACGCGCGGACGGCTGACGCGACGCCGCCCGGCTTCCCGGCCGATATCCCGCTTTACAAGCAGGCGTTCCAGAACTGGAGCGGCGAAATCGCGGTGCAGGACGTATGGACGGCCGCGCCGCGCTCTGCCGACGACGTCGTCGCGGCGGTCAACTGGGCGCGCGCGAACGGCTACCGGATCCGCCCGCGCGGGTACATGCACAACTGGTCGCCGCTGACGCTGGATCCGGGCGCCGGTGCCGCGAACCTGGTGCTGCTCGATACGACGAAGTCGCTGACGGCCGTCTCCGTCGACACGTCGGCAAGTCCCGCGCGCGTCACCGCCCAGACGGGCATCTCGCTGGAGTCGTTGCTCGCGACGCTCGAGCAGTATGGCCTCGGCGTGATTGCCGCGCCTGCGCCGGGCGACATCACGCTCGGCGGTGCGCTCGCAATCGATGCACACGGCACTGCCGTGCCGGCGGCCGGTGAAACCTTGCAACCGGGCCACACCTACGGCTCGCTGAGCAACCTCGTGGTCGCGCTCACCGCGGTCGTGTACGATCCGGCCCGGCAGCAATACGTGCTGCGCCGGTTCGAGCGCGGCGATCCCGAGATCGGCGCGTTCCTCACGCACATCGGGCGGGCGTTCGTCGTCGAAGTCACGCTGACGGCGGGCCCGAACCAGCGGCTACGCTGCCAGAGCTACGTTGACATTCCGGCATCCGAACTGTTTGCGCCGGCCGGCACGTCGGGCCGTACGATCGCGTCGTTTCTCGATCGTGCGGGCCGGGTGGAAGCCATCTGGTTCCCGTTCACGTCCAGCCCGTGGCTCAAGGTCTGGACGCCGACGCCCAGCAAACCGTTCCTGTCGCGCGCCGTCACGCAGCCGTACAACTATCCGTTCTCCGATTCGATTCCGCAGTCCATCTCGGACCTCGTCAAACGGATCGTGATCGGCGGCGAAGGCGCATTGACGCCGCTGTTCGGCCAGACGCAACTGGCCATCACGGCCGCCGGTCTCGCGCTCACGCTCAGCGGGGATATCTGGGGCTGGTCGCGCACCGTGCTGCAGTACATCCGACCGACGACGCTGCGCGTCACCGCGAACGGCTACGCGGTACTGGCGCGGCGCGCCGACGTGCAGCGCGTGATCAGCGAATTCGTGCAGTTCTATCAGAACCGCGTCGACACGTACAAGGCGCGCGGCGAGTATCCGATGAACGGTCCCGTCGAAATCCGCATCACCGGTCTCGACAAGCCGGCCGATGTCGGCGCCGGCGCGGCCGTGCCCATCCTGTCCGCACTCAAGCCGCGCCCCGACCGGCCGGATTGGGACGTCGCCGTGTGGTTCGATATTCTGACGTTACCGGGCACGCCGTCCGCCGATCGCTTCTATCGCGAGATCGAACAATGGATGCTCTCGAACTACACCGGTTCGTATGCGACGCTTCGCCCCGAATGGTCGAAGGGTTGGGCCTACACCGATACGGCTGCATGGCAAGACGACACGATGCTCACCAGCACGATTCCGAACCTGCATCGTGAAGGACAGCCGGCGTCGAGCACGTGGGATACGGCGCGCGCGACCCTCGAACGCTACGACCCGAACCGGATCTTCCGGTCGCCGCTGCTGGATCGGTTGATGCCGTAGCGATCCCGGCGGATGCGGGACTCGAAATTCGTGGATGTTGCCGATGGCGTTCGCTTGAACGCCAATCGTGGCCGGACATTCGCGACCCTGCCTGGTTTTCACGTACGGCGGGTCATGCAGCAGCGCTGCAGGGTTTCGTATTTCACGGGCGTGCAGTAGCCGATCGACGCGTGCATGCGCTGTCGATTGTCATAGCCCTCGATCCGGTCGACGATGTCCAGGCGCGCCTGCGTGCGGGTCTCGTAGCGCGTTTGGCAAATGCGCTCGACCTTCAGGGTTTAAAAGAAGCGCTGCATCGGTGCGTTGTCCCACGCGTTGGTGCGCCGGCTCATCGAGACCGTCATGCGAACTCGGCGCAGCGGGCGCCGATCCCGCTGCGGCCTGCGCACTGCCATCGCGCTGATCGCGGCAGCAGTTCCCCAGCGTCGCCACCGCGACGCCCGGCCTGCGAGCGGCCTCATGCTGACCGCCGCTCTCGGTCAGCCGCACCGCCTCGACCTTGAATTCCTTCGTGTACTGCCGTCTCGGTACCGCGTTCTCTGCCATGCGCTTCTTCATACAGACGAAAAATGATCAAACTTCGTGCTGTACGCGGAATCGAGGCAGGGTCAACGCCGGGATGATGATGCGCGTGAGTATGGCACGCGAATCGCGGTCGTCAGCGATCGCTGCCTCACGCGGCAACCACACTCGACCGATGCGACACGCGCCCGGCGAACCGGTGTATGCGGCTTTACAAAGCGTCGTCCCCCAGCGCGTTTTTCTCTTCCAGAGAGAACTGCTGCACGACCCGATGCAGGCGGTCGGCCTGCTCCGCGAGACTGTTGGCCGCTGCCGCACTTTCCTCGACGAGCGCTGCATTTTTCTGCGTAGTCGCGTCGAGTTGCGAGACCGCTTCCGTCACATGTCCGATTCCAGCCGACTGCTGCCCGGTCGCGTCCATCATGTGGTCAATCAGTTCGCTTACGCGTGATGTTTGGTCGATGATGTCCGTCATGCCGCTGCCCGTCTGGTCGACCAGCACCTTGCCCATCTTCACACGCGATGCGCTTTCGGCGAGCAACTGCTTGATCTCGCGCGCGGCGGATGCCGATCGTTGTGCGAGCGAGCGCACTTCCCCCGCTACCACCGCAAAGCCCCGCCCTTCGTCGCCGGCTCGCGCCGCCTCGACGGCAGCGTTGAGCGCAAGAATATTGGTCTGAAATGCGATCGAGTCGATGACGGAGGTGATGTCGTTGATGCGGGACGACGCCTCGTCGATGCTGGACATCGTCTCGACCACCCGATTCATCGCCGCACCGCCGCTGGTGGCCGCAGACGATGCCGAACCTGACAACGTACCCGCTTGCGTGGTGGTATCCGCGGTCTCGCGCAGCCCTTCGCTGATTTGCTTGATCGATGCCACAGTGTTCTGAAGGCTGATCGCCTGACTTTCGGTACGTCGACTGAGATCGAGCGTACCAGAGGCGATTTCCGCAGACGACTGCTTCACGGCGTCGGCAGCCTGGCTCACTTCGGTCATCGCCTGTTGTACGCGGGTCAGCGCGCTTTTCAGCGAATGAGCCGACGCGGAATTGACGTTGACTGGCGACATGTCGAGACATATCGCCGAACTCCGGTTCACGTGACGCACCAGGCCTGCCAGTTCGGATGCCTCGATCGAGAACGAGCGCAGGCCGATCGCGAGATACACCTCGATGGAGGTTTGCACAATCACATACGCGGCGTGCAGCAGAACCTTGGGGAAATTCGCTTCGGCGGTGCAATACACGCCGAAATGCAGCGCCATCAGACGATCGAAAGCAATGTGCTGAATCGCGAACAGAGCCGCGCCCAGCACGATCGGGCGCCAGTCGCGATAGACCAGCGTCAGGCCCAGCAGCACGAACACGCCGAAGTGCAACTCGGTCAGCCCACGGCTGAGTTGTATGTGCAAGGTCACAGCGGCGACGTTGCAGCTCACCAACCCGACCCAACCCCAGGTGGTGCCGCGACCCATGAAGTAACACCCGCTGCCGATCAGTATGACCGCGCACGCAAACGGCAGTCCGAGCGCCAGATCGTCGTAGACAACGCCTAATGCAATGCAGGCAACGAACGATGCCAGCAACGTCGCATACATCACCAGATCGCCGTTCCGCGCGATGCGGGCGAGGTCGTCCTTGGGACCGCGTTGAGCCGCCCGCTTGCTGTTTACCTGATCCATAACTTACCTGAGAATACTTGTCGTTATCGGGTGCTGACGCACAACGCCTGATTTCGCGCGCCGCAGTCGATTCTGGCGCTAGCTTTGGCGACGGCTGAAGACTCAGTCCCGTCCAACGGATAACGGCAAATGGCATCGATTCCTGAGCCGCGCGGAACAGGCTTCGCGGGATTTCGATGGGCAGTTACGACAGCCTTGGCTTGAACGTCGGCCATTCCGGACGATTGGCTGATCGTCTCTTCCTGGCCGGAAGCCGTCCGCGGCAGCCGAGCCGACGCCGGTCAAACAGTCCTCCAGGGCGAAACCCGGGCACGGCGTCGAGAGCGAACGATTCGCAAACGGCGAATCGCATGCAGATCATATGCTCTGCGGTAGTGCGAGGGCGTGTACGACGCCAATCGACATCCTTGCCTTGCGCTACGCCTGGCCGACTATGACACGCAGGACCAACGCCGCCTTCGTGTAACGCTGCATCGTGAAACCCGGTGCGCGTACGACACCTTGGGCGAACTCCGCCAGATCGGTGCGCTAAGAGACGGTTTCAAAAAGAGGCATGGCTACTGCTAACTGATATGACTTCCCATGTCAACGACGAATGGCTTTTCAGTTTTTCCATAGGGTCCTGAATTTCCTGAGGGCGGCGTAGCAGTAATGTCGACGGTGGATCACACTGATATCCGCGGGGTTGGCCACCGCATTCCAGAGGTCCGTCTCACGAGCCTGCCGCGTCCTTTTGCCGCAAATCGGGTGGCGCTCGTTGCGAAGTTGACGCGCGGGTTACTCGAGTACCGGGCTACGCCGCCTTCAGGAAACGCCTTCCAGTGTCCGTCAACAGTCAGAGGTTGCGGATGACCACGCGATTATGTCGCTGGTTCGCTAAACCGCAGCGATCCCGGAAAGGTTCGCTGGGCAGTCGGGCGCACGCGTGCCTGGTTGCATCACCTCCGGCGCCTTCGTATCCGTTTCGAGCGACGTGCCGACATCCATGAACCCTTCCTCAAACCTGGCTGCTGCCTGATCTGCTGGAACACCTTGCAGCGGAATCAAAAGTCTTTATGAGACGGTCTCCTGGACAAACAGACTTGCACACCCGTGGGTGTGCAAAAGGTTATCTCCGTCGCCCGACCCGCTGACAACTCGCTTGCGATCAGAAGCGATGCCCGATTCCCACAAAGACGAGGATCGGATCGCCGACGAGACGTGTCTTGACCGCCAGTGTTTGCTGCCCCGTCGAGGAGTGGGCTGTGACAACCGCATCGGCTCGCAACGGAATGTAGCTGGCCGATGCGAGCGCGTACCAGTTATCGGCCAGCCTGTATGAAAAGCCCCCGGTGAATGCCGCATTCCACGACGAGCTCAGGGATGCATCGACCGTCCCGCCCGGCCCCGCGAATGCCTGCATCGATCCCGCGAACGCCGGATCGAGCTGGACGGCTGAAAACCGGGAATAATTCACCCCGATACCCAGATACGGACGAAATGCCGAAGCGCCGGAACTGAAATTGTACTTGACGAAAATCGTCGGGCTCCATGCGCGTGCGGATGCAAGCGGTTGAAGCTTGCCCAGGTCGATTCCGGGCCCGGCAGGACCCAAAGGCATCGCCATCCCCTGCTCATACATATTGAGCTTGGGCGGAACCCCGAGCGCGGCTTCCACCGAAACATGGTCCGTCAGGAAATAATCCACCAGCACTTCAGCCATAAGCAGATTGTGAATCTGCCCGGTCGTTTCGGACCTGAACGTCCCTGCCTCGGACGTGCTGCTCAAATTCCGGAACGAAGACAACCCCGCATCGACCCATGCAACGCCCGGTGTAACAACCCAACTGCCCGAACTCTGCGCGAACGTACTTCCACAAGCGACGCCCAAAGACAAGGCGCCAATCCATGCTCCGATTCTCCTCATTCATGTCTCCTTATTTTATATGGATAGCTAATTAACTAAAATGAATCACCTTCTTCTCACATTCATTCGGCAAAATTCACGCGACACGCAAGTGCGATTGACCGCAGACAGTCAAACCATCTTCCAGCTGTTCGTGTTAACCCTCCGGGGAAACCCGGTCAAGCGCCACAACAAACGTGGACGGTCGAACAAAACCGGGGCGCATCCCGCTGCGGAAGCGAACCGGTCGATGAATCGTAGGGATCGCCTTTCCGCAACACTGTCTGCCTGCCGACAGTGTTGCGAAGCTTCCCACCGGGGTTTACTCTGAACAGGGCAACCAGACAATCAATTCGGATTACGAATTTAAATTTCAACGCGCCTTCCCTTCGACCGATCCGATCGGATTTCCGGCACTGTTCTCCAGGATGCGCTTCAGTCTAGAGATGTCGCGAATGCCGAAGTCGAAGATGCCCGGTCGCGCTCTCATGGACAGGGCGGATACGTTCGTCAGATCCGGTAGGCAATGGAGCGATCACGGAGCCACGATTCCAGGCTATCCACCCACGCTTAACGGCCGGTCAACGACAATTTCATCTGCTAGATTGGGTCTTTGCACCTCATTCCGTGACTCGGCAATTGAGGATTCGACCAATGGTTGCCAATGCGCATGGCGGCATGTGGCCGGACGAGCGCGGCATCCCGCGCGCCGGCCACCCGCCGATCGGCAAACCGCGCCCCGCGGCCCGGAGCGGCTTGATCACGCGGCACGCCGTTCTGCCTCGCCTTTCACGAGGCAAATCCGCAGCCTAGCAGCGAACCCCGCCCTACGGTCGCACGTCGGCCGATGTTCCGTGAGCGTCCCGTGAGGACGGCAGCGACATCACGCCGGCCCGCCCCCTCGCGAAGCCCCGAGTTGTTCGTTGAAGAAGGCCCGGGTACGCTCCGCGATGGTTTCCTTGTCGAAGTCGATGGTTGCGACATGGTATGAATTTCCGAGCACGAGCAGCCGCCGGTCGACCGAGCCGATGCCATCGAGAATGGCATGACTGCTCGCCGGGGGAACCACATGATCGTCCGGCGACACCATGACGAGCGTCGGGCACACGACGTTCGGCAGCAGGTCGCGCGTCACATTCATCAGGCCGTAGATCTCCTTGATCGTCGCCACTGGAATCTCGCGATAGGCCACCTCCGTGACGTCCGGGTCCTTCACGTCGTTCCCGACGCCCACCAGATACGCCGGCGCGTCCTTTTTATAGGCCAGCTCCGCAAGCGCGGAAGTCCCGAAGTAGAGGCACGCGTTGATTGGCACGGCCGCCTTGATGACGTCCGCATACTGCGCCGCCATATACATGGTGAGACAGCCGCCCATCGACAGTCCCGCCATGAAGACGGTCGAACAGCGCTGCGACAGCAGGTCGAGCCCCTCTTCGAGCGACCTGATCCAGTCGGTTGCGGTCGATTCCGCCATCGCGGCAGGTGAATCCCCGTGGCCTTGCAGCCGCGGCGCATGCACCGTCCACCCTTCCTTTTCGTGCAGATATTCCCCGAGAAACCGCATCCCGGACGTCGTTCCCGTGTAGCCGTGGGAAAGCAACACGCCGATCTCGTTGCCCTCCAGAAGGAAAGGCTGGCCGTTGTCCCGATAGATTTCCGATTCCATGATTTCAGTGCTCCTTTTCCATTCGCCTGCCCGGTTCTTCACACCATACACGATCGCTGCAATCGCGATGGCCACGCCCTGAGCCATCAGCTTGCCCGACTCCTCGATGCCCATGACGGTCGGCATCGGGAAAGCAGCGTGAACACGACTACCGCGGCCATCGGGCCGGCGACACGCCCTCGTCCGCTCCCGAACATGACCCCGCCTGGAATCGGCGCGGCCGCCGAACTCATCATGATGTCGGGGCCGAAAGCGATGAGGAACCGGGTGGCCGGCATCGCTGCGCCGACAACGTGTCCGTGCGCTCCGGTGTCCCTGATGTGCCTGCTTTGGGTCGTATTCGAAATGAACGCATGACCGGTCGTTCGAGAATCTCGCGCAACGGGCCTTGCTCGCGGAGCCGCCCGCACCCGACGAAGTCGGGCGCGGGCATCGATTCGCTTACCCAGGCGTTTCAGCGGATGGCGACGTCCTACGAGACTCCAGATCCGATGCGGTCGACCGACCGGCGTCGAGTGCCCTCGCCTACAGGACCTCGAAGAGTCCGGCCGCCCCCATCCCTCCGCCCACGCACATCGATACGACCACGTACTTCACCCCGCGACGCTTTCCTTCGATGAGCGCGTGGCCGACCAGACGGGCGCCCGTCATGCCATATGGATGACCGATGGAGATGCTGCCGCCGTCGACGTTGTAGCGATCGGGATCAATGCCAAGTTTCTCCCTGCAATACAGCACCTGGCATGCAAATGCCTCGTTGAGCTCCCACAGGCCGATATCGTCGATCTTCAGGCCGTGCTGTTTGAGCAGCTTGGGAATCGCATAGATCGGACCGATTCCCATTTCTTCAGGCGGGCAACCCGCCACCGCCATGCCGCGATAGGCACCGAGCGGCGTCAAGCCCCGCCGCTCCGCGAAGCGCGCCTCCGTGAGCACGCATGCGGATGCGCCATCCGAGAGCTGGCTGGCGTTTCCGCCCGTGATGCAGCCACCGTCCAGAACGGACTTGAGGCCGGCCAGTCCCTCATAGGTGGTGTCGGGCCGGTTGCCCTCGTCCTTTTCCAGAAGCACGTCCCGATAGCTGACGGCGCCCGTTTCCTTGTCCTGAACCTTCATGCGCGCCTCGACGGGCGCGATCTCGTCGTCAAGCCGCCCCGCTTGCCGGGCAGCCGCCATCCGGCGCTGCGACTCGACCGAATAGCGATCCTGCGACTCCCGCGAGATGCCATAGCGACGCGCCACGTTCTCCGCCGTGTGCAGCATCGGCATGTATGCATGCTCGACTTTTTCGATCACGCGAGGATCGATGTCCCGTCCGGCCCACGCAAAATAGTCGTTCTGCACGGCGGAGATGTTCTCCTGCCCGCCGGCGATGCAGGCCGTCATGCCGTCGAAGGCGATCTGCTTGGCCGCCGTGGCGATGGCCATCAACCCCGACGAACATTGACGGTCCATGGTCTGAGCCGGCACGCTGGTCGGCAATCCGGCGGCGAACACGGCGTTACGGGCCAGGTTGCCGCCTGCCGTGCCCGCCGCCAGCACGGTTCCGATCACCGCGTCATCGAACACGTCGCCTTCCAGACCGGAGCGCCGGACGGCATGCTCGATGGCATGCGCCATCAGCGTGGGAGACCGGGTGTCGTTGAAGGCACCGCGGAAGGCCCGGCCGATCGGTGTCCGGGCGGTTGAGACAATAACAGCTTCACGCATGTAAAAAATCCTCTGCTTGATTTTGACCGTCAGCCGGCGGCTGCCTTGCTGACAAAGCGCATCGTCTGCTGCGGCGCACCCTCCAGCGCGCACTGCCCCGACGCGTTGGAGATCTCTTCGAATCTCGCGGCAATGACATCCGGAGTGCGCAATTCCTCGGGGAGATAGAGACCTTCCGTTTCGTAGATGACGCTCCGCGCAAAGACGCCGCATCCGGCGCCCAGAATGACCCGCGACGGGGCTTGATCGCTGGCCAGGAACAAGACCCCCGGCGTGATGGATTCCGGCGTCAGGCGTTGCAACGCATCCTCCGGGATGAGACCCTCGGTCATCCGGGTCGCCGCGGTAGGGGCGATCACGTTGACACGGATATCGTATTTCTGACCTTCGAGATGGAGCACGTTCATCAGCCCCACCATGGCCGCCTTCGCCGCGCCGTAGTTCGACTGGCCGAAGTTGCCGTAGATGCCCGAGGCCGAGGACGTGAATACGATGCGCCCGTACTTCTGTTCGCGCATCAGGTCCCATACCGCCTTGGTGCAATTCACCGTTCCCCGAACGTGGACGTCCATCACTGCCCAGAAGTCGTCCAGCGACATCTTGGCAAACGTGGCGTCGCGCAGGATGCCGGCGTTGTTCACCAGGATGTCCACGCGGCCCCATTCGGCCCTGGCCTCCTCCACCATGGCCAGCACGTCGTCGAAGTGCGCCACGTTCGCACCGTTGGCGATGGCCTCCCCGCCGGCCGCGCGGATGTCCGCCGCCACCTGCTCGGCCGCCGCGAGACTCGCGCCGCAGCCGTCGCGACGGCTGCCCAGGTCGTTGACGAGCACCCTGGCGCCACGTGCGGCCAGCCCCAACGCATGCGCACGTCCCAAGCCGTTGCCGGCCCCCGTCACGATCGCGACCTTGCCGTCGAATCGAATACTCATGTCCTCTCCTTTCACCCGTTCTGCCCGACCAGCCCCACGCCGATCCACTCCGCGACCAGCGCGGGTCTCGACTCGCCCTCGATCTCGACCGTGACCGTCGTGATCTGCTGATAGCGACCGGGCTGGGGCTCCGCAAACTCGCTGACGACGAACTTCGCGCGCACTTGCCTGCCGCTGCGGACGGGTGCAAGAAAGCGGATCTTGTTGTAGCCGTAGTTCACGGTCGTGCCGACGTTCGACGGCACGGGCACGGTCTTCTCGATCAATGCCGGCAATAGCGACAGCACCAGCAGGCCATGCGCGACGGTCCCGCCGAAAGGCCCTTTCGCCGCTTTCTCCGGATCGACGTGGATGAACTGGCGATCGCCCGTGACATCGGCGAAGGCGTCGATACGCGCCTGATCGATCGATATCCATTCGGACGGCGCCAACTCCTTTCCGACCAGCGATTTCAGGTCGTCGGGACTGAGTTTCCGAACGCTCATGTACTCTCTCCTTGCACGGCGCGGTCAACGCGTCGTGGAAAAACCGCCATCGAGCGGAATCACCGCCCCGGTGATGTACGCCGACGCAGACGAAGACAGGAAGATCGCCGTACCCGCGACATCGGAAGCCAAACCCGTACGGCGCCGCGGAATCAGCTTCATGATGGCGTCGCCCGCTTCCTTGAGCATGTGCGCCGTCATCTTGGTCTCGAACGGGCCCGGTGCGATCGCGTTCACGCTGATGTCGGAAGACGCGAGATGCTTCGCGAGATGGCGCGTCAGATGGTGCACCGCCGCCTTGCTGGCCGAGTAGGAGAAGTTGTTCATGTCGGGGCTCGTGAGGCCATCGACCGAGCCGATGTTGATGACCCGCGCGGGATCACCCTCGGTCGCGGCGGCGCGCAGGGCCGGGGCCAGTTTCTGCGTCAGGAAGAAGATCGACCGCAGATTCAGGTCCATGATCTTGTCCCATCCGTTCGCGGGAAATTCGTCGAACGAAGCGCCCCACGACGCGCCGGCGTTGTTGACGAGGATGTCGAGCCTGGGCTCGCGACGCAACATCTCCTGGGCGAAGACGTCCACCGCGGCCGGATCGGACAGGTCGGCCGCAATACCGAACGCCTCGCCGTGCTGTCGCAGGGCGCGCTCGGCCTCCTCGCACGCATCGGTCTTTCGAGACACCACATAGGTCTTGACGCCGGCCTTGACGAATCCTTCGGCGATCATCAGGCCGATACCGCGCGTGCCGCCGGTGACCACCGCGACCTTGCCGCGGACGTCAAACAGTGAATTGTGACTGGACATGTATGAATTCTCTCAATGGGTGTCGACGGGGTAGGACTGCAGGGCTGCACGCACCTCGCCGGCTGCTGCAAGGCGAGCGGCGCGCAGGTCGACTTCCGGATGAACAAACGAAAAATAGAAACCCGCTTCCGACCGCTTGGCAGCGGCATCGACCGGCAACGGCTCGCCGTCTTCGACGGCATGCAGCACACGCAGCCAGAGCACGCCCAGCACACCGTGTCCGATGAGCCAGAGGAACTCCCGCGCCATCTGCAGCGCCGAGAACGGATCGCCTCGCAACTGCGCGGCCAGTTGGTCAGCCGCCGCCTCGATCAGTCCGAGCGTGCGTCGAACCCGTTCTGCAAAAGGGGACGACGGCAGGGTCCGCAGTTGCTGTTGCAGCCACGCCAGCAGTTGCGGGCAACCTTCCTCGAGACGGCGCAGCACGATATCCAGCGACTGGATGTCGTTCGTTCCCTCGTAGATGGGCAGGATCTGAACGTCGCGCAACATCCCCTCGATGCCGTTGTCCCTGATGTAGCCGTGGCCGCCGTAGGTCTGCATCGCGGCCGTCGCGACCTCGACCCCGTATTCGCTGCACATGGCTTTCGCCACCGGCATGAGCACCGATAGCAGGCCCTCGGCCTCCGCGGCCTCCGAGCGATCGCGACTGCCGGTGCGTTCCTGCAGGATGGCGGCAAGGAACGCCAGCGTTCTCGCACTCGCCGTGAGGGTACGCATGCGCACGATCTCGCGACGGATGTTGGGATGTTCGATGATGGGAACGGCTGCCTTGCGGCCACCGACGAGGTCCCGCCCCTGCACGCGCTCGCAGGCATACGCGATGGCGTTCTGGCTGGCGATCTCCGCCACCCCGATCGCCTGGAAGGCGGTTCCGAGGCGCGCGAGCTTCATCATGATGAACATGCCAGCCAGCCCTGCCCCGGGATCGCCGACCATCCAGCCGTGCGCGTCCTCGAACTGCAGCTCGGCCGTTGCCGATGCATGTATCCCCAGCTTGTGTTCGACGCGGGAACAGCCGACCCCGTTAGGTATCGACCAGTTGCCGCGACCGTCGTTGCGGAACTTCGGGATAACGAAAAGACCCAGCCCCGCAAGGCCCGGTGCGCCGCCCTTGATCCGTGCCAGCACCAGATGGACGATGTTTTCCGTCAGATCGTGATCCCCCCCGGTGATGAAGATCTTGGTCCCCGAGAGGCGGAACGTGCCGTCGTCCGCCGCCTCGGCGGCCGTACGAAGCAGCGACAGATCGGTTCCGCAGTGCGGTTCGGTCAGGCACATGGTTCCGTTCCACTCGCCCGACCCGAGCTTCGCGAGATAGTCGTTGCGGAGCGACTCGGATCCGAGGGCTTGCAGCACCTTGTACACCCCCAAGCGCAACGAGGTGTAGAGCGAGAAGGCCATGGCGCCGCTGCTCAGCACTTCGTCGCAGGCCAGCGCGAGCGCAAGAGGCAAGCCGTGTCCGCCGTGCGCTTCGGCGACATGGATCGATCCCCAGCCGCCGCTCACGAGATCGCGGTAGGCTTCGCGGTATCCCGAAGGTGTGCGCACCGCCCCGTCGGCAACGACACACCCCTGCGCATCGGCCGCGACGGCGAGCGGAATGACGCGCTCGCTCACGAAAATGCCGAGCGCCTTGATGATGCTGGCCAGCGTATCGCCGTCCGCTTCATCCGCATCCGGCATGGCCCGATATTCGGGCGCCAGCACATGCTGGGCGAGGAACCGGTACTCCTCGACCGGTGCACGATAGACAACCATGATCATTCGCCTCCGTCTCAACGCCCTTTGAAGACCGAGCCCTTGAACAAGGCCTCCGTCCCGCCTTCGGCGAAACGCTTGACGGCGTCTCGCATGTCTTCGGTATCGAACGTCTGAGGCGCCGAATCCATGGTCAATGCGTCCGCCGCGCTCAGCCCGTAGGCAGCGGCGGCATTGACAATCGCCTTGTTGACGGCGTGCGCCACCGTCGGCCCCTCGGACAGACCCTTGGCATAGGCGCGGGCTTTCGCTTCGACCTGATCGTCCGGCAGCACCCGGTTGATCAACCCCCACTCGAGCACCGTCTTCGCCGGATACGGATTCGCGGAAAAGACCATCTCCTTGGCCCGGGCCAGCCCGATACGGGATACCAGACGCGCGCCGCCGCCCAGCAGCGTCGCGGTGCCGATACGCGCCTCAACCTGACCGAACTGGGCCGACTCCCCCGCCCAGATGATGTCGTGCAGCTGCGCCACCTCGTTACCGCCGCCGAGACACATGCCGCGCACCGCGACGACCGTGGGGATCGGCAGTCGCTCGAAGCGCTGCGTGATCGCAAACACGCGATTGATCAGGCGACGCCCCTTGTTGGCATCCGCCTCCAGGAAATTCTCGATGACGTGCGCGCCAGCGCAAAAATGATCGCCATTGGCAAGCGTCAGGAATGCCCGCGCCTTGTTTTCGACCGCCAGCGCGACGGCGTCCTCGAAACCCGAGATCGCCGCCTCGCCCATCAGGTTCAATGGCGGATCGTCAAACGTGGCAATCGCCAGCGCACCATCCATTTCGAACTTGACACCCATGTTTTGCACTCCTCTATTTAATGTGAACCGGTTGCTGAATCACGCCGATGAACGGATGCCCGCCTGCCGGAAGGCACCCAAAACGCTGCAGGAACCCGCTCCGGTCACGCGACGTGCCGTGCCTCGTCCTTCCAGAAGGGTTCCCGCAGAATGCGCCGGAGGATCTTGCCGGTCGCGTTGCGCGGCAGCGATTCGGCAAAGTCGATCGTCTTGGGCACCTTGAAGCCGGCCAGACGCGCTTTCAGGTAAGCGACCAGGTCGGCCTCGCTGGCAGATGCACCCGGCTTGAGAACGACGGCCGCGCGGACCGCCTCGCCCCACTTGCCGTCCGGCACCCCGAACACGGCCGCCTCCGCCACGTCGGGATGGCCGTGGAGCGCGTTCTCGACTTCGGCGGGATAGACGTTTTCGCCGCCCGTGATGATCATGTCGCGCTTGCGATCGTGGAGCTGGAAATAGCCGTTCTCGTCGACGGAGCCTATGTCGCCCGTATGGAACCAGCCGCCTCGCAGCACGGCGGCATTGTCCGCGTCGCGATCCCAGTACCCCTTCATCACTTGTCTCGCCCGGCAGACGATCTCGCCGACCTGTCCGGGAAACACCTCGTTGCCGTCTCCATCCACGACCCGCACCTCGACGTCCGGCATCCGCCGCCCGCACGACAGCGCCAGTCGCTCGTCACCCGCGGCAATGGCCCGGTGGTCGGCCGGCGACAGGTAGGTGATCGGGCCGGACGTCTCGGTCAAGCCGTAGAGCTGCCCGAATCCGGCCGCCGGAAACAACTTGAGCGCCCGCAGCAGGGTCGCCGTCGCCATCGGCGCCGCGCCGTAAATGATGTGATCGAGACTCCGGCACGCATCGCCGCCGTCGGGTCGCGCGGCCAGGGCTCCCATCAGTGCATCGATCATCACGGGCACCATGACGACGGTCGTCACGCTTTCCCGCTCGATGACGGCTATCAGTTCCGGGGGATTGAATTCGCGCGCGATGACAAGTGTCGCGCCGTTGTGAAGGCCGGCCAGCCCGAAGCCCGATCCGGCCACATGCCCGTGCGGGAGCACCTGCAGCACGACATCGGTGGAGCGAAGCGACGTCCAGGGAGACGGCATGGTCCGGTCGGAAGGCTCGAATGCCGCACGAACGTTGTCGTTGGTCAGTTGAACGCCCTTGGGCACGCCGGTGGTGCCGCTCGTGTACAGTTGCAGGCAAACATCTTCACCGTCCGCCTGCGTCCCGTGCGGAGTGGCCGATTGCGCATCCCGCCATTGCTCGAATGCCGCGCCGGTGACCACGATCTTCTCGACGAAGTCCAGCGTGGACCGAAGCGCCTCGATCATTTCCGCATAGGCTGCCCCGACAAACAGCACACGAGGCCTGCAATCGCGGAGCACCGACGCCACCTCGGCAGCCGCTATCCGCGCATTCAACGCCACGCAGACGACCCCGGCCCGTGCCGATCCGAGCCAGATTTCATAGAAGTGGTCGCTGTTCAGATCCAGGATCGCGATGTGATCCTGTCGCCGCAGGCCAGCCTCCATCAAGCCATTGGCGACCTGATCGACGCGTCTGTCCAGTTCGGCGTAGCTCGTGCGGCGCTGCCCGGAGATCAGCGCGGTCCGCGCGGGCTGCGCCTCGGCATGGCGTTTCACGACCACGGAAATATCGGTGCTGGGCATGCATGTCTCCTTGGGATTCACGACCTCGCTCATCGGCGAGTTGTTGAGTGAATCGTAGGAGGCATCGGTCTACAAGACCGTCGGCCAGCGGACAGTGTTTGACGGATTTTCCCTGAGGCCGGCGCCTAGGCTTTCCGCTTGACAGCCGCCGCATAACGGCTTAATCCCGAAAGATCCTTGACGTAGATCCTGCCGTAGTGCGTATCGATCAGGTCGCGCCCCTTCAGATCGTTCAGCACGCTATTGATGCTCTGCCTCGTCGCCCCGACCATCAGGCTCAGGTCGGTTTGCGAAAGACTGAGCGGCGTACCGGTGGCCGATTTCCCTTGCAACTGCGCCAAAGAGGCGATACGCGCCGCGACGCGGGCAGGCACCGATAGCGTCACCAGTTCCAGGATCAGGACCAGCAGCCCCCGCAACCGCTGGCTCATCTGGAGCGCGAGCGACGTATCGATTTCGGGAAACGCGGCGCGCAACTCAGCAACGTCGTCGATCGACCACGCCTTCAGCCGGGTTTCTCCTCGGGTCATGATCGTGACCGGGTAAGGGTTCGGGTCGATCGCGGAGCTGTCCGCAACGACGTCGCCCGGGCCGTAGAAATAGATCAGGACCTCCTGACCGTCCTCGTCGAGAACGAACATCCTGACCTCACCTGAAACGATCTGAAAAAGCTCCGTCGTGGTATCGCCCTGACAATACAGAACGGTCGCGTTCGGCAGCATCCTGTCGTGCGCGCGAGCCAGCAGCGCATCCCGCGCGACCGGGCTCAAGTCCGCGATCCAGTTGAATCCGGTTCTCGTCATCGTCGTCTCCGTCTCGATTTTTCTCGACGGGTCGACAGGAACAAAACGTGCTTGAGAAATGCGCCGCACGCCGTATCAGTCACTTCCGTCTACCGGCCGCCACAGCCAGGCGTAATCGTTCATCGTCGGACAAACGATTCGCGCTGTGATGATAGCCGATACGGATCCTCCGCTCGGTCCGGTAAAACGATCATCGGCTGCCCCGCGGCGGCTCCCGGCAGACGGGCAAACCGCCAGGCTTCCGGCATCCTCCACGACGTCGGGACGGGATTCGACGCAGGTGCGCGAATGTCGAAATCCCGTCTTGATCCGCTCCAGGAATTCCGGACCGATCCGAGCGCGAGTTTTACAGCAAACTTGACCCTGAACCAGGAGGCGGTTCGTCATGAAACGGAAACGCTTTTCGATCGAGCAGATTGTGGCTGTACTGAAGCAAGCCGATCAGGTGAGTCTCATGGCCGGCAAATACACCACCGCCGAAAAGCAACTCCTCGATGTCGAGCAGACTGGACGGGAGCCCAAAGTGCTACCGTGCAGCCTGGTCGACGATCGACGCGATGAACCGACGGCCCTGATAGGGTGGCTTCATTTTCTTCCCCCCCATCCTGGCCAACTCGGTTTTCTAGCGTGACAGAGTCGTTAAGCTTGCTTAAGCCCGGAAAAGAACTGATAAATGGTCGTAGGCTCGCTTACGAAACTGCCAGTTGTAACCGGGAGCGTCAACGCACTTTCACTTGATGCCATCATCCGCTGGTATTGAAGCGCAGCCCACGCCATCGGATTCTGCGGATGAGCAGCTTGCCGTGAGGAAATCTCCACATCGAGGTCGGCGAGGCTGCCGAGATGACTCAGCTTGAAGGCGCGCCCGAAAACTTGCGAGGCAATTTCAGCGAGCTGCCTGGGGCTTGCTCGTTCAGAGTTGACCATTTGCGGACCGACACGTTCACGATCTTTCACGACTTCAGCAGTAAACTCAGCCACATCTTTGGTAGCGGTAAAGTCATATTTTTGGTCGGGATCTCCCCAGAATTTTACCTGGCCCTCCTTGAAATCCATCATCTCGAAAAATTCAAGACCCAAGATTTCAGTGAAGGCGCCATTGAAGATATTATTCTGCGCCAGCCCCAGTTTTTCAATCGCCCGATCGGCTTGTTCGCGCCACCCGAGAAACAGGTGGCGGTCCGTCGACACGCCACGAAAATCGATCGAAAAATCAGAAGGAATAATGCGCTTTACGCCTGCCTCTACGCCTGCCCTTGCAAGCGCCACCTGACCGTCAATGATCTCGGCCGGACCACCTTGAACCACGGAAACAATGGTATCAACACCTTTCGCCGCTTTTACCAGGCTATCGCCATCCGCCAGGTCAGCCGAAACGATTTCTGCTCGCCCATTGAACAAACCGGCCTTTTGATGCGCCGATCCGCCTCGCAATGCAACTCGCGTCGGAATGCCGCGCGCAACAATTGCATTTGTAATTTTATGGCCGAGCCAACCTGTGGCACCGACAACCAGGACGAGCTTAGACATGAATTTCCCCACGATTAAAATTTAGAACAATTAAATAATATTCAGACAACAAATATAATCACTTGCCTTCCAGAACGTCGATTACGATTTTTCCTTTCGTGCCTCCTGCGGCAGCCTTAAGCCAAACATGCGAAGCTTCGGCAAGTGGATAGTGTTGCCCAACGAACGGGACCACATCCCCCCCTTCAATCCGCTCACGCAACGCATCAAGACTTGCTGTCGAACCCTGGGTAAACAACATCGTCGCCGTCACGCCGTGCCGACGCGCTTCATCCTGCGAGGGCGGCTCGCTCAGAGCGATGAGGATTCCGCCTTCTTTTAGAACTGCGAATGATCTGGCCTGAACTTCTCCACCAACAGCATCGATCACAACATCAACGCTTTCAATCTGGTCCTCGAATCGTGTATTCCGATCAATGACCTGCCTGGCTCCGTAGCCAAGAAGTCGTGCCGCATCGTCAGCCGATGCTGTACCGATTACCGTCGCACCATAGTAATGCGCGAGCTGCACGGCGACGGAACCCACCGCACCTCCCGCCCCGTGAATCAAAACAGTCTTTCCCTTCACGACGCCAGCAGCTTCAATCGCCTGCGCTGCAGTCTGGCCGACGAGCGCCAGTGAGGCCGCTTCGCCGTGCGATAGATTCGTCGGTTTAATAGCAATACTTTTAGCATCGACTGCGACCCGTTCGGCATATGTTCCCCCACCTGCCGAAGAGCCGTAAACCGCATCTCCCTTTCGGAAACCGGTCACGCCTTCACCGATCGCCTCGACAACGCCTGAAAAATCGCCCCCAGGAACGAACGGAAAACGAATGGGCAAGATTGCCTTGAGAAGCCCGGAGGCCCGCTTGGAATCGACCGGGTTGAACGAAGTTGCGGCGATACCCACAAGAACCTCACCCGAGCCAACGACCGGCTCGGGATGGTCAACGAGTTGGAGAGCTTCCGCGCCACCGTATTTCTGGAGTTCAATCACTTTCATGAGTATCATCCTATCAATGGTTACGTCTTGAGACTAACCTGCAGGCATGCTATTTAGTTCCGGCGGCCGCCGCAAGGCGGCAGTTTTCAGTTACAAAGGCACATGCAAGTAACCATTCACCTCCCCGATCCCGACGTCGATATCAATGTCGATTGCCCTGTGCGCTCGATCCTTGATTTCGTCGGTGATAAATGGACAGCGCTCGTTATTTCTCATTTGGCCACGGGGCCACTGCGTTTCACACAAATCAAGCGAAACATCAAAGACATCAGCCAGCGGATGCTCACGGTAACGCTACGGGGCCTGGAACGTAACGGGTTGGTGACACGCACTGTATTTCCCACTATTCCGGCGACAGTCGAGTATGCTCTGACCCCGCTGGGGGAGTCGCTTTTGGTGCCCGTTCAAATGCTCATAGGTTGGGCGATCCAGAATCGAAGTGAAATTGCGGCTGCCCGCAAGACCTACGACGAGAAAGAAGTGCCCGGCGGAAAAGGATGAAGAAAGAGGTACGTAAGCGTTCCCGATATTTCATGGGTTGGGCCGCTCAACGCACAGCCCGGCAGTGGGCGATGCGGTTCATTCATTGATGGAACTACGAGCGTCGACAGATGCGGAATCTGCTACGTTACGCCAGCGCAACAGCAGGCGGGCGACGTGATCCACATCGGCTTTCCGGGGGGCTTGACGCTTCTGTAGTACTGAACGCTGCGCGGATGCTTCACGAGCCGACAGGCCCGCCGCATCGTCAATCCGTAGCGGCTCACCACGGAATCCACCACGCCTCGTCTCGGCACGGGGCTTTTTCCTTGAAGTCGAGCAACCAGCGCCAGCGCTCGCCGGCGACGCAGGCCCCTGCCGCATTTTTCGCCGCGCGGCAGTGCTGCCCGGCGGTCGGCGCGATCGCGGCCCGTGCTCGCCCATGCATCGATCACGTCGTATCGAGACGTTTAACGGATCACTCGGTGACGAATGCCCGAACCTCCACTGTTCGAATCCCTTGAACAAGTTTGACGGGTAATCGACTCGTGGCGACAGGAATGCAATGGAAACCGGCCTCGCATGGCTCTCGACGACTTGACGCCGAAGGTCGACGAGCAATACATCGCCTCCCCGAGTTCTTCAACCAACAGCACCGCAACGCGCATCGGATATCCGGGCGTCACTGCATCTGTTCAAGAACCGGGGAGCAACTGTCCCCCGAATGCGCGTCGGGAACCGAGGCCTTGATGCGACGTTCAGAAGCGGTGCCGTACGCCTACGATCGCGATTTGTTGCGAAGACGATCCGGCCGGTGCAAACGAGTCGGCAATAACCGCCTGGGCGGGGCCGACGCCGTTGTTGCCGGATGCGTGAACATAGCCCGCGATCGCATAGAGATCGGTTCTTTTCGAGAGGGAGTAATCGGCCGCCAACGACGCCTGATGGTACGTTGCCGACGAATCGCCGTGTGATTTCAGATAAACATACCCGCCCTCGAGCAACAAGCTCGGCGTAACGTTCCAGGCCGCGAAGGCAGCCGCCGAATCATAGTATTCGTTCCTCGAGAACGTCGACGAAGCATCGCCGATGTATTCCGAGTGACTGTAATTCAGCCCGAAAGTCCAGTGACCGGGTGCATACGTTACCCCCGTGCGCAGGATATTGATCGAACGCGCCGACGCATAAGCGGCGTTGACCGGCGAATTGAATATCGTTCCGGCAGTCGACGTTCCGCGGGCCGAGGTCGCGGGATTACCATTGTCGATATGAAAATATCCGGCGGCGATCGCAATCGGCTTGAGGCTGTAGTTGACCGCCGCGCTGTAGGTCTGGCCCGATCCAGTCGACCCGGCAACGCCCCCTACCGAGTACATCACCGACGTTCGCAGTCCGCCCCACGAGGGGCTTGCCCACTTGATCGCGCTGTTCGTGTAGACCGTGGCGTCGCCGTTGTCGACATCCCCCGGTGCGGTGAAGTACTCGAGAAAATTGTTCCCTTGCACCTCCATCACCAGATCACTCAACGGATCGAGTTGCCGACCGACGGTCACCGTTCCGTATGTGTCGCTCGACAAACCCACCCATGACTTCCCCCACATCCGCTGCGCGGCGCCGTTGTTCAGGTTGAAAATGTTCTCCAGCCTGAAGATCGCCTTCACGCCGTTGCCGAGATCTTCGCTCCCCTTCACACCCCACCGGTCCGTCGTAAGCTGGCCGGCGTACAAGGCAAGCTGGGAGGTGTGCCCATCCACGTTACGTGTGTACTGGATCGATTCGTCGAGCACGCCATACATCGTTACCGAACTCTGGGCATGGACGACGGAACTCGCACTCAACAAGGAACCGATCAACCCGCTCGCAATACAGATTCTTTTCATCTCCAATCCTTCGATAGTATTTCTCTGTTTTCTTTGAAAATCGAAACGCGGCATCCATCAAAACAGCGATTCCTGTTCCAGGCCAGGATCATCGGATTTCTCTATTTCGATTTGCATTACTAAATTATTTGAATGGAATGACTCCATCAGACGCTGCCGCTCACTGCTTGAACTTGACCCACACCTTGTTGCGCAGTTGCAGCGCGGCCGTCGAACATTGTTCGAACGGTCGCAGTCTCGGTTTCATCGAGTCCGGCACGACGATACTGGCATCCTGCGCCATATCCGGCTTGAGGAGCTTGTATGACGCCGGAATCGCATTGCTGTAGCCGGTGAAGTTCGATGCGGCGGCGATGTTTTCCGGTTTCAGCATCCAGTTCAGGAACGTAAGCGCCTCGTTGACGTTCTTCGCGGTAGCGGGAATCGCGAAATTGTCCTGAAAGACCTTCACGCCCTCCCGCGGATAGACGAATACGAGAGAGGGTCGCTGCTTCTTCGCGCGCAGGAAGGCGCCGTTCCACATCAGGTGCATGGCGACAGTCCCCGCTTGCATCACCGAGATCGGGTTGCTGTCGAAAGTCTGTACGTACGGCTTCTGGGCCGACAAGATATCAAGGATCTTCTTCGCATCGTTCGGATTCTCGGTGCACGGATCCACGCCTGCGTAAAAGGCCGCTGCCGAATACAGTTCCTCCTCGATATTCAAGACGCCGATCCTGCCGCGCAGTGCTTCCGCCGGAACAAACAAGCTCTTCCAGCTATCGTCGATCTTGCCGCCCGGAACCTGCCTGGAATCGTAAACCAGACCATCGCTGCCCCACAGATACGGCATCGTGTAGGTCCGGGCCGGATCATAGGCAGGAGAGGAAAACTGCTTTTCCGTTATGCCGGAAAAATTCGGCAACTTCGCCTTGTCTATCTTCCGCAGCATGTCTCCCCGTGCCATGATCTGTACATACGAATCGCTCACCACGACGACGTCGTAGCTGCCTGATCCCGCACGCAGCTTGGCCAGAAGTTCGTCGTTGTCGGCATATGAATCCAGCGTCGTCTTGATCCCCGTCTCTTTCTCGAACTTCTTCAGCAATTCCGGAGGATAGTAGTTGGACCAGTTGGCGAAATGCAGTTCGGCTGCCTGCAGCCCGATGCTTGCGAAGCCCATGGCAACGCCGAAAATGAAACGAGTCAGGTACTTCATGAGTCTCCTCCTGGTGGTTTGACTAACAAATCGGGACATCAGATTCTTCTCAACTTCCCGACAAAATACGACAGCGTCACAAGCGACACCGAGACCGCCAGCAGCACGGTGGAAATCGCATTGATCTCCGGCGAAACCCCGACTTTGACTACGCCGTAGATATAAACCGGCAGGGTCGTGTACCCCGCTCCGGCGACAAAATACGTGATGACAAAGTTGTCGATCGACGTGATGAACGCCAGCATGGCGCCCGCCACGATTCCCGGCACCATGAGCGGCAACGTCACCGCCCGGAACGCTCTGAACGGCGTCGCGTAGAGGTCGGCCGCTGCATCGAGCAGCCGACCGTCCATGTCCGCAAGCCGCGCCTTGACGGGAAGGAACGCGAACGGCAGGCAGAACACCGTGTGTGCGAACATGATCGTGGCGAGCCCGAGCGGAATCGCCAGCACCGAAAGCGCGAGCAATGTCGCGACGGCCGTGACGATCTCCGGAACGAGCAGCGGAAACGTGATGGCGCTTCCCGTGATCTGCTCCATCGCGCCTCTACGACCATGCAGCGCGATCGCGGCCAATGTCGCCACCAGGGTGGAGCCGATCGTCGCGAAGCATGCCACGATCAGTGAATTCCCCGCGGCCTGTCGAAGCGCACCGTCCGCCGCCAATGTGCGATAAGCCTGCAGCCCGAATCCGCTCCATGTCGCGGTGGAATCTCCGGCATTGAAACTCAGCACGACGAGGACAAGGATTGGCGCATAAAGAAAGATGAAGAATGCGACGGTGATTGTCCGCAGACCGACAAACGAATTCAGCGATCGCACCTTCGTCTTTCCCAGCCCGCCGGCCGACGAAATCGATTTGATTCTATCCATGGAGATGTTGCCCGATGAATTCATTTCGACTCCTGTTTCCGGTTTTCTTTAAAGAGCAGAACAATGACGGATGCCAGGATCGGCACAAACAACAACAGCGACAATGCGGCACCGAACGACCAGTTGCGCGCCACGCCGAACTGCATCTGGATCAGGTTGCCGAGCATCATGGACTTGCCACCGCCGAGCAGATCCGGAACCAGATAGGCACCCAGCGCCGGCACGAATACCAGCATGCAACCTGACACGATGCCGGGGCGGGAAATCGGAATCACGACCCTTCGCAGCATCTTGATGCGGTTTGCGCCGAGGTCGTAAGCCGCTTCGGCAAGCTCCCAGTTCATCTTCTCGAGACTCGTGTAGATCGGGAGCACCATGAACGGCAGAAACGCATAGGTGAGCCCGATGAAGGTCGCCGTATTGGAATACAGGATTCCCGGCGCCGTCGAACCCAAATGAAGCCGGCTCATGAAATTGCCGATTACGCCGTCGTCTCTGAGCAAAATGATCCACGAGTAACACCTGACAATCATGTTCGTCCAGAACGGGATCGAGACGAGCATGAGCAGCAGAGGTCGACGCGCCTTGGGTTGCATTGCGATGAACAGCGCCACGGGAAATCCTGCGATCGCGCACAGGATAGTCGTTAGCAATGCGAATAGAACGGTTCGACAAAAAAGCGTCGCATAGGCCGAAGTCCAGTTCCATGTTCCGTCGAAATCCTGGTCGAACAGCACCCGGACATACGAGAGCGGAGAAAACGTTCCCCACGCCACGCCACCGTAGTCGAGCGGCTTCGAAACGGAAACGACGGCCACGATAAGCATCGGTATCGCGAATCCGGCCAACAGGACGAGCATGACGGGCAGCAACAGCGGGTATCGGGCACGCTCGGTGCACACGGTCGTATGCATGCTCATGATGGAAGTACCCGACAGGATTTCGACGGCAGAAACACGACGCCCAATTGACCGATACGAGGGACATTCAACTCGTCGGCGGAATCCTGTTGACGAACCCGTAACCGCGTTCCGTCTTCGTTTTCGACATGGTAGAGCGTCGAGGTACCGACGTAGTCGATGTCGGTCACCCTCACGGACAGGTGAATACCGTCTTCGGATCCGCCGTCTTTCGTTCGGGACAGCCGGATGTGTTCCGGCCGGACGACGACGGTCGCGTTCTTGCCGGGCATCGCACCGAAAGACGAGTCGCCCGGAAGCCGAAGGCCGCCGCCTCCACCGACCACGGTGGCGTCAATCAGGTTCGCGTCGCCGATGAAAGCCGCGACGAAGCGTGTCGCAGGTGTGTCGTATATCTCTCTTGCGGCGCCGATCTGTTCGATCTTTCCGGCATTCAGGACAGCGATACGGTCCGACATCGTCAGCGCTTCTTCCTGATCGTGTGTCACGAAGACAAACGTGATGCCGGTCTGCCGCTGCAGACGCTTCAGTTCGGTCTGCATCTCCTTGCGCAGTTTCAGATCGAGAGCCGACAGCGACTCATCGAGCAACAGCAGGCGCGGTCGATTGGCCAACGCCCTTGCCAACGCGATGCGCTGCTGCTGCCCGCCGGACAACTGGTGCGGAAAGCGCTCGCCGACATGCGGCAATCGAACGAGGCTCAGCATTTCCTCTACGGTGGCGTCGATTTTTTCGCGCCGCTCCCCCTTCATCTCCAGTCCGAATCCGACGTTCCGGGCAACCGTCAGATGCGGAAAGAGCGCATAGCTCTGGAATACGGTGTTGATCGGACGCTGAAACGGCGCCTTTCCGACAATCGATTCCGCTCCGAGTCGAATATCGCCTTTCGACGTCTGCTCGAATCCGGCGATCAGCCGCAGCAGCGTCGTCTTCCCGCAGCCGGACGGACCAAGCAACGTGAAGAACTCGCCCTCGTTGATCTGAACGCTCACGTTATCGAGCACCGCAGTGCCACCGCCCGGATAAATCTTCGTGACCCCGTCGATCGACAGTAACACGCCCATATCAGTCTCCTCATGACTACATCTACAATCCACCGCGTACCGCTGCGTTTCCACTGGAGCGAACGGTGTCGCACCCGCATCGACCCGCCACGTCGCGGCCTGTCGCCGCGCGCTGACGCGGCATTCGCCCGCTGCGGTTTTCCTCGCGATTCCCCCGAGAGCGCGTGTCTTTCATCGGGGGAACCGGGCACCTGATCCGGGCTTCAGTCACCGAAATCGATGCTGACCGACCGCGTGACCATAAAGTCCTGCAAGCCTTCCATGCCACCTTCGGCGCCATATCCACTCTCCTTCACGCCGCCGAAGGGCAGTTCCGCCAACGAGATTCGCGTGGTATTGACGCCGACCATACCGGCCTCCAGCGCGCGGGTTGCACGCTTGGCAAGCGACAACGACTCCGTGAAGAGGTAAGCCGCGAGGCCGTACGGCACATCGTTGGCGAGCGCGAGCGCTTCCTCCTCTTCATCGAACGAAATGCAAGGCGCGATCGGGCCGAAAGGCTCGGTGCGCAACAACGTCGATCCTCTCTTCAGGCCGGTCACGACGGTCGGCGCCCAATAGAAGCCCGGTCGCGAAACGTCGGCGGCCCGAAATATTTCCGCCCCCTCTTCGCGTGCCGCCTTCACCAGGTCGTCCATTGCCGCCAACCTTCGACGCGTCGCGAGAGGCCCCATACGGGTGCGTTCATCCAGACCGGAACCGACCTGCAGATCGGACGCAAATTCACGCAGCCGCGAAGCAAACGATTCGTACAGCGACCGGTGCACGATGAACCGCGTGGGCGCAACACAGATCTGCCCGGCATTGCGAAATTTCCCGGGCACGGCCGTGGCAAACACGCGATCCAGATTTGCGCCCGGGAAAACCAGCACCGGCGCGTGCCCGCCAAGCTCCAGCGTCAGAGGCAGTGCGCGGCGGCCTGCCGCGACGGCCAGCGTCGAACCGACCGGCGTCGATCCCGTGAAACTCGCCATGCGGATAACGGACGCACCCAGCAACCGTTCGGCAATCGCCGGCGCGTCCCCGAAGACAACGCTCAGCACACCGTCGGGAAGACCGGCCCGCGCCAGCGCGTGCGCAATGGCGAGCGACGACATCGGCGCTTCTTCCGGTGCCTTGAGGATGCAGCTGCAACCCGCGGCAAGACTGCCGGCGATCTTGCGCATCGGCGTCAGCGCCGGAAAATTCCATGGCGCGAAGGCGGCGACCGGTCCGACCGCATCGCGCTCGACAAGCTGTTGAACATGACGACCGCGCGACGGGACGATTCGCCCATAGGCACGCAACCCCTCGTTCGCATACCAGTCCAGCGTTTCCAGCGCCGCCTGCCACTCGGCGCGTGCTTCCGCCAACGGTTTGCCCTGCTCGAGCGTGAGTTGCCTGGCGAGTTGCTCGAGATTCGCACCCAGCATTCGCCCGGCATCCGTCAGGATCGACGCGCGCTCGACCGCCGCCATATCGCGCCATACCCGGAATCCGGCATGAGCGGCCTGCAATGCTTCGTCGACCTGATCCGGATGGGCGCCAGCCGCATCGGCGAGCACCGCACCGGTCGCGGGATCGAACACGTGAAATCGCTCCCCCCGGCCGTCGACACGACGGCCCGCGATGCTCAATCGCGTATCGAAGGACGTCGGCACATCGCTCACGATGCCGCACCTTCGAGAATGGATTCCGACAGCACCGAGAACATCGTATCGATGTCTTCATGCCGGACGACGAGCGGCGGGGACAGCAGCATCGTGTCGCCCGATGCGCGGATCAGCACATCGCGGCGCAGGCAAGCGCGATGAACGCCGTAACCGCGCTTCCCGGGACTGGATGAATCCGATTGCAGGTCCACCGCCGCAAGCAGGCCGATATTGCGGATGTCGAGCACCCCCGGCAAGTCACGCAGCTTGTGCGCCGCATCGGCCCAATAAGCTTCGAGCTGGGCCGCATGCGTGAACAGGTTCTCGTCCTGATACACGCGTAGCGCGGCCAGGCCTGCGGCGCAGGCGAGCGGGTGGCCGGAGTACGTATAGCCGTGCATGAACTCGATATTGTCGATCGGCCCCGTCATCAATGCATCGAAGACATGGTTGGCGACAAATGTCGCGCCCATCGGCACCGCACCGTTCGTCAGTCCTTTTGCCGAGGTGATGATGTCCGGGACGACGCCGAAACGCTCGGCGGCAAAAGGTGCACCGAGGCGGCCGAAACCCGTGATGACCTCGTCGAAGATCAGCAGGATGCCGTGCGCCGTGCAGATCTCGCGAAGTTTCTGCAGATAGCCGATCGGGGGCACCAGCACGCCCGTCGATCCGGAGACCGGTTCGACGATCACCGCGGCGATGGTCGAGCCGTCGTGCAGTTCGACGAGACGAGTCAGGTAGTCCGCAAAATGCTCGCCCCACGTCGGCTGGCCTTTCGTGAAGGCGATTTCACTTCGATCGTAGGTATGCGGCAGATGGTCGACAAACGGCAGCAGATTTCCGAACGGCTTGCGCTGCGCCGCTATGCCGGAAACCGACAATCCACCAAAGCCGACGCCGTGATAGGCCCGCTCGCGCCCGATGAGCCGAACCCGCTGCGGCTGACCGATCGCGCGCTGATAGGCAAGCGCGATCTTGAGTGCGGTATCCACGGCCTCCGATCCGGAGTTGCTGAAGAACACGTGATCGATGCCGTCCGGCGTGATCGCGGTCAGCGCCTTGGCATATTCGCTTGCCCCCGGGTGACTCATCTGGAAACTGGATGCGAAATCCAGCCGGCCGGCCGCTTCTCGGATTGCCGCCGTAATCGGCTCACGCGCATGCCCGGCATTGACGCACCAGAGGCCGGCAATGCCATCCAGCACCCGAGTTCCGTCGGGGCGAAAATAATGCATGCCGCGCGCCTCGGTAAACAGCACCGGGTCCTTCCGGAATCGGCGATTCGACGTAAATGGCATGAAGAATGCATCCTCGACCGAGTGCGCCGCCGTTTGATTGTCGAGTTTCATCGTGATAGTCCCACCTTTATCCGCGTTGTCTGTCGTCATTGATTCAGTTCGTCCATTCGGCAAACTCAATCAGTAATCCAAAATTAAAAATCAAATAATTTTCGCTCACTGGCCAACGGACGGTCGCCTCCGCAACGGTTGCCAGTTGCCCGTCGATTCGAGCTGCGATGCCAGTTGCACGATCAGATCCTCCCTGCCATAGCGGGCGATCAACTGCGTGCCGACCGGTATCCCGTCTTCGGTCCAGTAAGTCGGAACGCTTGCCGCTGGCTGGCCCGAAGCGTTTACGATGGCCAGATAGGTCGAATAGCGAGACACGCGCCGTCGAAATCCGGCGAACGAACCTTCCATCACCAGCGCTCCCAGCGTCGCAGGCAATTGAGCGAGCGTCGGAGTCAGGACGATGTCGAACCGTTCGAACGGCGCGTCGAGCACGCGTCCTATCATGTGAAAGCGTCGAATTGCCGTCGCGTATTGCTGGGCCGTGATCGTTTTTCCCAGCTCGTAGGCATCGTGCATCGCCGGTTCCAGATCATCCGCCCGCAATGCACGCCCCAGCACCTTCAGGCGATCGTCGACAGACTGCACGAGACTGGCTGCCAGCACGCGCGTGTGATCCGCGATGAATCCCTCGTAGTCGAGCTCCGACGAAGCGGAACCGTATTCCACGAAGTGTCCCGCGTCGCGCAGCAACTGCACCGTGACGTCGACGGCGGTCGCGCACTCCTGCGCCAGCGCGATGCCGTCGGGCGGCTCCTTCCACACGCAAATCCGGAGCGGCCTCTCAAAGGGTTTGCCCACATGGTCGATCAAACGCCCCTTCACAGGCGGTGCAGCGTAAGGCGCGCCCGGCTCGCTGTGCGACACCGCATCCAGCGCGGTCGCGGTATCCCGGACGGTGCGACTGATCACGCCGTCCGTAGCGAGTCCCCCCCATCCTTCGCCGCGGGACGGCCCCATCGGCACACGGCCTCGTGAAGGCTTCAGGCCAAATACGCCGCAGCACGAAGCCGGAATGCGAATGGAGCCGCCGCCATCACTGCCGTGTGCGACCGGTACGATGCCGGCCGCGACACTCGCGGCGGCGCCACCGCTCGATCCGCCCGCCGAACGGGTGCTGTCGTACGGGTTCCGGGTGGCATTGCCGTTGTGTCTTGCCTCGGTCGTCGGCGCCATGCACATCTCGGGAACCGTGGTGCGAGCGAACGCAATCAAGCCGGCGGCCTGGAATCGCGCCACCAGGGTGGCATCCTCGCTGTATCGACTGTCGGCAAACAGCGCGGAACCGATACTCGACTCGAATTTCGTTGCCGCGAGGCCCGAATCCTTCAACAGAAACGGGATCCCCTGAAAGGGACCGCGCCCCCGCCACTCGTCCGCAAGCTGCTGACTCGATTCATAGGCCGGATGGCAAATCGCATTGATCGCCGGATTGATTCGCCGAGCCAATTGAATGGCACAGGCCATCAGTTCGCCCGAAGAAGCCTCGCCGGCACGTAAACGTTCAGCGAGTGCGACGCCATCAAGTTCCAGATACTCGTTTTCGCGCATATCGTCTTACCAGGGTCGTGACGGAAGCACCGTTCCGTACCCGCACGCTCCGCCCGGCGTGCAGCCCGGGTCATGCAGGACAGGATGCTTGACTAAAGTATTAAATAGCAATACACTTGCATCGATATTTGATATAATTGCATCTTGCCGTATTGCTCGCAACTGGGAAAACCCTGATCAACCGCCAGGAGGCGTACGTGGCAACCAAGGACAATCTCTATGTGCAATCGCTCGCCCGTGGGCTCGAACTGCTCGAGGCGTTCTCGACGCACGACGATGCGTTGAGTCTCGGCGATCTGGCCAAGTTGACCGGTCTGGACCGCAGCGCGACCCAGCGCCTTGCGCACACGCTGGTACTGAAGGGCTATCTGGAACGGAAGGATGGCGGCCGCGGTCTCGTGTTGGGCAAAGCGATTCTTGCGCGCAGCTTCGATTTCTTGCGCAGTTCGTCACTGATCGAAAGAGCCACGCCGCTACTGAACGAGATTCAGAAACAGGCCGGCGAGCGGGTGGATCTCAGCCTGTTCGACGACACCTTCATCATTTACGCGTTACGCCGGCAATCGAAGCGTGAAACCTACTACGCTACGCTGCCCGGTCGACGCATCCCGACCTATTGCTCGTCCGGTGGGCGCGCGATTCTGTCGAAGCTCGACGATGCGGCGGTGGACGATATCCTCGGGCGTTCCACGCTGGCGCCCCTGACGCCCAGGACGATTACCGATATCGGCCGCATCAAGGAAAAAATCGAGGAAGCTCGCGTCCAGAACTTCTCCTTTGCCGAGGAAGAGTCGCTGATCGGCGAATTTGTACTCGCCAGCGCGGTCGTCGATCGCGACGGCTATCCGCTTGGTGCGGTTCACATCGCAGGATCGCGCGCCGAGTGGGCAAAGGCGGACTTCATCGAGCGATTTTCCCCACTCGCCATCGAGGCCGCCCGGGCAATCGGCACCACACGGTAAGCGGTCAATTCGATTGCCCGTCTCGAGCGGCGCAATGTCGCTCGAGTCCGCGACTGAAGCCATCCCGACGGAACCGTCGGCAGGTTGCCTGCTTTTCACATGACAGCCGCACTTATCCAGCCCGTACGCTCGTTGATCGGCAAGCGCACGCGTGCCGGCATGGCCGCTGCACGGGCCGGACGTGCAAGGCCGGCATGACCCCGCACCGGGCGCGCCTCAGCAACGCCACGCACGTCGGCTTCTCGAGACACGCGCTCTCGGCACGGTGGTGCAACGCTTCCTGCTTCACCCACCCGCGCACGCTTCGCCGACGCGCGCGAGCGCCACAGGATTGCCGACGAACGGCAAACCGTCGGGGGATGATCCATTGGTAACGTGAAATCGATCCTGCATCGCCCTCCGCATCGTTCAAGAGAATTCCTGTCCGGATAAGCCCGCAAGAATCCGCCGCAGGCACGACCCCCCCCCCACGAACAGGAAAATCCCCCGCACCTCAATCCGTCGCCGGAATCCACGCAGCCGTCACCGCATCGCTTGCCCGAAACGCGGGAAATTTCGCACTGAGTTCCGCGATCGTCCGGATGTCGTTCTTCACGAGATCGTCACGCGTGATCAGCGTCGGCTTGACGACGATCCGCCGCCCCGGATCTTGCCCGGCGACGAGCAGCGCGGCGGCCCTCACCGACACGGCGCCGACGACCGCGGGATTCGTGGCGGCGGTCGCGACCCACGCGCTGCCGGGCGCGCGGATGGCCTCGATATCGGCGGTCGAAATGTCCGCGCTGTAGATGCGCAGCTTCGACGCGAGCTTCGCCTCGTCGGCCGCAAGCTTCGCGCCGCGCGCAAATTCGTCGTAAGGCGCGAACACCACGCGGATGTCGGGATGCGCACGATAGGCCGCGGCCGCCTGATTCGCGACCGATTGCGCGATCGGATTGTCGACGGTGCCCCAGCGTGCCTGTTCGCGCACGTTCGGATGCGCACGCTTGAAATCCCGCCACGAGGCGTCGCGCCGGTCGAGCGGCGCGAACCCGGCGACGTACACGTAGCCGGCCGAGAACGCATCGCCGTTGTCCTTCACCGCCTGGTCGAGCAGCAGGTTCGCGAGGTCGCGATCGCTCTGCTCGATCTGCGGCACCTTCGGGTTGCCGAGATCGACGTCGAACGCGACGACCTTGATGCCCTTGTCCAGCGCGCGCTGCACGACGTCCTTCAGCGATTCGGGCAGCCCGTGGTTGACGATGATCGCCGACACGCCGACGCTGATCGCCTGCTGGATCTGCTCGCGCTGCTCGGCCGCATCCTGGCGGCCCTCGTAGATGCGCAGGTCGATGCCGAGGGCCTTCGCCTGCTTCTGCGCACCGGCCTCGTACGCCTGGAAGAAATCGCCGGTCGACAGGTAGTTGACGAGCGCGATTTTCACGCCGCCCTTGTCGAACGGCGCGGGCGCGCCTTTGAGCGGGCCGGCATGCGACGCGGACACGGTCAGCGCGGCAACGGACAGGAGCGCAAGCGAGCGGAGCACCCGGCCGGGGCGCGATGGACGAAGGAACGGGAATCGCATGCTGGTTTGCCTTGGCGAGTGTCGGGATCGGAAAAATCTAGCAGCGCGGCGAACCGGTTCAAACCGAGCGATTCGGCAATCGATATTCCGTCGAATGGCAAATCGTCGGCGGCCCGAGGGCGTCGATCGCGGAACAAGCAATCGAGCGCGGGCGTGATATGCGTAGCAGGAATCGATGGTTAGGGCCTGCCGGCGTTGTCATTAGAGTCGTGCAGTTCAGCCCCCTCGCGCCATCCAGACCCGACCGACGCCATGATCCGCCCCGCCCTGACCCGCCGCGCGCTCGCCGCCACCCTGCTGGCGCTCGCCGCCGTCGCCACGTTTTCCCCCGCCCGCGCGCAAGGCGACGCGGCCGTGCCGTCGCTGAAGGGCAAGCGCATCGGCATCACGGCGATCGGCACCGATCATTACTGGGACCTGAAGGCATACCAGGGGGCGATCGACGAAGTGAAGCGTCTCGGCGGCACGCCGATCGCGCTCGACGCGGGCCGCAACGACAACCGCCAGATCGCACAGATCCAGACGCTGATCGCGCAGAAGCCCGACGCCATCATCGAGCAGCTCGGCACGGCAAGCGTGCTCGAACCGTGGCTGCAGAAGATCCGGCAAGCCGGTATTCCGCTGTTCACGATCGACACGGCGTCGCCGTCGAGCCTCAACGTCACGACCTCGGACAACTTCTTCATCGGCGAGCAGCTCGCGCTGAAGCTCGTCAACGATATCCACGGCGAAGGCAACATCCTCGTATTCAACGGCTTCTACGGCGTACCTGTGTGCGCGATTCGCTACGACCAGTTGAAGGCGGTGCTGAAGTACTACCCGAAGGTGAAGATCCTGCAGCCCGAGTTGCGCGACGTGATTCCCAACACCGTGCAGAGCGCATACGCGCAGGTCAGCCAGTTGCTCGCGAAATACCCGAAGGGGCAGGTTTCCGCCATCTGGGCCGCATGGGACGTGCCGCAGGTCGGCGCGACGCAGGCCGTCGACGCCGCGGGCCGCGGCGAGATCAGGACCTACGCGGTGGACGGCAGCCCCGATGTCGTCGCGCTCGTGAGAGATCCGAAATCGAGCGCGGCGGCCGTGGTCGCGCAACAGCCCGCGCTGATCGGCAAGACCGCGGTCGACAATGTCGCGCGCTACCTGGCCGGCGACCGCGCGCTGCCGCCCTATACGTATGTCCCGTCGCTGCTCGTCACGAAGGACAACGCGGGGTCGGCCCAGCAGACGCTCGGGCAGGCCGCCGCCCCGAAATGAGCGCCGGCACGCCCGCGCTGGCGCTGCGCGGGATCGTCAAGCACTTCGATGGCGTGCCGGCGTTGCGCGGCGCGTCGCTCGACGTCGCGCGCGGCACCGTGCACGGGCTGATCGGGCAGAATGGCGCGGGCAAATCGACGCTGATCCGGATTCTCGCCGGCATCGACACGGCCGACGCCGGGACGATCGCAATCGACGGCGCGCCCCGGGCGCTCGGGCGCCGCACGCCGCCGTCCGGCATCGCGTTCATCCATCAGGAGCGCCTGCTGCCGGCGACCTTCACGGTCGCCGAGGCGCTGCAGTTCGGCAGCGAGCCGGCCTTCGGCCCGGGCCCGCTCGGGCTGCTCGCGTCGCGCCGCATGCGACGAGAAGCAAGCGAGGCGCTGCACGCGCATTTCGGTCTCGACCTGCCGCCGAGCCGGCTGATCGCCGAGCTGAGCGTCGCCGAGCGGCAGATCGTGCAGATCACGCGCGCGTTGATGCGCGATCCGCGCATCCTCGTGCTCGACGAACCGACCGCCGCGCTCGTCAGCAGCGAGGTCGACCGCCTGCTGCAAACGCTCGACCGGCTGCGTCGCCGCGGGCTGACGATCCTCTACGTGTCGCACTACCTGAACGAGATTGCGGCGATCTGCGATCGCGTCACCGTGCTGCGCGACGGCGCGGACGTCGCGCACGTCGACGCACGGACCACGCCGACCGAGGCGCTCGTCGCGGCGATGATCGGCACCGAGGTCGCCGCGCGATCGCATGCGCCGGTGCGCGTGCCCGGCCCGTCTGCGCTGCGGGTTGCCGGCCTCGCGCTGCCCGGCCGGTTCGACGACGTGTCGTTCGAGGTCCGGCGCGGCGAGATCGTCGGCGTCACCGGGCTGCTCGGTTCCGGCGGCAAGCAGGTCGTGCGCAGCCTGTTCGGTCTCGAACGCGGCGTGCGCGGCACGGTGACGCTCGACGGCCGCGCGGCGCGACTGCGCAGCCCGCGCGACGCGGTGCGTCGCGGCATCGCGTTCGTCCCGGAAGACCGCCGCTCGCACGGCGTCGCGCCGAGCCTGTCGGTGCGCGAGAACATCACGCTCGCGAGCCTCGCGCGCTTCACCCGCCTCGGCCTGGTCGCACGGCGCCGCGAGGACGACGCGGTGCGGCGGCTGATCGCCGCGCTCGGCGTGCGGGCGCCCGGCCCGGACGCGCCGGTGCGCCACCTGTCCGGCGGCAACCAGCAGAAGGTCGCACTCGCGAAATGGCTCAGTCGCGGCGCGGACCGCGCATCGCCGGTCTATCTGCTGGACGAGCCGACGGTGGGCGTCGATATCGGCGCCAAGACGGAAATCTACCGGCTGCTCGATCGCCTCGCCCGCGACGGCGCGGCGGTCCTGCTGTTCTCGAGCGACCTGATCGAGCTGCTGGACGTCACCGATCGCGTGCTCGTGATGGCGCGCGGCCGGATCGTGCGTGAAGTCGCGACCCGCGACGCCACGCGCCAGGATCTGCTCGCCTGGACCACCGGCGCACGCAGCCAGGCACCGAGGCAGGAGGCCGTCACATGAACCGGATCCTCGGTCGCGCGCCGGTCGATGCGGCGTTCGCCCGTCCGCCGGACGCGTTCGGCGCGCAATTCTGGTTGCGCTGGGGCGCGGTGCTGGCGTTCGCCGTCGTGTGCGCGGTGTTTGCCGCGAGTTCGCCGCTCTTTCTCACGGTCGCGAACCTCGCGAACGTGCTGCAGCAGTCGGCCGTGGTCGGCATTCTCGGGTTCGGGCTGACGGCCGTGCTGATCGGCGGCGGCCCCGATCCGATCCGCGGCGGTCTCGACCTGTCGATCGCGGCGAACATGGGCCTGTGCGCGGCCGTGCAGGCCGTCGCGCTGCGTGACGGCCTGCCGGACGGCGCGGCGCTTGCGCTGATGCTGGCCACCGGCGCGGCCGTCGGTGCGCTCAACGCGTTCGCGGTGATCGCGCTGCGCATCTTCCCGCTGCTGGCCACGCTGACGACGATGAATCTGTGCGCCGGCTTCGAACTGGTGCTGACGCAGAACACGGCGGTCGCGGCCACGAGCCCGGTGCTGGCCTTCCTGATCGACAACGGCCCGTTCGACGTGCCGCATCTCGCGTCCGCGCTGCTGATCGTCGCGCTGCTGTTTGCCGTGCTGCTGCATCGGACCCGCTTCGGCCTGCGGCTCGCCGCGACCGGCGCGTATCGCGATGCCGCCCGGGCGGCCGGGCTGCGCGTGAATGCGTACGTCGCGGCCAGCTACGTGCTGAGCGGCGTCGCCGCCGCGCTGGCCGCCCTTGCGTCGAGCGCGCTGTTGAGCGGCAGCTCGCCCGGCGCCGGCGAAAACCTGCTGGCCGTCGTCGCGGTCGCCCTGCTCGGCGTCGTGTTCTCGCGGCGGCTCGTGCCGACGGTGCCGGGCACGCTGCTCGCCGCGCTGTTCGTCGGCATTGTCGGCAACGGCTTCCAGCTCGACAACGTGTCGAGCTACTGGGTCAACGGCGTCGAAGGCGCGCTGATCCTGTTCGTCGTCGCGACGACCGCGCTGATTCGGCGCCGCCATACGGAACACCATGCCCATGACTGAACGGATCGGCCGCCTGCAGCGGTTCTCGCTCGTGGCGGCACTGCTCGCCGTGATCGCCTTCTTCGCGGTGTTCGCGCCGGGATTCGCGCGGCCCGCCAATCTCGCCGACGTGCTGGTGAACAACTTTGCGCTGCTCTCGATCGCCGCGCTCGGGATGACGCTCGCGCTGTCGATCGGCGCGGTCGACCTGTCGCTGGGCACCGCGATCGACGTCGCGAGCCTCGTGTTCGTGCAGCTGGTCGCGCACCAGGTGGGCGTGCTGCCGGCGCTGCTCGGCGGCCTCGGCGCGGCGGTGCTGGTCGGTGCGTTCAACGGCGCGCTGATCGCCGGGCTCGGGATCGCGCCGTTTCTCGCGACGCTCGGCACGCTGTTCATCGGCCAGACCGTCCAGCAGCTCGCCACCGGCGGCGGCCAGCCCGTCTATCTGCTGAACGTGGCGCTGCCGCCGCTGTTCGGCGCGCTCGCGCACGGCACGCTCGCGGGCGTGCCGGTGCCGCTGTGGTGCGTCGTCGTGCTCGGCGTCGTCGTGCATGTCGCGCTCGCGCATTCGGCGTTCGGGCGGTACAGCGCCGCGCTCGGCGCGCAGCCGGGCGTCGCGCGCCATTCCGGGCTGCCGGTCGCGGCGACCGTCGTCGCGACGTTCGTCGCGAGCGCGCTCGTCTACGGCGTGGTCGGCCTGCTGCTGTCGTCGACGGTCAAGGCCTATGTGCCGCAGGCCGGCAACGGCTTCCTGCTGAACGCGATCGGCGCGACCTTCATCGGCACGACGCTATCGCCGACGCGCCGGCCCGGCGTCGCCGGCACCCTGCTCGGCGTGCTGCTGATCAGCCTCGTCGCCAACGGGCTGCTGCTGATCGGCTGGAACTTCTACTGGCAGCAGGTGGCCACCGGCGCGCTGATCCTTGCGGTGCTCGCGCTGAGCTTCATGGAGCGGCGCGTGCGCACCGCGTAAGCGGCTGCGGCCGCCACGCAATGCCTGCAGGTCCGCCCGCCCCGCTCACGCGCGGGCATCCGCGCGCCGGCCGATGCCGAACGTGAACGCCAGCGCGAGCACCAGCAACGCTCCTTTCACGAAATCCTGCAGGTAGTACGGCGCATTCAGCATGGTCAGGCCATTGAGCAGCACGCCGACGAACACGGCGCCGACCACGGTGCCGAACACGTTCGGCCGCTTCGCGCCCCACACCGCGTACCCGACCAGCGCGGCGGCCACCGCATCGAGCAGCAGCGAATGCCCGGCACTGACGTCGCCACGCCCGACGCGGGCGGCAATCAATACGCCGCCCAGCGCCGCGATCGCACCCGACACGACATAGGCGGCGACCCGGTAGCGCGCGGCGGGCGCACCGGCGAGCCGCGCGGCCGTCTCGTTGCCGCCGATCGCATAGATCACGCGGCCCCAACGCGTCGTCTCCATCGCCACGCAGGCCAGCACCGTCACCGCGGCCAGTATCAGGACCGGCAACGGCACCACGTCGAACACGCGCAGGCGCCCGAGCGCGAGAAACGCGTCGGTAAACGTGCCGCCGGCTTCCGTGCCGTCGGGCAGCACCGAACCGGTCGCGAGCGAACGCCCGCCGGTCGGGATCAGTTGCAGGCCCGCGAGCAGGAACAGCGTGCCGAGCGTCGCGAGCTGGTCCGGCACGCGCAAGCGTGTGATCAGCACGCCGTTGAACAGGCCGGCGGCCACGCCGAGCGCGATGCAGGCGGCCACCGCCGCGAGCGCGCTGCCGTGCCAGACGACCAGCACGTAGCTGGCCGCCATCTGCGCGGATGCGGCGATGCTGCCCACCGACAGGTCGAAGCCGCCCGCCGCAAGCGTGATCGTCACGCCGATCCCGAGCAGCGCGACGATCGACACCGCCTGCAGGATGCTGAACAGGTTGTCCACGTTCAGGAACGCGGGCTCCTTGACGGTGAAGATGACGACCAGCGCGGCGAGCACCAGCAGGATGCCGGTGCGTTCGAGGCCGGCGCGCAGGCGCGCGGACGCGGGCAGCGCCGGCCCGGTGGAAGCCGCATCGGGTGCAACGGCGGGCGTGGCGGATTTCAGCATCGCAATGGCTCAGTCTGACGGGTTGAGGAATGAACGATCGAGCGTCGCGCGATCGAACCGGACGACCCGATCGGCGACTTCGGCGGCCTCTTCGAGATCGCTGACGAAGACGAGCGTGGCGCGTTCGGGCGCGTGTCGCCGCAACGTATCGACGATATCGGCGCGCGCGCCGGCGTCGATGCCCTGGAACGGTTCGTCGAGCAATAGCAGTCGCGCGGGTTCCGCGTGCCAGCGGGCAAGCACGACCTTCTGCTGGTTGCCGCCGGACAGCCGCGCGAGACGATCGTCCGGGCCCGTGCAGCGAATCCCGAAGCGCTCGATCGCGGCAGCCGCCGCCGCGCGTTCGTGCGCGGCGCGCACCGCACCGCCGCCGAACCAGCGCGACAGGAACGGGAAGCTGATCGTGCCCGCGATCGACGCAAACGGCACGCTGTCGGGAAACAGCGACGAGCGCCAGCGGTCCTCGCCGGCGAGGAACACGCCGGCGCGAATCGCGTCGGCGGGCGAACGCGGGCGCCACGGCCGGCCGTCGAGCGTCATCGCACCCTGTGCGGCGCGCACGGCGCCGAAGATCGTGTTCGCGAGGCGCGATTTGCCGGCGCCGACCGGGCCCGCGATCGCGACGATCTCGCCGCGCCGCACGTCGAGATCGAACGGCGTGCTGGCCGGCCTCAACCGGAGCCCGCGCAGGCTCAGGCCCGCGTCGGACGATGCGGCCGGAACCGCGCCCGGCATGCGCGCGGCCGGCAACGGCCGCCCGATCATCGTTTCCACCGCCGCGTCGAAATCGACCGGTGCGGCGAGATCGGCGACGATCCGTCCGTCGCGCACGATCGCGACGCGGTCGGCAATGCGGCGCAGGTCGCCGAGCCGGTGCGACACCAGCAGGATTGCGACGCCGTCGTCACGCAACGCATCGAGCAGCGCGAACAGGCGCTCGGCCTCCGGCGCGGACAGGCTCGCGGTCGGTTCGTCGAGGATCAGCAGGCCCGGCTGCCCGGCAAGCGCACGCGCGAGCGTCACGCGCTGCTGGTCCGCCAGCGAAAGCGACGCGAGCGGGGCCGCCAGGTCGACATCGAGGCCGACGCGCCTGGCGAGCGGCCGTGCGGCATCGCGCCGGGCTGCCGGCGGCACGCGCCACGGCGAGGCCGGATCGCACAACCGGTCGAGCAGCAGGTTGTCGGCGATCGACAGCGTCGGCACGACCGCGTCCGCGACCGACTGATGCACGGTCGCGACGCCGAGTTGCTTGGCCGCGTGCGGCGACGCCGGCCGGTAAGGCGTGCCGTGCAGCGTCAGCGTGCCGCCGTCGTGACGGATCACGCCGCTCAGGATCTTGACGAACGTCGATTTGCCCGCGCCGTTGGCCCCCATCAGCGCGACGACTTCGCCGGCGCCGATCGACAGGTCGACCGATGCGAGCGCGATCGTCGCGTCGAAGCGCTTCGACACGCTGGCGGCGGTCAGGACGGGGGGCGGCGCGACGCGATGCCGTCGCTCAACGCGCGGGTTCGATGAGGTCGTCGTCAATGCAGTGCCGGAAAGATGGGGGGCTCGGCGAGCGGCATCGAGTTCGTCGAATTCGCGATGCCGTACGAGCAACCGAAGCGTGCGACCGGACACGTTGCGCCGGCGCAATTCCGTCTTGGCGGGAACGGCATGTCGCGACTCATCGGCTTCGGCCTCCACGTCGATCCACGTTGAGCATGGCCGCGCGCCGGGCTGGCCCCGACGCCGGACCGGCCAATCTAGCGCGCCGGACGATGCGCCCGCAAACAACGATTTCTGTCATCGATATGACGTGGACGCGAATGCCGGCATTGCCCGTGCAATGCGCGGGCAGCGGCTGCCCTGCCCGGATCGGCCGGCATCTCGTCTGCGCGACGCAACCGCTTGCGCTGAATGTGCCGCGTGACGCCGCCGTTTCCCTCATACGACGGATAGCGCTTCCGACGTGCCGGACCGATGGCGCGGCAAATGGAATCGTGGGGGCGGGTCTGGATCAGGCAGGTGCCGCTCGGCAGCGGCGTAGACCGGAATGTCCGGTGACGATGCAACCGTCTTCCGCCCCGCCCCGGCTCAGGGCACACGCATGCGGACACGCGTCGTCGGGCGCGGCTCCACGGCGCGAGACGACGCGGAAATGCGGGCTGCCGGCTCGACAGCGAGCCGGCAGCCCCGGCCTCCGATGCACCCGCATCGCGCCGATGCGGGTGGGCCGAACTTACTTCCGCTGCGATTGCCGGATCAGGGCGGCCGCCTTTTCGCCAATCATGATGGCCGGCGCATTGGTGTTTCCCGAGACGACGTCCGGCATGATGGACGCGTCGGCAACGCGAAGCCCGCTCACCCCTCGCACGCGCAGTTCCGGATCGACAACGGCATCGGCGCCCACGCCCATCTTGCACGTGCCGGCCATGTGGTGGTAGGTCACGCACGCGCGACGCACGTACTCGCGCAGCGCAGCGGGGTCATTCCCGGCCGGCCCGGGCAAGACCTCCCGTGCCCGCCACGCGTCGAAGGCAGGCTGGTTGCCGATATCGCGACAGATCTGGACGGCTTGCGCCAGGCGGTCGAGATCCGATTTCTCGGAAAGATATCGCGGATCGAGCAGCGGCGCGGCGGCGGGATCGTTCGACGCGAGACGAATCTCGCCACGGCTCGCCGGACGAATGAGGCCCGCGCACAGCGTCCACGCATTTGCCGGACCGTCGAAGCCCGGCGCATAGTACGGGATATGCATGAAGAGCGGCTGCAAGTCCGGACCGATGCGACGATCGTCGCTGCGACAGAACAACTGCGACTCGAGTATGTTGTTTCGCGGCGCGGGAATCGGCCTGGACGCCTCGAAGATCACGCTGCAAAGCAGGTGGTCCTGAAGGTTTTTCCCGACGCCCGGCAGGTGATGCGTTGCCCTGATCCCGACGCGGGCGAGTTCGTCCGCCGGGCCGATACCTGAAAGCAGCAGCAGTTGCGGGCTGGCGATCGCGCCGCCGCTGACGATCACTTCGCTTTCGGCCATTGCATCGACGACCGACGCTCCTTCGCGATAGCGAACGCCGACGCATCGATCGCCCGCGAGCACCAGCTTTTCGACGCGTGCGCCGGTCTTGACCGTCAGGTTTGCGCGATCGCGCGCGGGTTGCAGAAACGCTCGCGCAGTCGATTGGCGCACGCCGTCCTTGATCGTGAGATCGCAGTAGCCGACGCCATCGATGGCTTCTCCGTTGCAATCGTCGTTGCGCGCAAAGCCTGCCTGCACCGCCGCCTCGATCGCGGCTTCGCAAATCGGATGCGGATCGCGATTGCGCGACACGTGCAGCGGACCGCCGACACCGTGATACCGATTTTCGCCCCCCTCGAAATCTTCCGATCGACGGAAATACGGCAGCACGGAGTCGTAGTCCCACCCGAGGCAACCCTGGTAGGCCCAGGCATCGTAGTCGCTCTTGTGTCCGCGAACGTAAATCATGCCGTTGAGTGCGCTGGACCCGCCGAGCGTGCGCCCGCGCGGCCAGTAATGCGACCGCCCCGCGGTATGCGCCTGCGGCACCGTGTGGTACGCGTAGTCCACCGGCGTATTCCACAGGGACGGCCAACCGCTCGGCGCCGCGATATTGGGATCCTCGTCTCGCGGCCCGGTTTCCAGGAGCAGCACGCGAACGCGTGCATCCTCGCTCAATCGCGCGGCAATCACACAACCGGCGGAACCTGCGCCAACAACGATGTAGTCGTATGCATCCATGGTTTTTAATCCTTGTTCGAAGGTGTTGACGATCGACGTGCGGCGGCTCGATCAGAAGAAATGCGCAACGCGGAGATTGAAGCGCTGCGTCTCGAGCGGACCGTTTTCAGTGGAGGTCTGGCGGCCGAAGAGCGCGATGACCTGCCAGGTTTTCGTGGGGAACCATCCTGCTCCGACGAGGAAGCTGGGCGTCGATTGCCGGTTGGCCTGAGACACGCCCGCGATTGTCTGGTTGCCGCCGAAGACGTACGATCCCCCCAACCGCAGGTCAAAGCTGCTCGTGAGCTGGTAGCGCAACCAGCCCTGCGCCTGGAACAGCGGAGACTCCGTCAGAGTCGCACCGGTCACGCCATAGTTGTGGTTCGGCGTGAATGCCGTGGCGTCCGCGGCAAGGTCGAGCATCACCTTGGGCGCAACGGGCGTGATGAAGCCGGCCTGCAGCGCGAATTTCCAGCGGTTCTCGCCGAGATTGATTTCGCGATTGTGATCGTAGCTGCCCGTCGGCGCGTAGATGAACGGCGTGATGCCCAGGTAGGTATTCGACTCGGGATGGTTGACGACCCAGACGGTCGAAGCAAAGATCACATCTCCCGTCCCCGTGTTGTTGCCGAGGCCCGACATCTGGTTCGTCCCGCCGACATGGCCGAACGGAATCAGCACCTGGTAGTTGACGATGAATCCGTCGATCGACGTGTAGTGGACGAAACGCGCAATGCCGATATCCTGGGTGATATCCCCGCCGGCCACCCGCGAACCGTTCGCGTAGATCCGGGTATCTTCCGCGTGCTGATAGTACATTCCGGCGAAGTTCGCGCCGGCGGGCAGCGGGGTGTAGTCGCCGGCATCGACACTGATCGCCGAGGCCAGTGTCGGGCAACAAGCTACCGCCATCGCGAGCGCAGCCATCTTCAAGACGCGCGGCCGGCGGGATGAACCGGTCACGCGTAATTTTCGGTCGGCTGCATGATTACTCTTCATGATCGTCTCCTGAACTATCGTCAACCACTTGATGTTGTCGTGACGATTAGTTTAGGAATTCAAATCATTCGACTTCGTACACCGGGTGCAGACGTTACGTCGCCGAGTGCAAATTGCGTCGTGGCGCATGGATATGACACGACACCTCGGGAAGAAGCATGCGCTACCCGGAGTACGATTCATTCCGGCTGGCGAGACGATACGCGCCGGGGCTGCAGCCGAATCTCGCCTTGAACAGCCGACCGAAATGCGTCATGTCGGAAAAACCGCACATCATTGCCAGTTCCAGCAGGTTGCGGTTCGTATCGGACGGATCCTCGAGTGCGCGCTTGCCGGCCTGCAGCCGATATTCCTGGATCAGCCCGTGCGGCGTCTGGCCCGTCGCGGAAAGCGCGCCGTAGAGCGTACGCCGCGATACATTCAACGCATGCGCAAGCCTGTCCGGCGTCAGGTCGGGATCGCTGTAGTGTCGCGCGAGGAAGATTTCCGCGTTCATGCGCAGCGACGCGCTTCGCGCGGCGGCTTTGTCGAGACAGCCGCTGGCCTCGCGGCGCACCACCGAATCGAGCAGCATCAACGTCGACTGCTCGAAACCGAACAGGCTTTCCGGATCGTCGGGAACCCGCCCGTCCATCAGGTACTGAATGGCCTGCAGGGCAAGATGAGCATTGCCGACCGTCCGGTACACCCGCGCGTCCGCACGATCGACGAACCACCGCCACATGGTGCTGCTTCTTGGCGGCATGAGCGCGGCAACGAACCGCGACGCATCCGCGCATTCGATCGAATACGCCTGAGTCGCATCGTAGACAGCCCACTCTCCGGGATTGACGGTCGACGTCTTGTTTCTTTGGGTGATGCGGCTTTGTCCGGCAATCTGGAACAGGATCTTGTAGCAGTCGCAATCCGTCCGCTCCGCCAGCACGCGATCCCGGTCCACCCTGATCGACGAGGTATCGACATCCGCGACGCGGATTCCCCCCGACGCCGCAAAGCGCACCGACATCCGGAAGAGTGGGCCGGTATCCCGCAGCAGCAGCGGCAGAAAGTTTTCCGTAATGAGGTCGCGGAGGTTTGTATCGCTGCTGCTCGTGCCAACGACGATTTCATGTGTCATAGCCGGTGAAGAAAGATCTGCTGCCATGTTGACCGCCCCGGGTACCTGGACGACGCGTCGCGCTTCTCCGGATATCGCCGGCAATCCGGACTGGAAACGGCGCGGCGACGCAACCCGACGAAACGCTCATCGAAAATGGCGCTTCGTCGGAAATATCCGGAAATTGAATCGCGAATTTCAGAAATTACAAAATTGAATAAGCATTACCAACCATTTGTTTTTAATGTGCGGCGGCAGTTGGAACCCCCTCTCGCGCACCATTTCAAACTGACTCTCCCTCTCTATTTCAGATGCGCAGCACATTCTTTAATTGACCGAATGGTCGGTCAATGCTGGTTTTTACCAGTGCATCATGCTTTCCCGATTTACGCGAACATTACGGCGTGGCGCAATCAACGGGAGCCGTCACGATATGCACGCTGAAGCCAAACATATGCACGGAGCGTCGATCGCCGCGCGAAACGTGAATCCGGAATCGAACCCGGTCGGCGCGTAGCTTGCCGCATATCGCCCCCCCGCTCGGCCCGTCTGCTTCCGGGCAGTCGATCGAGACCGAACCGGAATGCGTGCCCGTCGCGAATGAAAATTTCCGGCTTGCGTACGATTTCCGCTTGTATTAATTTGAAGGCTTCCGGGTACCGCTGAATCCACCCTCCCCTGCATCGTTCGGTATAAACGACGCGGATGGCGAGGTGCATCGTGAATGCGAGCCGGTTTGCGTGGTTTCTCCTCGGACTGAGCGTGATTGCCGAAGTGCTCGGCACCATCGGGCTCAAGTTCTCGTCCGGCTTCACCCGCCTCTTCCCGTCGCTCGTCGCCGCCGCCTGCTATGCCGGCGCCGTCTGGCTCATGTCCATCGCAACGTTGCACGTCGAGGTCGGCCTCGCCTACGCGGTCTGGGCCGGCGCGAGTACGGCCGCCACTGCCGGGCTCGGGATCCTGTTCTTCGGCGAGTCGCTTTCGGCGCTCAAGCTTTGCGGCCTCGCGATGGCCGCGGGGAGCCTCGTCCTGCTGAATCTCGGCGACGGTCCGTCCTGATGCGATCGCGTTTCGTTTTTCAACCGATCGTCGACGCACCCGTACCGGATATCCATTCAAGCCGCGATGACCGATGGCCATCGCTTTCAAATTCCACCAGGAGACTCGACATGAAATCGGAGAACACCTGGGCGTGCGCGCTGGTCTGCGTGACCGTACTCTGGGGCTGGTCGTTCGTCGCGATCCATGAATCCCTCGCGGCCGTCAGCGCATCGGCATTCAATGCGTATCGCTTCCTGATCGGCGCCGCGGCGATGTTCGTCGTGCTGATGCGCCGCTGGCGACACGTCGAGTGGCGCGCCGCGCGGCGAGGGATCCTGCCCGGCGTCGTCCTGTTCGGCGCATTCGCGTTCCAGACCGCCGGGATCGCCCGCACGACCGCGTCGAACGCAAGCTTCATCACGGGGCTCGCCGTCATCTTCGCGCCGGTGTTCGGCTTCTGGATGCTCCGGCTCCGGCCGAGCCGGCAGCAGATGGCCGGCGCGGCGATCGCCGCCGTCGGGCTTGCCATGCTGACGATCCAGGATCTGGCGATCCACGTCGGCGATGCGCTCGTCCTCGGGTGCGCGGTCTTCACGGCGCTGCACATCGTCGTTCTGTCGAAGCGCAGCAAGGGGGCGGACGTCGAGCTGCTCGCGTTCGTTCAGGTGCTGGTGGTCGGCGTCCTGTCGCTGCTCTGGTCGCTGGCCTTTCGCGAGTTCTCCGTGCCCGCCGCCGCGCAGCCCGTCTGGACGGCCGTCATCGTCGGGATCGGGGGAACGGCGATCGGCTACTTCGTGCAGACCCGCGCGCAGGTCGAATCCGCGCCCGGCCGGATCGCGCTGATTCTCGTGCTCGAGCCGGTATTCGGCGGGCTCTTCGGCTACGTCCTCGGCGGCGACCGCCTGAGCCCGGTGAACTTCGCCGGTGCGGCGCTGATCGTCGTCGCGATGATCGTCACCGAATACCGGCCCCGCCTGCGCGCCGCCACGCATTGAGGCGGCCGCAAGACGCACTGTCCGGGTGGAGAAAATCGGCCGCGCACGATCCTGCCCGCGACGTGTGCCGCTTTGCGCGAATCAGTCGAATCAGTCGAATCGGCACGGCATCCGGACGGCGGGGCGACGCGCCACATCGCACCCTGCCGCGGCGCACGACGCGTTCACGAGTCGAGCGTGGTCATGCCCGACTGCAGGTAGTTCTGGATACCGACCTTCTGAATCAGTTCGAGCTGCGTTTCCAGCCAGTCGATGTGCGCCTCGGTATCGTCGAGGATGTTCTCGAGAATTTCGCGCGACACGTAATCCTGCACCGACTCGCAGTACGCGATCCCTTCCTTGCAGGTTGCCTGTGCCACCCGCTCGAGCTTCAGGTCGCATTCGAGAATCTCTTCCGTGTGTTCGCCGACGAGAAGCTTGTGCAGGTCCTGGAGATTCGGCAACCCGTCGAGCATGAAGATGCGCTCGATGAGCGCGTCCGCATGTTTCATCTCGCCGATCGATTCCTCATATTCATGCTTGCCCAGCTTGTCGAGCTGCCAATGGCGATACATGCGGGCGTGCAGGAAATACTGGTTGATCGCCGTGAGCTCGTTCTTGAGTTGCGCGTTCAGATATTCGATGACCTTCTTGTCGCCTTTCATCGCAGTTCTCCCGATCAACCCGTGCATGCGCACGACACTTCCAGAGCCTACAATAGTCGACGCCCGGTTCATCCGCAAACGACTTCTACGCGAAGCCGGCCGCTTCGCGGCGCACGACGATCCGATCCCGAAAAACGCGCGAAGCGGTCGCCCGAATCGTCGTGTAGTACGAATGATTTCGATTCCCGTTTCACACTCCCGATGACTGCCGTGGCCGCGCCCGTTCGTCGCGCGCGTGTCGCGCTCACACGCGATCGGGCCGGCCGCCGGCTTCATGCAGCCGGATTCTGCGCACGCTGACGAACGCCGCGCCCCACACCGGCACCGCCAGCCCCCACGCGCAGGCGAACGCCGCACCGTAACCGAGCGTCGCCACGGCCATGCCGATCGCACCGGTGGCCACCGCGCTCCCTACGCTCTCGCAACACTGCATCGCGGTGAAATCCGCGCCGGGGCGCGCCGGCGACGCCCAGTTCATCAGCGTTGCCCAGATCGCCACATACATCGCGCCTTCGAACAGCGACTGCACGGCGAACGCAACATGGCAATGCAGCAGCGAGAACATGCCGCGCGTCTCGAGCATCCACGCCGCGCCGAGCGATACGCCGGCGCCGACGATCCCGACCTTCACCGCGCGCCGACACCCTAGGCGGCGCACGAGCGGCATGCCGAGCGCGACCGCGCCAAGCGCGACGCAGCAGAGGTTACTCATCTGCAGTCTCCCGATCTCGTCGAGCGACAGGCCGCGATCGATCAGCCAGGGCTGGACGAGCGTCGATGTGGCCGTGCTGGCGAGCTTGAAGGTGCTCGCGAGCAACATGGCCCAGCCGAAGTCGCGGCCGCTCACGACATCGCGCAGCCTCACGCGCGGCGCGGCCGGGCCGGCGTCGGCGATGCCGCGCTTCGCGAAACCGGTATCGACGAACAGCAGCGGCAGGTCGATCAGCGCCATCGCGATCGCGAACGCCGTCATCGCGAACGTCCAGCCCGCCTGTGCGCTCAACACGAGCAGCCCGCCTCCGCCCGCCAGCATGCCGACGATGAAGCCGGCGACCTGGATCGCGTTCGCCGCGCCGGCCGCCCGCCCCTGCATCGTGCGCACCGCATACGCATTGGTGACGATGTCCTGCGTCGCGCAGAGCGCGTTCATCAGCACGACGAGCGTCAGCGACGCCGGCAGCGACACGGCCGGCGGAAACGGCACGAGCGCGGCGCAGACCGCGACAATCATGATCTGCGTGGTCCAGAGCACGCGCGGCAGGCCATGGCGTTCGCATGCGTTGTCGATGGCGGGCGCCCAGAGAAACTTGAGCGCCCACGGCACGAACGCCAGCCCGGTATAGCCGACGGCGGCCGCATCGTGGCCGCCCGCGCGGATCAGCACGGCCAGCGCGTGGTAAGCGAGCCCGATCGGCAGACCCTGCGCGACGTACATCAGCGCGAGCGCCAGATAATCGGCGCGTCGCGCGGTGTCGTTCGCCCGGCCGGCATCCACCCGGGCATCGGCAGCGGCGGCAATGGTATCGAGATCGGCTCGCATGTCAGAAATCCATCCCGACCCGCACGCCGACGACGCGCGGGTTGCCCGCGACGACGATGCCGTTCGCCAGCGCCCGCGTGACGTAATGCGCGTTCGCGAGGTTCTGGCCGTACACCCCGATGTTGTAGCGCCGCACGCGATAGGTCGCATGCGCATCGACGAGCACATAGGGGGCGTTGCCGAGCGTGCTGGTCGGCGCGAGATTCGTCGCGCCCTGCCGTACCGCGTTGACGCCGAGATCCCAGTGTCCGTCCGGCCGCCAGGTCGCGCCGAGGCCGACGCTCTGGCGCGGCGTGCTGGCGAACTGCCGGCCCGAGTAGTCGACGCCGCCCGCCGTGTAGTCGTCGTATTTCGCGTCGACGAGGCCGACGAACGCGCTGAGCTCGACCTGCCGCACGGGCCGCCAGCGACCCGACAGTTCGGCGCCGCGCGTATGCGAGCGCCGCGCATTCGACGTGACGGTCTGGCCGCTCAGGCTCGAGGTGACCTGCTGGTCGTGCATGAATGCATCGAACAGCGTCGCGCCGAGTTCCCACGCGTCGTCCGCGCCGCGCAGCCGGTAGCCGAGCTCGATGTAGTCGGAGGTGGCGGCGGCGTACGGCTGGCTCGCGTTGGCAGCCGAGGTCGCATAGGTGTTGAAGCCCGGCGCCAGATAGCCGCGCGCCAGCGTGAGCCAGCCGTAGTGCTGCGCGTTCGGCTCGAACTCGAGCGTCAGGCGCGGCAGCGCGGCGACGTGGTTGACGCTTGCGCCGTCGACGGTCGATACGCTGCCGAACGGCATGTCCGGCACCCCGTCGCCGTCGCTGTCGAACAGGCCGCCCTGCGTACTGCGCCAGTCGAGCGTCTGCCGGTCGTACTGAACCCGCAGCCCCGCCGCGATCCGCCACGCGGGCGCGATTCGCCAGCCCGCCTCGCCGTAGGTCGCCACGCTGTTGCCGCGCAGCGTCGCCGCGGTGCTGCTCAGATAGGCCGCGCCCATGTCGAACAGATAGGGCGCGTCGCGTCGCGTGAATTGTTCGGCCACGCCGACCGCCCAGTCGAAGCGGCCTTGCTTGCCGCTCAGCCTGGCGTCGCCGCCGAGCTGGCGCGTGACCATGTCGTAGCCGTTGCGCGCGCCGAACAGCGACACCGGCAGCCAGTAGTCCCACTGCATGCGGCTCGCGCCGAGCGTGACGGCCAGCCGGGTGCCGTTGCCGAACGTGCGGTCGTAGCTGGCGGACAGCAGCGTGTATTCGACGTCGTTCGTCCCCGTGTCGGTCGCGTTCGACTGATGTCGGCTCGCGAGGTCGGGCGACGTGAAGTAGTCGTTGCCGCCGCGCGACTTGCTCGTGTAAAGGCCGAAGCGCCAGACCCCGTCGGCCTCGTCGCGATGCAGCAGCTTCAGGTGCGCGAAGGTGCTGTTCCAGCCGGCGGTGTTGTCGCGGTTCAGCGTCGTGTTCTCCGTATAGCCGTTGCCGTGCTCGGCGCCGGCCGCGATGCGCAGCGCGGTCCGGTCGGTCAGCGGGATGTCGCCGCCGACGGTCGTGCGCGCGCGTCCGTACGACGAATAGTCGAGCGTGACGCTGGCGGCGGGCGCAGGGCCGGGGTCGCGCGACCGCAGGTTCACGAGGCCGCCGAACGCGTTCTGCGCGTACAGCGACTGCGGCCCGCGCAGTACCTGCACCTGCTCGACGTCGAACAGTTGCCCCACCGCGAGCCCGAACAACGGCACGCCGTCGACGAGCACCGGGATCGCCGTGCTGTCCGATTCGTCGGCGTCGACGCCGAGCCCGCGAATCGTCATGATCGGCGTGGTCTGCGTATAGCTCGTCATGTAGACGTTCGGCAAGCGCTCGGCGATCTGCCCGAGCGTATCGAGATGGCCGGCCTCGAGCGCATCGCCGTCCAGCGTGGAAACGCTTGCCGGCAACGTGAAGCCCGCCTGCTCGCCGGCGGGCCCGCCGCGGCTGCCGCGCACGGTCACGACGGGCAGCGTCGCCGCCGCATCGCTCGCGCCGCCGGCGGGCGCAGCCTGCGCACGCACGGATGGCGTGGCCGCGGCACACACGAACCCGGTGCAGGCGAGGCAAAGCGGCAGCCCGCGCCACGCAACGCGCACGGAAGCGCGGCGACGGCGGGCACGGAAAGCGCGGGAAAACAGGACGTCTGGCATGGCACGATGGCGGAAGGAGAAAGACGTAAATAGTAATTATTCTCATTTTCCGCACTACCCCGATCCGGTCGCCATTCCCCGAAATTGAACTATTTGGCGCAGCGCTGCAGATCGTGAACGATGCCCTTCGCGGGCGAATCGGGCGTGCGCCGACCCGGCTTGTCAATAAGAATGATTCTTATTATGATCATCCGCTGCTGTCGTCCCGCGAGTCGAACGCCCTGGCGCACGGGCGCGGTCGCGGCAAACGACAGTCCACGCAGACGGGGAGCATCAAGATGCATACGCTGAAATCGGGGGATTTCTTCAACGCCGGGGCCGCCCGCGCTGCAGCGCCGGCAGGCATTCACGTGAGGACGGTCGACCTCCAGCCGGGGCTGGCCGTGTCGTGGGTCGCGTTCGACACGGCGCAATCGCTCGACGCGCTGACCGAGGAAGACGGCGCGCAGATCCACTTCAGCAGCCTGCTCGGCGGCAAGACCCGCGTGGCGTATGACGACCGCCAGCTCGACCTCGATCCGGACGTCGCGCTGGCCGCCTATTCGCCCGGCAAGCGGTTCCGGCTCGAATGCACGGCCGACTGCAGCAACATCGAATTGCGCATCGCGCGCCCGTTGCTCACGCAACTGGCCGGCGAGGATGCCGCGCAGCTCGACATCGTCTCCGCGCGGCAGTTCGCGCTGCGGCGCAATCGCAACACGCTGCGGATCCGCGAGGCGGCAACCCGGCTCGGGCGCCTGCTGTCGGAAGCGCACGCGTCGCCGCTGCTGGTGCACGCGGCCGCGCTCGAGTTCCTCGCATGGCACCTGCAGACGATGCAGCCGGAAACGCGCGAGGCCATCGCGCCGCGCGAGCGGCGGCAGCTCGTCGCCGCTCGCGACCGGCTGCTCAGCGATCTCAGCAATCCGCCGACCATCGAGCAGCTCGCGCGCGAGACCGGCCTGAACCAGCTCAAGATCAAGCGCGGCTTCAAGGCGATGTTCGGCACCAGCGTCTACGCGCTGTTCCAGCGCGAGCGCATGGAACGGGCGCTGCATCTGCTGCAGCGCCACAGCGTTACCGAAACCGCCTCGATGCTCGGCTACAGCAACCTGAGCCACTTCAGCACCGCGTTCCGCAAGCAGTTCGGCATGCTGCCGCGCGAATCGCGTCGGCACGTGCTGGGCTGACCCACCCGCGTCCGCGCCGCGTCGCATGCGGCGCAGGCCTCGCGCGGCACACTTCCTTCGTCAGTCCCGTGCCGGCCGCGCCGCCTCCAGCGTCGGCGCGTCCGCGTCGGACGGCCCGGCTCCCGCCGGCTGCTGTTCCCGCCAGAGCCGGGCATAAAGCCCGTCCCGTTCGAGCAGCGACGCATGCGTGCCGCGTTCGCCTATCCGGCCCGCGTCGAGCACGACGATCTGGTCGGCATGACGGATCGTCTGCAGCCGGTGCGCGATCACGATCACCGTGCGGCCCGCGACGAGCCGCGACAACGCCTGCTGGATCTCGTGCTGCGACTGCGGATCGACGGAAGCGGTCGCTTCGTCGAGCAACAGCACCGGCGCGTCCTTCAGCAGCGCCCGTGCGATCGACAGCCGCTGGCGTTCGCCGCCCGACAGTTGCTGGCCGTTCTCGCCGATGCGCGTCTCGTAGCCGTCGGGCAGGCGCGCGACGAACGCATCGCACGAAGCCGCGCGGCAAGCGGCGATCACCTCGGCATCGCTCGCGCCGGGGCGGCCGATCCGCACGTTGTCGAGCACGCTGGCCTGGAACAGTTGCACCTCCTGGAACACGAAGCCAAGCTCGCGATAAAGCGCGTCGCTGCGCCATTCGCGCAGGTCGATGCCGCCGAGCGTGATGCTGCCCGACTGCGGATCGTGAAACCGCGCGAGCAAATCCAGCGTCGTGCTCTTGCCGGCGCCCGACGGGCCGACGATCGCCGTCACGCTGTGTTCGGCCACCTCGAACGACAGGTCGTGCAATACGCGCGTCGCGCCATAGCCGAAACAGACGTCGCGATACGCGATCGCATGATGCGGCGGCGCCTCGGTGCGCGCGCCCTCTTCCAGCGCCGGGGTCGCGTGCAGCACATGCAGCCGGCCTTCGCTCTGCACGAGCGCGCGCAGTTCGACCAGGCAAGCGGCCGCGTCCAGCAGCGGATCGACGACCTTCCATGCCGTCAGTACGAACAGCAGCCAGACGGACGGTGTCAGCATGGCGCGATCGATCAGCACGGTCGCCACGGCCAGCATCGCCAGCACGCCGCATTCGAGCAGCAGCCGGTACACCTGCACGGAACCGCCGCCCCACGCTTCCGCGCCGAGACTCGCCGCGCGCAACCGCGCGAAACGATCGTCGAGGCGCGCCATCCAGTCGGCGGTGCGATTGAACAGCCGCAGCGTACGCAGCCCGCCTACGTACTCGACGATCAGCCCGCTCGTTTCCAGCCCGAGCCCCTGCTTGCGCGCGCCGTGCGCCAGAAAGAAGCGGTTCGCCGCGTTCAGCGCGGCGATCGCAAGCGGCAGCGTCGCGAGCAATGCGACGGTCAGCCGCCAGTCGACGAGCGCGAGCCCGATTGCGAACAGCAGCGGCACCGACGCCGACGCGATCAGCTCGGCCGCCAGATGGGTGAAGACGTCCTCCATACGCTTGACGTCGTCGGTGACGACCGCCGCGAGCCGGCCGATCCGCTGCTGCCCGAATACGCCGAGCGGAAGGCGGCGCAGGTGATCGACGAGCCGGCCGCGATAGGCGATCGTCAGCGCATAGCTGCCGAGGAATCCCGACATCTGGCCGAGCCACGAGAACAGCATCTGCCCGGCCAGCAGCAACGCGAGCCCGCCGAGCGGCACGGCCCAGACGCGCGCACCCGCGCCGAGGCCGGGACCGAACGGTGGCATCTGCGCGAGCCAGTACCAGCCGAGGAAGAACGGCGCGATCGCGAACCCGCGCTCGACGATACGCAGCGCGAAGCTCGTCGCGATCAGCGCCGGCGAGTGGCCGCTCGCGCGGATCATGCGGCGGCTTGCGTCGATGAAGTCAGCCATGCGCGCGCTCCGGCAGGGTTGCATGCACGCGCGCCGGTGCCGCGTTCGGTGCCGCACGCGTGCCGAGCGTCCACGCGTCGTCGTGCGATTGCGCATCCCACATGCGCCTGTAGCACGCGCAGTCGCGCAACAGCATGCCGTGCTCGCCGGCGCCCGCAACGCGGCCGGCGTCGAGCACGACGATGTGCGCCGCGTCGCGGATCGTGTAGAGACGATGGGCGATCACGATCAGCGTCTTGCCCGGGCAGCCGTCGCGCAGTGCGTCGAGGAAGCGTCGCTCGGTGCGGCTGTCGGCGAACGCCGTGCTCTCGTCGAGCACGAGCACCGGCGTGTCGGCCAGCAACGCCCGCGCGACGGCAAGCCGCTGGCGCTCGCCGCCCGACAGCCGCGCGCCGGCCTCGCCGAGATCGGTATGCCAGCCGTCGGGCAGCGCATCCACCAGCGCGTCGAGCTGGGCGATGCGCAGCGCGCGACGCGCATCGGCGTCGCTTGCGTCGGGGCGGCCGAGCCGCAGGTTGTCGAGCAGGCTGCCGCGAAACAGGAACGTGTCCTGCGAAACCACCGCGATCGCGGCCGCGCGCTGCGCATCGCCGAGCGACGAAAGCGGCACGCCGCCGATCCGGATCGCGCCGCCCTCCGGTTCGACGAGCCCGCCAAGCAGGCTCGCAACCGTCGACTTGCCCGCGCCCGACGGCCCGACGAGCGCCGTCATGCACCCGGCCGGCGCGTCGAACGAGAGATCGTGCAGCACCGGCGCGGCGCCGTAGCCGAATCGCACCCGCTCGAACGCGACCGCATGGCCGGGCACCGCGACAGCCGCGCGCGCGACGGGCTCGCGCAGCGCGAGCAGCGGCTGCATGCGCGCGACGCAGGCCAGGATCTCGCGCATCTCGTGCTGCACGCGCATCAGCTTGAACAGCGGCCTGAGCATGCCGCTGCCGAGCACGAGGGCGAGCAACAGGCCCGCGATGCCGATCTCGCCGCGCGCGGCCAGCCAGAGCCCGAGCGGCAGCAGCAGGACGAGGTTCGCGTTCAGCAGCACCATGAACACCGACCAGCCCGGCACGGTGCGCCGCGTCACGCGCCGCACGAGATCGTGATAGCGCCCGAGCCCCTCGCGCATCCGTGCGAACGAATGCGCATCCTGGCGGTAGGTTTTCATCACGCGCATGCCGCGCAGGTATTCGACCGACGCGCCGTTGAGATCGGCGACCGCGCGCTGGTAGTCGGCCATCAACGGCCCGAACCCGCGCATCGCGATCGCCTGGAACAGGATCGCAAGCGGCAGCGTCGCGACCGCCGCCGCCGCGAGCCGCCAGTCGATCGCGAGCAGCACGACGAACACGAGCGCCGGCGCGACGGTCGCGGCCGTCACCTCGACGAGATGGTGTGCGATGAACTGCTCGATGCGCCCGACATCCTGCATCAGGAGCTTGCCCAGCGCGCCCGATTCGTGACGCTGCAGCCAGACGAGCGGCGCGATCGCGAGCTGGCGCGCCAGACGCTGCCGCGTATCCATCAGGACGCGATAGGCGGCGCGGTGGCTCAGGTAGTAGGCGAATGAATGGAGCAGGTACTTGCCGAGCAGCGCGAGCGCGAAGCCGCCCAGCAGCGGCAGCCATGCGCCGCGTTCGCCGTCGAACAGCCGAACCGCCGATTCGCAGAGCAATGCACAAGGCACGAGGTCCAGCCCCGCCGCGCAGACGGCCAGCGCCATCGCCGCGACCAGGCTCGCCCGATGCCCGCGCAGCAAGCCCAGCAGCGTCGGCCACGGGCCGTCGTCACGTTCACGTGTCATCGGATCCCTCCACCGGATCTCGCGGACTGCCGTCGACGCCGCGCCATCGCGACTGCCTCGCCTTCCGCGTTCCGAAGGTTCTCCGCAACACCCGCTGCCCGCTACCCGAATCGGTAACGACGCTGCCCCGATGCGGACGATTTCCCTGCCCGCCGGCGCGACGAGCCGGTCATTGCCCCGGGATCGGGGGGATCAGTGCCTCGAGGTCCCTGCGCAGCCCGGTTGCGCCGTCGCCGCAATGCGTCAAGCCGAGCCGCGCAAACGCGACGGACGCCGCAACCTGCCCTTGAGCCTGCCGCAATCGCGCCAGCGCCAGCGCCATCCGGGCCATGGTCGCCGCGAACCCTGAAAAATCGTATCGTCCGTGCGCGAAATCGTCCGGCGTGACCGTGTTCATCGGCATATCCGGCGTCGCCAGCCGGTCGAGCAGCGGCCGGCCGGTCTCCACGTAGACCCGTGCGGCCGCCGACACCGCGGCGCGCAGGCTCTCGGCGGCAGGCGCATGGCTCCACCATTGATCCGCGCCGCGCTCGGCCAGCCGCCGCCGGAACTCGCACAGCGACTCCGTCAATCGCTTCGGTTCCGGCGCATTGCCCAGGGCATCGGGAATCGCCAACGGCTGCAGCCCGAGATTGATGGCAAAACGCCCGCCCTCTCGCGCCCCCTGTATGTTGACGACCTGCACCCACGCGTTGCGCACGCGCCGGAAAGTGCGGCCGGAGCCGGCGAATCCGTCCGCGCGAAGCGATGGCGCGAGAGATTCGCGGATGACCGTGTCCAGTTTCAGTACGTTGTCTTCATTCATCGGTGTTTCCCCCGGGACGTTGCTGGAAGATACCTGTCCGGCATTCGACGATGACCGCGCAGCCAGTGCCGACGAGCGAACGATCGCGCGGTCGCTGTTCACGCTCAGGACGAAACCTGACCGGATCGCATTCGGAGGTCCCTTCGCGGGAGTGGATTCATGCGCCGGGCGTGTTTGCACATCGGCTCGTGGCACCCGGCATGCGTTGCTCGCAGCGGGCCCGGACACGCCATGCCGAATGCCGTTGCATTCGAACCGGACGATCCGCCGGCTCGCGCTCGTTCGCTACGCCGTTTCCTTCTCGTGCGGCTGCATGGCGCGCTGCCGGGCGACGCGCTTCATGTAGCGATCGGTCGCCAGCGCGACGACCAGCGCGGCCAGTTCGCACAGTCCGCCGATCATGCCGATGTCGGAGACGGAGCGGTACGCGACGATGAACGATCCGATGGCCGCGCCGAACGCGAAGCCGAGATACGTGAACGACGAATTGAGAGACAGCGACACGGGCGCGACATCCATTCCGCCGATCGCGATCAGCTTCGCCTGCTGCGCGGGATTGAACGCCCAGCCGGCGGCGCCCCAGACCGCGATCGCGACGAGTATCGCGATACGCGCATACACCGGCTCGAGGTGCTGCGCGCTGAACGACAGGCTCTCGTACGACAGCATCATCGCGACCAGGCAGACGATCAGCACCTTACGGCTGCCGAACCGGTCGATCGCGCGGCCGCTGATGAACACGCCGATCCCGGCGAACACGCCGTACAGCAGCAGCACGGCGCCGACCTGCGCGACGCCGAAGCCGGGTTGGCCCGTCAGGAAGGGCGCGAGGTACGGATAGATGATCCAGATGCCCGCGGCCCACAACGCCGTGATCAGCAGCGTCACCAGAACGGCCGGCTGGCGCGCCACCGCGACGCGTTGCGCCAGGCTCGGCACCGCCGTGTTCGCCCCGATCGTGCGCGGCAACCCGAGCACCACGCCGAGCGTCACGATCGCGGACAGCACGCCGATGCCGGCGAACGTCGCCCGCCAGCCGAAGCGCTCGCCGATCCATGCGCCGAGCGGCACCCCGAGCGCCACCGCGATCGTGATCCCGCCGTGCACCGTCGCGAGCGCGCGGCCCCTGCGCTCCGGCGCGACCAGCGAGCTCGCCAGCGCATTCGCGCTCGGCATGTACAGCCCGGCCGACACGGCCAGCAACACGCGCGTGGCCAGCAAGGACAGATAGCCAGGCGACGCGCACGCGGCGAAGTTGGCGGCGGTGAAGCACAGCAGCGCGATGATGAGGAAGCGACGCCGGTTCACGCCGGCGCTCAGCGTCGTCAGGATCGGCGAGCTGATCGCATACGCGAGCGAGAATACGGTGACGAGCTGGCCCGCGGCCGCGAGGCTGACCGACAGGTCGTTCGCGATGATCGGCAACAGCCCGGCCAGCATGAAACCTTCGGTGCCGATCGCAAATGCGCCGAGCGCCAGACAGTAAAGCGCGGCATTGTGTTTCAGTTCGGCGGCAGACGCCATGACGTGTTCTCCAAACGAATCCAGCCGGACGTTGCGCCTGTCGATGCCGCGAACCGGATACGGGCAGGCACGCGGAGGGCGGCGGCTGCTCGAGCGGGAATGCGGCGCGTGCCGACTGCGCGGTACCGTCCCGAAGGCCCCCTCCATGCGGGATGGCATGCGAAGGGCGGGCCGTCTCCGGCGATTGATTGACTGAAGGCACCCCGACCACGTTCGTACGTGGCGACCCGGTGCCGGTGTGTCGACTATGTGGAAAACCGGCGGGCATCGACGGCGGGCAACGGACGCCATGCGCGCGCTACGCCGACCATGCCGCGATCGTGTCTCGATCGTTCCGGCCTGTCTTGACAGGTCGCCAGCCTAACACTGTCCTCGCCGTCGTGCGAGCGGGTCGCAGGAGTCGATTCGTCAAGTGCCCGCGGAAGAAAGACGGCCGAATTCCCCGAAAGCGGACATATCGCGCGAATTGGCCGCGAATCCTTCATTTACGATCTTTTTAAGTGACGTGTCGTCATGCCCGGATACGCCACAAGCCGCTCGGCCAATATATGATTCGTCACCAGCCAGCCGTCCATCAGATCGAACGAATGCCCAATTTCCCCCCCGATCTACGCCAGTGGTATTACTTCGTGGCCGTTGCCGAGGAACGGCATTTCGGCCGTGCGGCCGCGCGCCTCTCCATGACCCAGCCGCCGCTGTCGCAGGCCATCCGCTCGCTGGAGCGCGAGCTCGGCGTCGAGTTGTTTGCGCGCACGAAGCGCACGGTTGCGCTGACCGCGGTCGGCGAGGCGCTGCTGCCGGAGGTGCTCAAGCTGCTCGCCGCGGCCGAGGCGCTTCCCCCGCTCGCGCAGAGCCTCGCGCTCGGCGAGACGGGCAGGCTGTCGCTCGCGTTCGTCTCGATCGCCGATTACGGGCTGCTGCCTTCGCTGCTGCGCGAGTTCGGCACGCGTTATCCGCTGGTGCGGCTGCAACTGACCGAGGCGACGAGCGACGTGCAGATCGAGGAACTCGCCGCGGGCCACATCGACGCCGGCCTGATCATCCCGCCGGTGCCGCCGCGCTACGTGGCCGAGCTGTCGTACCTGCCGGTCCTGAACGAACCGCTCGTGCTCGCGATGCCGACGGCCGTGTCGAACGCGCCCGAAGAGGTGCCGATTCACCTGAAGGACGTTGCGGCGCTGCCGCTCGTGATTTTTCCGCGCCGTCTCGCGCCGGGGTTCTACGACGCCATCATGGGCTGCTACAGCGCGGCCGGCGTGGTCCCGCGCATCGGCCAGGAAGCCATCCAGATGCAGACGATCGTCAGCCTCGTTTCGGCCGGCATGGGCGTCGCGCTGGTACCGCAATCGTTGCGCAACCTGCGACGCACGGGCGTCGTCTATCGGCCGCTGGTGCACGGCCCGTTCTTCGTGGAAACCGGCCTCGTGTGGCGCAAGGGCGATATCGGCCACGTGCTCGCCGGCTTCATCAACATCGTGCGGACACTCGCCCCCGCGTAATCCGGCTGCACGGCGCGCGGGTGCCGTATTGCCGCGGCGATTTCCTCATCCGTCAGTCGCTGAACGAGCGACACGGGAATCGCGGCCGGGCGGCCGTGCAGCGTCGCGCATGCACCCGCCATTCTCCGGCAGCGAAATCGCGCTCCCGTTCGCCGCGAACGGCAACGGGAACGCGTAAGGCGCGCCGTCGCGATCGACACCGGCAGGCCGCGCGCCGTCAGGCAAGCGGCCGGCCGGCGCGATCCCGGGATCGAAGCAGCACCCGGCCGGGCTCGCCGCAGGCCTGAAGCAGCGAGCCCGACCCGCCTGTCAGGCCTTCCCGTGCCCCTGCGAACCCGGGCCCGACGAGAATTCGCGCACGCCGTCGCGATTGATGCCGAAGCCGAGGCCCGGCGCGTCGGGCAACGCCAACGTCCCGTTCTGCTCGGTCGGCAGGCCGGTAAACAGGTTCCGGCAGATCTCGACCGCGACGACGTGCCACTCGACCGAGCCGCCGTTCGCGAGCCCGCCGTGCAGATGCATGTTGTGGAACGGGAACGTGCCGCCGTTGTCGATCGGCACGCCGAACGCCTGCGCGAGCGCGGCCGCGCGCGCCGCCACGGTGAAGCCGCCGCACACGCATACGTTCGGCTGCAGGATGTCGACGGCGTCGTTGACGAGGAACTCCCGGAACCGGAACAACTGCCCCTCGCTCTGCCCGGTGGCGACCGGAATGCCGCCGCGCTTTCGCAGATCGGCGAGCTTGACGGGGTCGTTGTCGGCGATCGGCTCCTCGAAGAAGCCGATGTTGCAATCGGCCACGCGCTCGGCGAGCCGCATCGCATGATAGTGATCGAGCCCGCAGTTCGCGTCGATGTAGATCTCGGCGGCGTCGCCCACCGCGTCGCGCACGGCGCGCACGCGCGCCACGTCGTCCGCGACGACCTGCTCGAGCGGCCGCCCTTCGTTGCGGCGCGCGAGCGCGTGATAGCCGACGATCATCTTGATGCGCCGGTGCCCGCCCGCGACGAGCGCGCGGGCGGCGTGCACGAGTTCCGCACGCTCGACCGACGCGAAGCCGAACGTCGTATAGAGCGGCACCACGGGGCGCGCGCCGCCGAGCATCTTCCACACCGGCATGCCGGCGATCTTGCCGATCGCATCCCAGACCGCGATGTCGATCGCGGAGATCGCGTGCCCCGCATAGCCGGTCTGCCCGCGCGGGCACAGCAGCCAGTACAGCTTGTCGAGAATGCGCTCGCGCTCGACGATGTTCATCCCGACCAGGTTCGGCGCGACGACGTGATCGATCGCGGCGGCCACGACGGCCTCGTCGGTGATCGCCGTGAAGCCGTGCCCGACCACGCCCTGCGACGTCTCGATCTCGACGATCACGCCCGACAGCCTGCCGGACATCCGGACGCCGGCGATCTCCGCGTCGCCGCGCGCGAACACCGGCGTCGCGGTGATTTTCACGATGTTGTGCTGCATGTCTTCTCCGTTATTTTTGAGGGTGACCACGGGACTACGTCCGGCCGCGCCGTCGCGCGGCATCACCGCCTTTCCGCGCGACGCAGCACGAACGTGAGCCCGATGCCGGTCAGCAGGCCCCAGAACGCGCCGCCGATGCCGAGGAACGCATGGCCGGCCATCGTCACGAGGAAGGTCAGGATCGCCGCTTCGCGCGTGTCCTTGTCGGTGAATGCGTTGAGCAGCGCGCCGCCGAGCGCGTTCATCAGCGCGAGGCCGGCGACGGCCTCGATGATGATCGGCGGCGCGACCGCGATGAACAGCGTCGCGGCGCTCGCCGCGAGCCCGTACACGACGTACGCGGCGCCGCAGACGATGCCGGCCCAGTAGCGCCGCGCTTCGTCGGGGCCGGCCTCGTCGCCCGCGCACAGCGCGGCGGTGATCGCGGCCAGCCCGATCGGCGGGCCGCCGAACGGCGCCGCGAGCAGGCTGCATACCCCGGTCGCCGTGAACAGCCGCGATGCTTCGGGCCGGTAGCCGTTGACGTTGAGCACCGCGACGCCGGGGATGTTCTGCGACGCCATCGTCACGATGAACAGCGGCACCGCGACGCTCACCATCGTCGACGCCGAGAACACCGGCCCGACAAGCGCGAGATGCGGCAGCATGCCGGCCGCGCCGATCCCGCCCGTCTTCGCGATGAACGCGATCGCGACCAGCGTCGCGATCGCCGCGCACGGCACCGCGAGGATCTTGCGGACCCGCATCATCACCACCCAGACGAGCAGGATCGGCGCGACGTACAGCGGATACTGCGCGAGCGCGTGCACCGGTGCGACGCAGAGGTTCAGGATGATCCCCGCGAGCATCGCGTTGGCGATCGGCAGCGGGATCCGCGAGATCGCCCGGCCGAGCGGCTTCCACATCCCGGCCAGCGTGAGCAGCACGCCGGTCAGCACCAGCGCGCCGACCGCGGCCGGATAGCCGCCCTTCACCGCGCCCAGGCCGAGCAGCAGCGCGGCGCCGGGCGTCGACCATGCGACGCTGACGGGCATCCGGGTCCGGTAGCTGAGCACGATGCCGGCCAGCCCCATCACGATCGAGACGGCCATCAGGCCGGACGCGGCCTGCGCGCGCGTCGCGCCGACGTTCGTCAGCGCGTTCACGATCAGCGTGAACGTCGACGCGAAGCCGACGAACGACGCCAGCAGGCCCGCGCCGGCCGCCCGCGCCGAGAAGCCGTGTTCGGTTTTCATTTCAGCAATACTGCTCATCTGTCCTCCGTGGGATGGATTCGATACGGCGGCGGCCGCGTCAGCGCGCGTCGTGCGTCGGCTCGCCGCATTCCTGGTTCAGCGTTCCCGCGTGATACGCGGCGAGGAACGCGTCGAAGTTGCCGATCTGCGTGCGCTCCAGGTCGGCCTGGCGACCCAGCGATTCGGCGGCCGTCGCGTCGAAGCGCGCCAGCACGTCGGCCGGCAGCGGCCGTGCGCGGAACGCCTCGGTATGCGCGAGCGTCTGCCGCATCCCGAACGCGAAGCACGCGCCGCGCGGGTCGTCGCGCAGCGTGTGCAGCGCATCGAGCACGCGCGCCGACGGCGTCGCTTGCGGGTCGTCGAGCTTCACGTACTGCGCGTCGAGCGCGGCGGTCGTACGCGTGTCGCCACGCTGCAGATCCAGCACGCCGGCCGCCTCGTTGATGCGCGCGAGCAGTTCGTGCGCCCACGTGCGCAGCGCGACGCGTTCGTCGCCGCGCTGCAGCTCGAGCCCCGGGCGCCGCCCTTCCCGCGCGACCGCCGCGAAGTTGCGCCGGCACGCGTCCTGCTCGGCGCCGGCCAGGCACGGGCTGTCGTCGAGCGCGCAGAACAGCAGGAACGCATCGACGAAGCGCAGCGTTGTCTCGGCGACGCCGTGCGGCGCGAACGGATCGATGTCGAGACAGCGCACCTCGACGTATTCGATGCCGCGGCTGCGCAGCGCATCGAGCGGCCGCTCGCCGCTGCGCACCGTGCGCTTCGGCCGGATCGACGCGTAGAACTCGTTCTCCATCTGCAGCAGGTGGGTACTGAGCTGCAGCCACTCGCCGTCGCGCTTCGCGCCGATCGCCTGGTACTCGGGGCACGGCTGCGCGACCGCGCGCGCGAGCCCTTCGAGGTACGCGGGCAGGTTGTCGAGACACGGCGCGAATGCGCCCTGCACGCGATTCTGGTAGCCGAGGTCGCTCATGCGCAGGCTCGTCGCATACGGCAGGTACAGCGTCTGCGCATCGAACATGTCGAGCCCGTGCCGGCCGCCCGCGACGAAACCCGCGCACAGCGCCGGCGACGCGCCGAACAGGTACGGCAGCAGCCAGCCATAGCGGTGGAAGTTGCGGATCAGCGCGAGATAGCCGGCCGAGCGCGCGTCGCGAACGTCGCGGCCATCGCGGCCGGACTGCTCGCATCCGTCGCGCACGTCGCGCAGCAGCGGCCACACGGCGTCGGCGAGCGAATGGTTGTAGTGGATCCCGGCGATACACTGCATCGCCTTGCCGTAGCGGAACGCCAGCCCGCGCCGGTACACGTGCTTGAGGATGCCGATGTTCGACGTGCCGTACCACGCGATCGGAATGCGCCGGTCGTCGTCGAGCGGGCACGGCATCGACTGGCTCCACAGCAGCTCGTCGCCGATCGCGTGGCACGCGAAGCGGTGCAGCTCGTCGAGCCGCTCGATCACGTCGGCCGCATCGTGCTGCGGCGGCGTCACGAACTCGAGCAGCGGCTCCGCGTAGTCGGTGGTGATCGACGGGTGCGTGAGCGCCGCGCCGAGCGCGCGCGGGTGCTGCGTCAGCGCGAGCCGGCCGGCGGCATCGACGCGCAGCGTCTCGCGTTCGACGCCGCACAGCCCGTGGCCGAGCAGCGGCAGGTGCGCGGCGTCGCTCAGTACGCCTAGCCGGCGGCGATACGGCGTCGTCATCCATGTATGTCTGCGTGAATCGTGGGTCATCGCGGTCTCCCGGTGCGAAGTCAGGCGAGATGCCGCTCAGTCGAGCGGGCTCTTCGGCCGCGGCAGGCCGATATGCTCGCGCAGCGTCGCGCCTTCGTAGCGCGTGCGGAACAGGCCGCGCCGCTGCAGCTCGGGCACCACCATCGTCACGAAGTCGTCGTAGCCGTCGGGCACCGTGTAGAACACGATGATGAAACCGTCGCAGGCCTCCGTCATCAGCCACTCTTCCATCTGGTCCGCAATCTCGGACGCGGTGCCGACCATCTCGCCGGTGCCGGATTCGGCCGCGCGCTTCGCCAGCTCCCGCACCGTCAGCCCCTCGCGGCGCGCGAGCGCCGCCCATTCGCGCTGGTTGCCCTGCCCCTGCTCGGTGTGCGGCAGCTCCGGCAGCGGCTTGTCGGGATCGAACTTCGAGCAGTCGACGCCGAGCCGGATCGACAGGTTCGGGATGTTGCTGTCCACGTGCACGAGATCGTCCATGTAGCGCTTCTTCGCCAGCGCCTCCGCACGGGTGCGGCCGACGTACACCTGGTTGGCGGGCAGGATCTTCACGTGGTCGGGATTGCGCCCGGCCGCGACCGCGCGCGACTTCACGTCGCGATAGAACGCGCGGCCCGTCTCGATGCTGCGCGCGTTGCCGAACACGAGATCGGCCGACCGCGCGGCCATGTCGCGCGCCTCCTCCGACGCGCCCGCGAGCGCGATCACCGGCCAGCCCTGCACCGGCCGCGCGATGTTCAGCGGCCCCTTCACCGAGAAGAACTTGCCCTTGTGGTTGAGCGGCCGGATCCTGTCGAGATCGGAGAACACCCCCGCCTCCTTGTCCATCACGAGCGCGTGATCGGACCAGCCATCCCACAGCCCCGTCACGACCTGGAAGAATTCCTCGGCGCGCTCGTAGCGCTCCGCGTGACGCAGCGCGGTCTCGAGCCCGAAATTGAGCGCGGCCTCCGGGTTGACCGTCGTCACGATGTTCCAGCCCGCGCGCCCGCCGCTCAGGTGATCGAGCGACGCGAAGCGGCGCGCGAGCAGGTACGGATCCTCGTAGCTCGTCGTGCCGGTCGCGATCAGGCCGATGCGGTCGGTGCACGCGGCGATCGCCGACAGCATCACGAGCGGGTCGTACGACGTGATCGTGCCGCTGCGCTTGAGCGCGTTCGGCGGCATCGGCATCACCGCGAGATGGTCGGCGGTGAAGACCGCGTCGAAGCAGGCGTGCTCGAGCTTCTGCGCGAGCGACCGGATCACCGGCCAGTTGAAATTCGCGAGCGTCGGCGCGTTCGGATGCCGCCACCATGCCGTGTGCAGGCAGATGGGTCGCATGAATCCACCCAGGCAGAGTTGCTTCGTCATACGGGGTTCCTCGTCATTGGAAGGCTGCGCAAAGCGTGCGGACCGCGCGTGGCCGGCCCGTCAGCGCGCGTCGTTGAAGCGGGCGAAGCCGGCCTCGAGATCGCCGATCAGGTCGTCGGCGTTCTCGAGACCGATGTGAAAGCGCACGCACGGGCCGCCCGGGTCCCAGTGCGATGCCGTGCGGTACGCGCTGCAGTCGAACGGCATCGCGAGGCTTTCGTAGCCGCCCCACGAATAGCCGAGCCCGAAATATTCGAGCCCCTCGAGCAGCGCGGCGACGGCCGGCGCGGGCGCCGGGCGCAGCACGACGGAGAACAGCCCCGTCGCGCCGCTGAAGTCGCGCGCCCACAGCGCATGGCCGGGATCGTCCTCGAGCGCCGGATAGCACACGCGCCGCACCTCGGGGCGCGCGGCGAGCCAGCGCGCGACGCGCAACGCGTTCGCCTGGTGCTCGCGAATCCGCACGCCGAGCGTGCGGATGCCGCGCAGCGCGAGAAACGCGTCGTCCGAGCCGATGCACTGCCCGGTGTCGCGCTGGTACTGCTCGAGCGCCGGCAACGCGCGCGCGGACGCCGACACCATGCCGATCATCACGTCGGCATGACCGGCCAGGTACTTGGTGCCGGCCTGGATCACCAGATCCGCGCCGTGCGCGAACGCATCGAAGAACAGCGGCGTCGCCCACGTGTTGTCGAACAGCACCACCAGCCCGCGGTCGTGCGCGAGCGCGGCGAGCGCCGGCACGTCGCACATCTCCATGCTCTGCGACGCGGGCGCCTCGAGATACAGCGCCCGCGTGTTCGGCCTGATCAGCGCGGCGAGCGCGTCGACCGACGCGCACGGCGCGAAGTAGGTCGTCTCGATGCCCGCGCGCCGCAGCACGCCGTCGCACAGCTGCCGGGCAGGCTTGTAGACCGCGTCGGTCATCAGCAGGTGGTCGCCCGCCGACAGGCACGACGACAGCGCGGTCGTGATCGCCGCGAGCCCGGACGGGCACAGCACGACGCCCGCGCCATGATCGAGCGCGCGCACCGCGTCCTGCAGCGCGGCCGTGGTCGGCGTGCCGCGCCGGCCATATACATACGGCTGCGTGTAGCCGAGCAGGTCGGCCACGCTCGGCGCGAGCACCGTCGAGCCGCGATACACCGGCGGATTGACGAAGCCGTGATGCGCGGCCGGCGCGCGGCCGCCCGTGACGAGCACGGTGTCGACCTGCGCGTCGGCCGCCGGACGGTTCGGGGCGGGCCGCATGGTCAGCCCTTCACGATCCGCACGGCGCCGCGCGCGGCGCTCGTGGTCATCGCCGCATACGCGCGCAGCGCGCCCGACACGCGGCGCTGCCGCTTCTCCGGCTGCCACGCGCGCTCGCCGCGCTCTTCCATCGCCGCGCGGCGACGCCGCAGTTCGTCGTCGGAGACCAGCACGTTGATCGAGCGGTTCGGGATGTCGATCTCGATCGCGTCGCCGTTCTCGATCAGCCCGATCTCGCCGCCCTCCGCCGCCTCGGGCGACACGTGCCCGATCGACAGCCCCGACGAACCGCCGGAGAAGCGCCCGTCGGTGATCAGCGCGCACTGCTTCGCGAGCCCCTTCGATTTCAGGTAGCTGGTCGGATAGAGCATCTCCTGCATGCCCGGCCCGCCGCGCGGCCCCTCGTAGCGGACGATCACGATGTCGCCCGGGCCGACCGCGCCGCCGAGGATGCCCTCGACCGCTTCCTCCTGCCCTTCGAACACGCGCGCGGTGCCGGTGAACTTCAGCATCCCGCCGTCGACGCCCGCGGTCTTCACGATGCAGCCGTCGCGCGCGATGTTGCCGAACAGCACCGCGAGCCCGCCGTCGCGCGAGAACGCGTGCTCGGCATCGCGGATGCAGCCGGTCTTGCGGTCGATATCGAGTTCGTCGTAGCGGTTTTCCTGGCTGAACGCGACGTGCGAGCGCACGCCGCCCGGCGCGGCCCGATAGAAGCGCGACACGGAATCGACGCGATTGCGCATCACGTCCCACCGGGCGAGCGCGTGCGCGACGCTCGGCGCATGGACGGTCGGCAGCGTCGTATTCAGCAGCCCCGCGCGATCGAGCTCGCCCATGATCCCGATCACGCCGCCGGCGCGGTGCACGTCTTCCATGTGCACGTCCTGCACGGACGGCGCGACCTTGCACAGCACCGGCACGCGGCGCGACAGCCGGTCGATGTCGGCCATCGTGAACTGCACCTCGCCTTCGTGCGCGGCCGCCAGCAGATGCAGCACCGTGTTGGTCGAGCCGCCCATCGCGATGTCGAGCGTCATCGCGTTCTCGAACGCGTCGCGCGTGGCGATCGAGCGCGGCAGCACGCTCGCGTCGTCCTGCTCGTAGTAGCGGCGCGCGAGATCGACGATCACGCGCCCGGCCTCGAGGAACAGGCGCTTGCGATCGGCATGCGTCGCCAGCACCGAGCCGTTGCCCGGCAGCGCGAGCCCGAGCGCCTCGGCGAGGCAGTTCATCGAGTTCGCGGTGAACATCCCGGAGCACGAGCCGCAGGTCGGGCACGCGACGTTCTCGACCGCGCGCACCTCGTCGTCCGTCACCTGCGAGTCGGCGGCCACCACCATCGCGTCGATCAGGTCGAACGCGCGGCGCTTGCCGCGGAACGTCAGCTTGCCGGATTCCATCGGCCCGCCCGACACGAAGATCACCGGGATGTTCAGGCGCATCGCGGCCATCAGCATCCCCGGCGTGATCTTGTCGCAGTTCGAGATGCACACCATCGCGTCCGCGCAGTGCGCGTTCACCATGTATTCGACCGAGTCGGCGATCAGCTCGCGCGACGGCAGGCTGTACAGCATGCCGTCGTGGCCCATCGCGATGCCGTCGTCGATCGCGATCGTGTTGAATTCCTTCGCGACCGCGCCGGCCGACTCGATCTCGCGCGCGACGAGCTGGCCGAGATCCTTCAGGTGCACGTGCCCGGGCACGAACTGGGTAAACGAATTGACGACCGCGATGATCGGCTTGTCGAAATCGGCGTCGGTCATCCCGGTGGCGCGCCACAGGCTGCGCGCGCCCGCCATGTTGCGGCCATGGGTGGAAGTGCGTGAACGATAGGTAGGCATCGTGATCCTCTGTAAATTCGGTTCAAAAAGACGGGTGGGCAACCGTCAGTGCGGCCGCCCGGCCACACCCCAGTTGTTGTCGTTCTTCGCGAGCGTCGGCAGCACGAACGACAGGATCTTTCTCCGGTCGAGATCGGACGACACGCTGAGCTTGTATTCGAGCGCGGTCAGCTTGATCACGATGGACCTGAGCGCCTGGGTCAGACGTTCATAGCCCCCTTCGAAATAGAGCGTGCCGCCACGCTGCGCGATAACGCCGTGGCGGGACAGGTAATGAAACAGCGCGACCGACGAGCGCGCGTCGTAGTTGTCGAGCGGCGGCGCCTGCAGCGGATAGCGGATCAGGCGCTCGGCCAGGATGTACTGGATCGATGCACGCAGCACGCGGTCGTCCGAGCGCATCCGGAACAGCGCGAGGATCGACAGGATGTCCACGCGCAGTTCCTCCGCGCCCGCGCCGTTGCGGGTGCTTTTCGCATCGAGGTTCTCCGGGATCGGCAGGAAGCCGGTGCGATGGTGGAATTCGTGCAGGTGGACCCAGATCGCGCTCGCCTGCGTGAGCAGCGCGTCGTCCGCCGCGAGCAGGTCGGGAAACGCGGTCGGCGACCAGCTGGCCTCGATCGCCGGGCGCGTGTAGCGCTTGAAGCGCTCGACGAACTTGTCGATGAAGTAGTACGCCTTGTGATAGGCGTGCAGGTCCGCGTCGATGAAGTTCTCGCCGAACACCGCGACCGCGAGCGGATTGCGGAAGCCGTCCGTGCACATGCGGATCTGCACCGGCAACGCGTTGCCGTCCGGCGCGATCGCGAGCACGCTCGGCGGAATCGGCACGGGCGCGATCGCGGCCGCCTCGAGGAACGCATCGGCGTTGTACGGCACGTCGAAGAACCCGAGGATGAAGCTCGGGTCCACCGAGTACGTGAGGTCCAGCAGGCGCCCCGACGCGAGGCAGCGGTTCTCCAGCGTCACCAGCAGCGCGCGCACGTGCGGGTTGTCGGCATAGTCGCCGAGATGCGCACGGGCGCATTGCGCGATACGCGCGACGTCGGTGCGAAAGCCGCCCGCGAGAATCTCGCTGCGGCAACGATTGGTGGCTTGTACGATTTCACGTTTCATGTCGGTCATCCTGTCGGCACGCGTCGTCAAACGACGCGGAATTCGCGCTGCAGATAGACGAGCGTGTCGTCGTCGGGCGCCGCGCAGTGCAGCGCCACCACTTCGCCGACCAGCAGTTCGTGCGTCGCGGCGCTCATCGACGCCACGAGCCGGCAATCGAGCGCGATGCATGCACTCGCCAGCACCGGCGAGCGCGTCGCGAGCTCGCCCCACTCGCCCACCGTGAAGCGCGCGTCGCGTTCGTGCGCGGTGCGGCCCGCAAACACGTCGGCGAGCAGGCGGTCGGCCGCGCCGAGCGTGTTCACGCAGAACACCTCGTTCGCGATCAGCCGCTGTGCCGACACGCTGCCGCGATTGACCGACACGAGCACCGTCGGCGGCGCATCGGACACCGACAGCACGGCGGTCGCCGTCATGCCGCAGCGCCCGGCCGGGCCGTCGCTCGTGAGCACGTGAACGGCCGACGCCACGCGGCACATCGCGTCGCGAAAGCGCTGCGGCGAAGTGCCGATCGACTGGTCGGGGAACCGTGCGGGTTCGTTGTGGATCATGTCCTGTCTCCGTACATGGGGAAAATGCCGCGCGCCGCGCTACCGGTTCACCAGCGCCTTCGGCAGCGACAGCGCGAGCAGCCCGCCGAGCGCCATGCAGCCGGCCATCATGTAGAGGCCCGCGTCGTTCGACGCGGTCAGTTGCTTGAGCAGCCCCATCAGGTAAGGACCGAGAAAGCCCGCAAGATTGCCGATCGAATTGATCATCGCGATCCCGGCGGCGGCCGCGGTGCCGCCGAGAAACGCCGTCGGCAGGCTCCAGAACAGCGGAATCGCGGTGAGAATGCCCATCGTCGCGAGCGTCAGCGCCGCGATCGCCAGCCCGGTCTGATGCGCCCAGGCAACCGCGAGCACGAGCCCGACCGTGCCCATCGCGCCGGGCAACGCCAGGTGCCAGCGGCGTTCGCGGCGCCGGTCGGAACTGCGTGCGATCGCGATCATCGCGACCACCGCCAGCGCGTACGGCACCGTCGACAGCAGCCCGATCGTCAGCGGATCGGCCACGCCCGTCGCATGAATCAGCGTCGGCAGCCAGAAGCCGACGCCATACAGGCCGATCACGAACGAGAAGTAGATCGCGCACATCAGCCAGACGCGCGGATTCGCCAGCACCGCGCCGAGCGACAGGTGCGACTTGACCGCTTCCTCGGCTTTCACGTTGCGCTCGAGCAGTTCGCGCTCGTCGGCGTCCAGCCACTTCGCCTCCGCAATGCGGTCGTCGAGCAGCGCGTACACGAGCACGCCCGCGAGGATCGACGGCAGCCCTTCGAGCAGATACAGCCACTGCCAGCCATGCCATCCGTTGAACCCGTCGAACGCCTTCAGGATGTAGCCGGAAATCGGGCCGCCGACCACGCCCGACAGCGCGACGGCCGTCATGAACACGGTCGTCATCCGGCCGCGCCGATTCGCCGGATACCAGTAGGTGAGGTACAGGATCACGCCGGGAAAGAAGCCGGCTTCCGCCGCGCCGAGCAGGAAGCGCATCGCGTAGAACGCCGTCGGCGTCGTGACGAACATCGTCAGCGCGGACACCGCGCCCCACGTCACCATGATCCGCGCGATCCAGACGCGCGCGCCGATGCGGTGGAGGATCAGGTTGCTCGGCACCTCGAAGATGAAATAACCGAAGAAGAAGATCCCGGCGCCAAGCCCGTAGGCCGCGTCGGACAACCCGAGATCGCCGGCCATCTGCAGCTTCGCGAAGCCGACGTTCACGCGGTCGAGATAGGACACCAGGTAACAGAACAGCAGCAACGGCATCAGCCGCCATGCGACCTTGCGATAGGCGGCTTCCTCCGACACCCGCAATGCGGGCGATACGGTCGATACGAGCGTCTCCATGATTTTTTTCCTTTCGTGGGATCGGTTGTTTTTCGTTGTGCACTGCATCCCGCATGCGCCGCCCGGTCGAGACAGCCACGATCCGGCGCGCACGCCGGCCGGCCGCCCTCCTGCGGCCGATGCATGCGTGTGCGCGGGGTGCCGTGGGCCGCACGCGTGCGTGCGGCATCCGTCCGGCGGTGCGGCGGTCTGGCTCGGGCGCCGCCGATCAGGCGCGCATCGGCCTTGCGAGAACCGATTGCGGCCGTGCCGCGTGTCCGGGGAGTCGTTGTACGTCGTTGTGTCCGGAAACCGCATCGCCGGCGAGGCATGACGCGCGCATGGCGCGCGGATGGTCGAATACTCGCTTCATGATCAGCCTTTTGCTCACATGCCCGCTTAGGGCGCCTTTAAAACGTCCGCCGGCGTTTGAAGCCGGGAACGCACCGCTGGACCGAGCGCCCTTTTGGAGCATTCGATGCCGTGATCCTGTGCGGCCGCGCGCGGCGGCCGTCATTGCATTTCGGGCGGGCGATCGCGCAGCCCGGCCATGTAGGCAACCGTGCGATCGCGATACGCCGCCGACACCCCCGCGTCCACCAGCCCGCGCACCAGCAGGTCGCGGTAGCGCGCGCTCGGCGCCGCGTCGCGATCGAGCGTGACCGCGCCGCGATACGTCAGCGCGCGCTCGCGTTGCCCGCCCGGCATCCGCACCTCGACCGCCACGCGCACATAGCGGCCCAGGTGCACGCCTTCACGCCGCTCCAGCGCGTCGAGCAGCCCGATCGGCAACCGGTACAGCGCGCCTTCGACGAGCCCGCCGGCGGCCGGCTCGATGTTCGCGCAGCAGACCGGCTCGTTGAGCGACGCGTAGTTGAACGCCAGGCGATGGCCGTCGAGCCGCGCCGCGCCCGCGACAAACGGCGTCGCGTCGCAGCCGAGCGAAGCGGACAGGCTGGCGAGGTTCATGCACGAGCCATACGCGAAGTACGTGAAGCGCTCGCCGCGCAGCAGGTCGTCCGTCGTCATCGCGCTGCCCGCCGTGCCGGGGCGCCCGGAATCGCGCGCGCGCCCATCAGAACGCCGCGCTCGGGGCCCGCGTCGTACCGAGCACGTAGTGGTCGTAGATCGCCGCGACCGATGCGATCGAGTCGAGCAGGAAATCGCCGATCGGAATCTCGATCCGCAGCGTCTGCTCGATGAACAGCACGAAATGCACGAGCGACAGCGAATCGAGCAGGTTGGCGTCGAGCAGGTTCGTCTGCGCAGTCACGCGCGCCGGTGCACCCGGGTCGATACCGGCCAGAAACGTCTTCACGTTGTCGATCAATTCGTCGAGGCTCATCATCCGCATCACGATCACGCTCCAGAAACACTCGTTCATCCCGGCCCGCACGCACGCATGCGGGCATCGTTTTCATCGAACCGCAGAGTCGCTCACATCGTCTTTCGTTTTTGACTTTCGATCGGGCGTCGTGCACCATGCGACGCGTCGACACGACAAACCCGGCCAGCATCTCCATCAGAGATAAATAGGAGACTTAATCAATATGACAACCCTCACACTGTTCTACTGCCCCGGCCATCTTTCGTTTGCACCGCACGTCATCCTGCGCGAGCTGGGCGAGCCGTTCGAACTCGCACTCGTCTCGATCAAGGACGGTGCGACGCAGAGCGCCGAATTCAGGCGGCTCAATCCGAAAGGCAAGGTGCCCGTGCTGCATACCGGCGACGCGGTGCTGACCGAGTCGTCCGCGATCCTGCTCTATCTCGCCCTGCGCTTTCCGCAGGCGCGGCTGGTGCCCGATACCGCGATGGGCGTCGCACGCGCCGTCGAATGGATGAACTGGCTCGCGTCAGTGCTGCCCGGGACGGTCGCGCTCAACTTCCATCCGTCGCGCTTCAGCGACGATACCGCCGCGCACGACGGCATCCGCGCGAAAGGCCGCGCGGGCATCCTCGACGCCTATGCGCAGATCGACGAGCGGCTCGCCGCGCACGACTGGGCGCTCGGCGAACACTACTCGATCGTCGATCCGATGCTGCTGATCTTCTTCAAGTGGGGGAACATGCTGAAACTCGACATGCGAGGATTCGCGCACTGGGCCGCGCACACGGAGCGCATGCTCCGCCGCCCGGCCGTCGCGGCCGCGTTGTCGGTCGAACAGATTTCGGTCTGGGCGTAGCGACGAAGCCGGATCGGGCCGGTGCCCGATCCGGTATGCCACTCGCATCCGTCGTGTCTCCACCATCTTCTCAGGTCCTTTTCGCCGCTTTTCTTTCTCTGCTGCCCCGGTCTTGCGCACGGACATGGCTTGTGGGTGTCCGGCGGGCCATCGACGTCGCGACTCCGGGAACAGGAGCCGCGACTGCAATCTTGCATGGCGTTCTCTTCGCTCGAATCACCGTGCCATCCAGCACATTTTCCGTGATCGCGTCGAATGCTTGAACAATGCAGCATCCATTTCGAGCGGTCCAATATATTTTTCATTTACAACTAAGTCGAATTACATATCAGACATTCGCGGCGAGGCAGATCTGGCCGCCTCCGGCCGGAATCGATCGCAGCGGATCACGCAAAGTTGAAATTGAATTGAAAGGAAATGATGCGGAAACGGCCGCGCAGGTCAACCGGGGGCGCCGGCCTGTGCCCTCAGGTCGGCTTTCGGCTGCGGCCTTCGCCAGGTACTTTGTGTGGGGAACGTCGTCGTTTCGACGACGTGTGCGACGCCGTCAAGCGCGCCGATACGGCACGCTGCCGGGCGAGCCCGGCGCACCGGACGGCTCGCCGACGGCACGCGTTAGCGACAGCGCGCGGACCAGCGCCGTCGCGTTCACGCGTTACTGCCGCCGCTGCGAATGAAAGAATAGCGATCGATGTCCGTTCTCTTGCCCCATCCGCGGCCACTCCAGTACGCGTGCGCGATGTCGTTGGTCTTGAGAACGTCGACGTGGCTTTTGACGATGCCCAATGCTTCCAGGCCAACCAGACAGTGCTCGACCAGCTGGTTGGCGATGCCCTTGCGCCGATGCGCCGGCAGCACGACGAGATGCTGGAGATAGCCGCGCCGCCCGTCGTGACCGGCCATCACGCATCCCACGATCGCTCCGTCGAGCACCGCCACGAAGCTCAATCCGGGGTTGCGTTCGAGGTATCGCCCGGTGGCTTCCCGCGAATCCGCATCCCTCACGGTGACCCCCGGCGTTTGCCTCATCAGGTCGAGCACCGCGTCATAGTCTTCGATAGTCATGACTCGAACCGTCAACATCGAACCTCCTCGGAAATGAATAACCGGATTCAGATCGGATGATGATGACACGCTTCCGGACATCGGGTATCGATGCGGCAACCGCCGCCCGGCATCGAACATTGGCCCGATGCAGGCCATTGCGACGGCTCTCGCTGCAACAGGGCCAACCTCGTCGTGGCCGCCATGCGTTATGATCTGTCCGCGACTGAAACTGCTTAAAACCGGCGATCATGAAAACAGCGGGCCTTCAGCATTAATTCGGAAAAAAATCGTATGCCCGCGCCATGGAATCCGGCCATCGGGCCGTAAGCGTTCAGCATTCCCGGTGCCGCAAGCAAGTCAAAGAATGCGTTGTTTCCCCATCGGATGCCGACAGACAGAATAAATCGACGCATTCGTTTAATTTGATGATCCCCATGAAACTCAATAGACTTTGCAGCATCGCGCTTGCCGCCATGCTTCTCGATCCGTTGATGGCGGTTGCGCAGACCGCCATCGGCAAGGAGCTGTTTACCGCTCGATGCGCCATGTGCCACGGGGCGGATGCTACCGGCACCGGGCCATTGGCGCGGAAAAGCAACCCGCCTACGCCCGACCTTACGTCCGCCGCGTTCAAAACCCGGCTGAAAAATTACCCCGGCGTCATCGTCTCGTCGATCGTGCTTCGGCCCAATGGCAACCTGATTCCGAATACCTTGCGGGAAAACGGCGTCAAGCTGCCCGCGCATACGTGGACGGACAAGGAGTTAAGGGCGATCAATGAATACATGATTCATCTCATCGCCAGGAATTAAACGATCGCGGCCTTCGCCGTTGGCGCATGCGCGCCATCCGTACCATGCGGCTCGCGCCGAAGGGGGCAACGCTTCGCCCCCTCGCCCGGTTCAATCGTCACGTCTTTCTTGCCTTTGCGCGGCTTGGAAGTGGCGCGTCGCTCGCCGGTTCATGCCTCGTACTCGAGGTTCGAGGATTCGGACAAGCGCGTCGCACCGACCTTGTTCATCCGCCAATACTCGCCTTGAAGTCGGCGAGATTTCAAACCTCGTCGGAGGCCGATCCGGAAAGGCAAACCGGCACCCGGCCGCCCGCCTTTCAGCCGCTATCGTGGCGACGCATGCACGCCGCGCTCGACGACCTCGGTCACCGCGCGCTCGCCGGATTCGATGGCCCCTTCCATATAGCCCGCCCAGCGCGTCGCGCTCTCCGTACCCGCCCAGTGGATCCGGCCGCACGGCTCGCGTAACGCCGGGCCCTGCGCCGTGAGCGTACCGGGCGCCATCACGCCAACGTACCCGCCCTGGCTCCAGGGATCGGAAATCCAGTCCTTGTCGACATAGCCGACCGGCGACAGGGCGGCCGGGCCGAAAAAGCGCTGAAGCGTCCGCACCGCCACCTGGCGCCGTTCATCGCTGGTCGCGGGCGCGTGCTCCCGGCCCGCGCCCGCGGCGAAAAAGCCGACGAGAAATCCCTGCTCGCTGCCGGGCGGCGTGGCGTCCGCGACAGGGCCGAACGGCGCGACATCGCTGACGGCCTCGCCCGACCATCCCCGTTCCCGCCAGAACGGGCGCTCGTAAGCAATCAACGCCTTGATCACGGAGCCCATCGGCATGCGGGCATGCAGTTGCATGCGCATGGCCGGCAACGGCGTCGTGAAATCGATGCGCGCGGCGAGCAGCGGCGGAATCGCGACGATGAGACGCGACGCTCGCACGTCGCCTTGCGCGTGCCGGATCGTTACCCCGGTTTCCGACTGCTCGACCGCATGCACGGGCGCATTCAGCTTCAGCACGCCGGGTAACAGCGCGTCGGCCAGACGCTCCGCCAGCTGGAAAGCGCCGCCGTGCACCTTGAAGCGTTGCGCGCCGTCACCGCGCATTTCCACCAGAGTCTGTATCGTCCCGCCGGCCGCGACAAAGTTCAGGAGGCCGAGAAACGAGACTTCGTGCGGCTCGCTGGTACAAAGGGCGCGCGTCATGATCTTCATGAGACTGCGGCCGCTGCGCGTGAACATCGACTGCTCCATCCACTGGTCGAGCGTCATTCGATCCCAGCGCGCCGCATCGGCCGCCTTCCAGGGCGCCTGCGGATCGATGGTCTTCGCATTCCGGTTGACACGTCGCATCGCGCGATCCGCATCCAGCAAGCCCATGATCGACATCGGGGGAATGCTGCCGGTGTAGCTCCGCACCTTGCCGCCGATGTCGAGGACTCGACGGCCTTCCACATATTGCTCGTAAAGCTCGAGATCAAGCTCCCGGCACAGCGCGACAGCACGGGTCTGGCCGGCCCCGAGCCACTGCCCGCCCAGATCGACCGGCTTTCCGCATAGCGTGCCGCCGTGAGTCCGCCCGCCGACGCGATCGCGCGCTTCGAGCAAACACACGCTATGGCCGCGCTCGCCGAGCAGCTGTGCTGCACGAAGCCCGGCGAGGCCGGCGCCGATGATGCATACGTCAACGCGCTCTGTCCCAGTCATGACGATTCCCTCAAGATTCCGCGCGGAGCGGATTGCACCCGACGCGATTCGAACGCAAATCACCCGGGCGGCAGGTTCGCACGGACCGTCGATCGTTTCAGGCGGTGCGTTACCGTGGCGGTCGCGACGGCTGCGGACCGACGGCTCGATATGCGCGTCGGCCAGACGCCCGCCGTACGGAATGCTTGCGTATTGCCTCCTTTCGGAGTGGTGTCTCGGGATTCCGTCGTCGACCAGGTGTCGATTCTAGAGTCGCATCGTGAACGCAGATCGATGATCCGTGCAGAATCGTGGCTTCTGCGTGCACATGCGAACGGTTCGCGGCCGGCGTATCCGGATGATCGGGCCGGTCCAGACGGATTCGCGCCGGCCGCTGCGGAGGACAAACCTGGCGCGATGTCCGGAGGGGCGGACCTGACCGCGACGCGCCGTCGCCGTGTTTTCCTGCAATCGCCTCGGCGACGCATGCCGCACGCCATACCCTCCTCATCCGCGATGACGTAAGGCGGATGTCACCGGGTCGTCATCGCACCGCCGCGACGGCAGCGGCGGCCGAAGCGAATCCGAAAACCCGGGGCCCCTAAACATGAGCGCGGTGGTACACGAAGCCGGCATTCGTTCCGCCACCCCGACCCACGGCAATCTGGATATTGAGGTGCGCCATGGCCTCGAGATAGCGGGCGTTGCGCAAGGGCCCCGTCACGACCGGTGCGAATCCCGCACTTTCCGCGATTCCGGCAACCGTGGCGTTGGCCTGCGCATCGTCGCCCGCGATGAACGCGGTAACGGCGTGGCCATCCCGATCGATGCGATCCGGCGTCATGATGTCGGCGAACACCGTGTTGAAGCACTTCACCAGGCGCGCATCCGCCAGCAGGCGGCCAATCGCCTCGGCCGCCGATCCGTCCGCCCCCAGCGGCAGCGGCGACCAGTCGTCCTGCAGCGCATTCGTTGCGTCCACCACGATCTTGCCGGCCAGCCGATGCGCAAGCGGCGGCAGGACCTCCGCGCACGCCTGATAGAGGATCGCGACAACGACTGCATCGCCATACGAGGCGGCCTCTTCCAGCGACACGATACGGTACCGGCTGCCCGGGCGCGCCCGGGCGGGATCGCGCAAGCCGACCACCACGTCATGCCCCGCCGCGACCAGCAATTCGGCGAGATTCCCCCCGAAGTTTCCACCGCCCAGAAATGCGATCTTCATGGCCACGCTCCGCAATTGATTGAGTGGCATCATTCTTCCAACAACGGTTTCCGCAATCAATTAGGTACCTGAGGGTAACCATGACGAAGAAGATCAAGTTGCCGCCCGACGCGTTTCTGCAAGTCTGTCCATCTCGCGCCGTGCTCGCGCGTATCGGGCAGAAATGGACCGTGCTGTCCATGGTTGCGCTGAAGGACGGGGCGATGCGCTTCGGCGACATCAAGCGCCGCCTGGAAGACGTCTCGCAGAAGATGCTGACCCAGACGCTGCGCGCGATGGAGCGCGACGGGCTGGTGGTCCGCCATGTTTACGATGAATTGCCGCTGCGCGTCGAGTACGTGCTGAGCCCGCTGGCCGGAACGCTGCTTCCGCTCGTCATCGATCTCAAGGCTTGGGCGGAAGATGCGCTCGCGGCGATCGAAGCCAGCAACCGCGCATTCGATCGCAAACATCCCAGGTAGCGAGGATTGCTGCCGGCCGAGTCGAACCCGTGAGCATGCCGGGACGCTCACGGCTCACGGGTTTGCCCGCGAACCTGCAAACGATCTGGATATTTGACGCTCCCCGTCTCCGGCATTTTTCCGATCGTCTGCTGCGTGAAGTCTCGCGCATGCGTGCGACGGCGGCCCGCCGTACTCGACCTCAGCCGTCCTGCGCGGACACCCCGGCAATGGAGACCGGCCACGCCGGGCCACGCCATCACGCCATCACGCATCCCGCGCGACGATATCCCACGCGGTATGACACGCCTGCCCCGGCAGCGTGAGCGCGCTCAGCGCGATCCGGTCGCCCTGTTGCGTCGCGAGGCAGAGTTTGTGAGGCGCCTGCAGCAACACGCTTTCCCCGTTGCGCGACAGTCGGGCACAGGGTGCCGACGGCTGGCCGCTCAGGTAGGACAGCGAAAGGTCGAGTACCATGCGTGCGCGCGTCACCTCGAATTCGATCCGGTGCGACGTCCATGCTTCGAACGCACTGCCCTGCGGATTGCGGAACGACGTGCCCGCGGCGAGACGCGGGACGTTCGGCAGCACGTCCTCGTGCGCGGCGACGAACGACAACCCGCTGGCGGCCAGGCGTTCGAGCGGGTGCGCATCGAGTTCGGCCGGCTGCTCCCGCATGCCGGGCTCGGGCGCCAGCGCGAACGCCTGCCCGTGCTCGATCGCATGCTCGGCATCGCGAGCGAGATACCGCCAGTGATTCAGGAAACGCACGTCGCCCGTCATGTGCAGGCCACGGATCGGTTTGCCCCGATGCTCGAGCAGGATCCGAACCGTATCGAAATCGTGCCGCTCGTGCAGCCCCCACTTCGTCACGAAATTCTGCTCACAGCCGACGAGGCTCACCTCGCCGAGCCCGCCCCACAGATGCAGGAGCGTCGTGTCGAAGCCGTGGATCGCGGCAAAGTCCTGACCGACTCTTCCCGCCTGCTCGCGAACATACTGCGCAAACCGCACCCAGGGCTCGCGGCCGCCCACGACGAGCCCCGCCTGCAACGGCTGCCCGACCCGGTCGAGCACATCATGGACACACTGTTGAATCAGCGCGTCCCGCCGTTCGCCGATGATCGGATTCATCACGAATGCGCAGAAGTGGGCGTCGGGGGCGACATGGAGGCGATCGTCGTCCGGCACGACGTCGAAGAGGTCGAACCGCGGCCCCGGAAACCAGATATCGGCATCGTAGAGCGCAAGCATGCGCAATTCGGGATCGCCGTCGAAGAGCATGGCCGCGGAGATGTACCGGTCCCACGCAAGGTCGCCGACGCCTGCGCCGGCGTAGACCTCGATACCGTCGTCGCGCAGCCGCTGCCGCTTCTCGTCGGACAGGCCGTAGCCGATGACGCCGATGCGCCCCCGGTAGTCCGTCGCGCGCAACGATACGATGAACGGAATGACCATCTCGTACCAGGCTTGCCGGTTGTCGTCGATCGCGAATGCGACGAGATGGCTGCGGTGGGTCTCGCTGTTGTCGGACGTGCTCATGCGCATGTGGCGGGATCGGTAGTTCGTGTTTTGATTCGGTCCGGCTGCGGGTTTCGACGCGCGACGCCGATTGTCGGGAAGCAATCGGATCTTCACCCGTGCCACACGACAACAACAGGCATCAATCAACGTCCGGCGCATCCGTGCATCGGGAAAGCAACGCCCGATTGTAATGAAGATCGCAGTGCACCAGTGAAGGAACCGAAGCCGGGGCGTCCGCGATTGGACGCGTTGGGTCGCTCGAGCGCCCATGCAGGGCCGAGGCGTTCCGTGTGGATGGGCCGGCGAGCCGGCCGCGACATGCGGCAAGCTCGGCTGCGGGTGTGCAGACGAGCCCGTTGCTGCCGATTTGAGGCGCGTCATGCGCCTTCATTTTCATCAGATCATTCGGCATTCGCCGACGGACCGAACCAGTCCCAACGCCGCCGCGATGCTTCGGAACCGTGCGGCATGCCAAACATCATGCCGGCCCGGTTTTCACCCGGCGTAGACAAAACGTAAGCACTCGACTGGCGCCGTAGCGTGGATCGTTGACGGCAAGAACGCTGGATGAAACGAGGCCGGTTGGCCCCGTTGCGGGTATGGAAGCAAAAGCCGGATCGCGATGAAGCGCCCCGGCTCTGAAAGCTTATTGCCAGCCCGGATGCCTTTCTCGATAGTATTTCAGCGCAGCGTCGCGCTCGTGTTCGGCTTGCCGGGCCAATTGCTCGGCGCGAGCCATATGGCCACCGAACTCGCCACCATGTTCCTGCTGGATGACATGCATTTCTTCGATGGACTGCTGCAGATCGTGCGTTGCCGCCATCGCCTTGTCATGAAGTTCGTCGGCAAACGCGACGTTAGCGGCCAGAATGGCGCATACGAGTATCGGGATTGTTTTAATCTTCATCATGTTCGAATCTCCAAATATAGTGGGTCGTGTGCACCCTGCTGAAGAACGCGGCTCGAGTGCGTTTGGTGCACGGCGCGTCACGTGAAGTTGTAAGTTTTTATAACGACGCGCTTCGTTGCGATCGTCTGGCACGGAGACGAAGAATGCTGTCGAATGAGCTCAGCGTGGGCGGTAGGCGACAGCGCTGTCGCCATGTATCTCGGCGAAGTGTTCGCGACGAGTATTGGCTGTTGTAGAACGGTTTTCAGCCGGTCAAGCGCCAGGCGTCGCCATTCGGCGAAACACGAAGCCAATCACCCGGCATGTGCAAAGACACGACAGGCGCCGCGTCACGGTCGATCGCTTCGCGCAGCGCCGTCCGGCCCGTCGGCGCGCCCCGCTGCGCCCGCGTGCGTCATCACGATGCCGATCGCAACCAGCACGAGCGCCGGCGCCACATACCACTGCAACGGTTCGCCCAGCAACGCCGATGACAACAGCACGCCGAAGATCGGCACGAGAAAAAGATAGATCGATACGGCGCCGGCCTTGTTGTATGACATCAGGCTGTTCCACAGCAGGAAACTCGCGGCGGAGACGAATGCCAGATAGGCAAGCACGAGCGCGGCGCCGAGCGAGAAGTCGAATGGTGCAATCCCGACGTTCGCGGCACCGACCGCGATCAGCGCAACACCACCGATCAGCATCTGCATCGCGGTAAGCGGCAGGACGGGGAGGACCGCGGGCGCCGCCTGCTTGCTCAGCATGTTGCCGAATGCCGCAAGGAACATCGCCAGCAACATCAGTGCCTCGCCGCGTCCCATCGTGAATGCATAGCCGTTGGCCATCACGTGGTAAAGCACGATGCCGGCGAACCCCAGCACGGCGGCCACGACCTTGGTCGCGGTCATGCGATCGTCGGCATGCATCAGATGCGCGAGCCCCAGCTGGAAGAACGTGAGCGTGCCTGCGATGATCGAGCCTTCCATGCCGCTGCTCATCGCAATTCCTGCATAAAAGAACACGTACTGCAGGAATGTCTGCACCGCACCCACGCGCACGATCGCGACGATGGCCGCCCGATGCAGCGGCGGCCGGGAAACGCCCGCGACCGTCATCAACGCGAACAGCAGCAGCGCCGCCAGTACGAAGCGGTAGCCCGCATATTCGATCTGCAGGAACGTGTCGCCACGCCGGATGCCCAGCAACCCGTATCCGACCTTCACGACCGGAAACGCGCTCCCCCACAGGCAAGTTGCCGTCAGCGCCGTCACGAAGCGGCCGGAAGGCGCCGACAGAAAGCGCGTGACGCCGGACGAAGCCGGCTGCAACGATCGCTCGATCAGTTCATCTTGCAACATGGCCTCCAGCGACCAGAAGGTCTGCTCCGGCAATGAATGACCCATCCCGCGACGCGCGAAAACACGGCGCGGCCGAGGATATGTTGCCGCGCGAGCGGGCGTTCGACGATCCCCGCGCCCAGTCCGTGTTCATCGATAGGGCGATTGCCCGATGTCGATGCGATATAGCCCGGGCGCACGCAGTTGACGCAGATAGTGTGACTGACGAAATCGATTCGTCCAGCATTTCGTCGCCCCTCACACGGCGAACCTGGTATCTACACCACCCTATCCGGTTGCGATGAGGTTGCCGATTGACGCTCTGAGTTTGTCGTGCGAAATCGGCTTGTGAAGCAATATCATTCCGTTTTCATGCGCATCGGCCAATCGGTCGGCGGCCGTATCGCCGCTGATCAGCATGGCCGGAATGTCTTCGTTATATTCCATGCGGACCCGTTCGATCACGGTGATGCCGTTCTCGTCGCCACGCAGGCGGAAATCGCACACCAGCAGGTCAGGCCGTTTCGCGCAAGTCGAAAGACTTGCGATGATCTCGTCTCCCGAGCCGGCTGCAACGACTTCGTATCCCCATATCGTCAATAGTTTCGACATCGCATCACGTATCGGCTGCTCGTCATCGACGATTACCACAAGCCCCGTCGCGGAAGACGTGTCGAGCCTTTCAGCAACGGGAAGCTCAATCGGCACGGCCATGCCATCCGAGAGTTCGATCACGATCTCGAAGCATGACCCGCGACCCGGTTCCGATTGCACGGCAAGCTCGCTTCCAAGGAGGTCGGCCAGGCGTCGAACGATTGCCAGGCCAAGCCCCAGCCCCTTTTCACGATCCCGTTCCGGATTTTCAATCTGGTAATACTCCTGGAACACGAGGTCGAGCAAGTCATGCGGGATGCCCCGCCCTGTATCCCATACCTGAATGGCGACATGTACGCCGCGAAGCCGGCAGCCTACGGCGATTTTGCCGGCGTCGGTATAACGCACCGCATTGGACACAAGGTTTCGTACGATACGCTCTACCAGTATCGGATCCGAATATACGACTGCGCGAGTGGGAACATGGGAAAGCGTAATGCCTTTTGCCGCGGCATCGCTCGCGTAGTCGCGACAGATTCGTGCGAGGATCGCGTCGATCGCAAATGATTGATACTGAACCTCCACGACACCCGCATCGAGCTTGGAGATGTCGAGCAGCGTGGCGAACAGTCTGTCGAGGGCCAGCGTGGAAATCTCGATCTGTTCGACGATGCTTTTTCCGTCGGCATTCATCGGGATGCTGCTCAGTGCGCCGACCAACAGACTGAGGGCATGCGACGGCTGGCGCAGATCGTGGCTGGCTGCGGCAAGAAACCGGGATTTTGCGAGACTGGCCTCTTCTGCAATCTGTTTCTGTTTTCTCAGGTCATCCGCCAGCTTCAAGACGACGTCGTTTTGAGCCTGAAGATCGACTGCCAGCTTTTCCGCATCGAATCTCAATCTGATGTTCTGCGTTGCCGTCCGGTTGCCCAGGATGCCGAGGTAGCCGATCACACAGACAAACAGCGACATCATGGGGGCGGTCACCTGTTGGACACGGTTCTCGGAAAGCGCAGTAACGATCACATAAGGGAGAGTGGCGGGCAGAAGAAATGCAACGAACGCGGGGAGATACGCGCTAAAGACAGGAACGGACCCTGCGACGACGCCAAGCGTGGCGATCACCGCAAGATAGCGAATTTCAAAGTTGCTGCCGGTTACCAGTTGAACCGACGACCATCCCCATCCGATTCCTTCAGCAAGACTCAAGGCGACGAACCAGGCAGCCCAGAATGACCGCCGGCTGACGAATGACCCCGATTTCCTGTAGAAGCGGGACAGCAGGATATGACCACCGGAACACGTCCCGATGTAGAGAAGCCACGAGGCGCCGCTTGCAGGATCGAGTTGCCCCAGGCGATGCAGCGAAACGACAAGAACGATCGCGAGCAGCGTTGCGCCGATAACACTGAGATCAACGATGCCGTACACGATCTTGAGTTGCTCGGCCGAAATCTTGTCTCGAAATTGAATCGTTGTATTCATCAATCACCTCATACTCTTTCCGATCCGGTAGTCGGTCCCTGGTCTTGCCGAACACCGAGGGGTTCCACACCGCATCCTCGATCGACAGGCCGACGAACCGCCGGAACAGCAGGTTGTACGTGATCTGCTTCACCCATTGCCGCTCGCCTCGGAAGCTGTGCGGCACTGCAACAGCATCGCCCGCTTCGGCGTCTCGGGGGCGATACGCGGCGGTTTCCCTTCGCATTCGTCTCGTTCATCGTCGGGAGCGTCTCGTCCATCTTCGACAGTGCTTCGTTCAGTCACATCCGGATCAGATATGGCAGCGCCTCCGACCGGAGCAACACCATACAATCGATTCTTTCGATTTCTTTACAAAAATAGAAAAGACACCGAACAATAAAAACCAAAAAGAGGGGAAATTGATTCAAGCGGCGCTTATCTTGCCTGTTGCGTTGATAATGCCTCCTAGATTTCAATCGATATCCTTAATAAGTTTGAAGTCAGGAGAAATGTCACGCAAGCTACATGCCATCTCAATACATTTAATATTTTCCAGTATCTCTCTACGTTTAATTATCAAATAATAGTTTTGATTCCACTAAATGATGAACAGAACTTTTAAAACCGTAGTGAATGACGACAGGGGCAAGGAAACTCAGCGAGTGTCCAGCCGGACGAGATCGAACCGAAATGCCCGCCCGGTTGTCTTTCCGATTGTCGTACTCGGCGTGCGGCCGGCGGTTGGCAATCTCCACCTCACCACCGATGGAACAGCACGGCTCCCTTCATCCGCCTCCGCCGATATCTCTGCCGCTCCCGGCACACAGCCCGCGCCCGATGCCACCGAGATGATCCTGTCGCCGGCCCGCCCGCTTCGCCGGACGGGCGCTACTGCGCTTCGCCTGATAGCGGCCGAGCAAGCCGCCGTCGCGGCGTTGGCGCCCCCTGCCGGGCATACCGTGGATTGAGTTTGCTGTCGTGGCGCGGACCTCTTCGCTGTAGTGGCCGCGCTGTATTTCTCCCCATGCAGTCAATCAAAGCAGGAACGAGACATCATGCCCCACCAGAGTCGACGTGATTTTTTACGTGCCGCAGCCCGTACCGCAGGCGCAGCCACGGCCATGAGCATCTTGCCCGCCGGAATTCGCAACGCGCTTGCGATTCCCGCGCACAACGCCACCGGCACCATTCAGGACGTCGAGCATATCGTCGTGCTGATGCAGGAGAACCGTTCGTTCGATCATTACTTCGGCTCGCTACGCGGCGTGCGCGGTTTCGGCGACAAGCGCGCGCTGTCGCTGCCGAACGGTCAGTCGGTCTGGGCGCAGCCGACCGCGCCGGGCGCAACGAGCTGCGTGATGCCGTTCCATCCGGGCGAGCAGAGCACCGGCATGACGCTGGGCGAGACCTTCATCGTGGATCTCGCGCACGACTGGAACACGACGCATCAGGCGTGGAACCAGGGGCTTTATAACCAGTGGGTGCCGGCCAAGGGCGCCGCTGCAATGGCCTATCTGACGCGCGAGGATCTTCCGTTCCACTATCAACTGGCCGACGCATTCACGATCTGCGACGGCTACCACTGCTCGGTGCTTGGCCCGACCGACCCGAACCGCTTCTACATGTGGACCGGCTGGGTCGGCAACGATGCCCAGGGCGGCGGTCCGGTGCTGGACAATACGCGTCTCGATCCCGGCTTCACGTGGTCGACGTTTCCCGAGACCCTGCAGTCCGCGGGTATTTCCTGGAAGGTCTATCAGGATGTCGGCAATGGCCTGAACGAGGCCAACGAGTGGGGCTATACCAGCAACCCGTTTATCGGCAACTACGGTGACAGCGCGCTGCTCTATTTCGCGCAATATCAGAGCGCGGCGGCGAGCTCGCCGTTGCACCAGGGCGCGCTAAGCGGTACCAACGTGCTGAACGGCGGCACGTATTTCGACCAGCTCAAGGCCGACGTGGCGAACGGCACCCTGCCGCAGGTATCCTGGATCGTGGCGCCGCAGGCATTTTGCGAACACCCGACCTGGACGTCGAACTACGGCGCCTGGTATGTGGACCAGATTCTGCAGATCCTGACTTCGAATCCGACGCTGTGGAGCAAGACCGTATTCCTGATCAATTACGACGAGAACGACGGTTATTTCGATCACGTGGTGCCGCCGTTCCCGGCCGGGAGCGGCAACGGCAAGTCGACGGTAGACACGGTCAACGAGTTCTATGTCACGGGCACGGGCCGCTATGCGGCGGGTGTCAATGTGTCGGGCCCTTACGGCCTCGGGCCCCGAGTGCCGATGCTGGTGGTGTCGCCGTGGTCGCGCGGCGGTTGGGTCTGCTCGGAGGTTTTCGATCATACCTCGGTGATCCGCTTTATCCAGAAGCGCTTCGGTACCGCGGCGAACAAGCATTTGGCCGAATCGAACATCACGCCGTGGCGTCGCGCCGTGTGCGGCGATCTGACCTCGGCGTTCAATTTCGCCACGCCGAACGAGTCGCTGCCGCAACTGCCCGATACCTCGTCGTTCGTACCGGCGTTCCATCCCGCGAATCCGCCGGCCGCAGGCACGACTTACACGCCGTCCGCGCCGACGGTTCAGACCCAGCCGACGCAAGAGCCGGGGGTACGTCCGGCGCGCGCGCTGCCATACGAACTGTTCGTGCAAGCGAGCACCGAGCGCACGCCGGGCTTCTTGTCGCTGCGCTTCTCGAATACCGGTATGGTCGGCGCCGTGTTCCTGGCCTATGCCGCGGATGGCAGCGCGCCGCACAGCTACACGGTGGAAGCCGGCAAGCATGTCCGGGATCAGTTGGCGCTCGGCTCTGGTGGCACCTACGACTATACGATCCTGGGGCCGAACGGCTTCCTGCGCCGCATCGCAGGCACGGTGGCGAGCGGCATGCCGCAACCTGAAGTCGGTGAGGCCTACGATGTCGCCAACGGCAATCTCGAGGTGTGGTTCGAGAATCCGGGCCGGCAGCCGCTCGATTTCTCGATGACGAACGCGTACGACCCGGGCAAAACGGTCACACGCACAGTTCCGCCCCGCGGCAAGGTGCAGGTCGACCTGGATCTGCGTCGGGCCTGGGGCTGGTATGACGTGAGCGTCAGCGTCAAGCAGGCGACGGGCTTCGTGCGTCGTCTCGGCGGCCACGTGGAAACCGGTCGACCGAGCTTCAGCGATCCCTTGCTCGGCAGTTAAGCGCACGCGGAAGGCTGGCGGTCCGCCCCATCCGGCAGCATCGCGGCATTCGCAGCGATGGCTGCTGGCTGCGGAGCGTCAAGGTTGCCTCCCTGCGCAAGAAGTCCGGCCATCGGCGCCATGAGCAAGATGCCGGTTGTCGTGATGCTGTCGATCCGCATGGCGGGATTGCCCGCTATCGATACACCGGATGAAAACGACTACTGCCGCGCCGTCGGGGGCCCGTGCAAGACGATCGGCGGCCGCTGCCTCGTGCGCACAATTGATGGGTGCCGGTAACCCGCCTGGTTGTCTTCACATCCATTTCGTCGGGTAATGCTTCCGCTTCTGCATCTACACTCGTTTCTTCGGGTCATTTTCAACGCGCCGCTGACCATCCGTGATGGCACGCCGCAGGCGTAACACCGCGTCCCGCATGTTGCCCGGCAGCGTCGCGCCGAAACCGATCACGAGTCCGGCCTCCCCGCCGTCGCGATAATGCGGCGATAACGGAGGAGTTTGCAGTCCGAGTGCCACCGCGGCTTCCCATACCTCGAGATCCGCTTCCGGTGCGGCCGCGCCGCGCAGTTTCGCGACCAGATGCAGGCCGGTGTCGGGTGCGCCCCCCCAGTCGAGCACGTCCGCGCAGTTGCATTCGAGCGCGGCCAGCAGGGCATCCCGACGTTCCGCATACAGCATCCGCATGCGGCGCAGGTGCGTCGCGAAATGCCCTTCTCCGATGAACTCCGCAAGCGTGATCTGTAGTGGTGCCGGCGATTGCCGATCGATCAGCGCACGGGCGTGTGAGAATGCCTCGGCGAGCCCCGGCGGCGCCATCAGGAAACCGATCCGCAACCCGGGCGCGAGGACTTTCGCAAATGTGCCGATGTAAATCACGCGATTCCCGGCCGATTGCCGACCGAGCGCGCGCAGTGGGTGCAGCGGCCGACCGGCGTAGCGATAGTCTCCGTCGCAGTCGTCCTCGACGATCCATGCGTTCGCACGTTCGGCCCAGTCCAGCAGCGCGAGCCGGCGCCGCAGACTCATCGACACGCCGAGCGGGTACTGATGCGACGGCGTGACCACCGCCAGACGCGCGTCCGGGGCCAACTGCATGCCGGCTTCGACGTCGAGGCCCTCCGCGTCGACCGGCACCGGCACGACGCGTGCGCCCGCGCTTTCGACCGCGCTGTGTCCCGCAACGAATCCCGGGTTCTCGATCCACACGGCATCGCCCGCGTCGATCAGCAAGCGCGCGGCCAGTTCGATCGCCTGCTGCGAGCCGGACGTGATCACGACGTCATCGGCACTGCACGACAGGCCGCGCGCCACACCCAGATGTTCGGCAATTGCCTCGCGCAGCGGCCGGTATCCCGCCGGATCGGCATAGCCAAGTCGGTCGACGGCCGGTCGGCCGCGCCAGAAGCGCGCGGACAGGCGCGCCCACGTGTCGTACGGAAACGCGTCGAGCGCTGGTGTGCCGGGCGCAAGCAGGCCTGGCCCGCGCGGCACCGGCGTAACCGGCAGGTCGAGCAGGTGACGGCCGCGCGCGGACAGTGCCGGGTACGCTTCGCCGTGTGCCTCGATAACGGACGGTCGTGCCACGGCGGCGGGCGGCGCGAGATCCTCCGGCAACACGTCCGGCACGTAGATACCGGAGCCGCGTTGCCCGTACGCATAGCCCTCCGCGACAAGCCGGTCATACGCCAGCACGACGGTTTGCCTGGACACGCCCAGCTCTGCCGCGAAAGACCGCGTCGACGGCAGGCGCGCGCCGGGACGGAGATGCCCGTTCAGCACGCCGTCGCGCAGGTGACGGGCGATCTGCTCCTGAAGCGGCAGCGTCGATGCAGGATCGATGACGAAAGCACCCCAGGCTGGCGGAGTGGCACGTTTGTTCATGGCCTGAAAGTGGATTGATCCGGTTTTCGAAAGTGGGCTTAGATGATAGTGCCGGCTATTGCTATCGTGTCAATCACGTCATCTCTCCCCTCATCGAACGCATGACTATCGAAGCGTCTCCCCTGCGCCGCCGCCTCGCGCTTGCGTCGCTCTATACCGGCGTATTCCTGCCGCCGCTGGATTACTTCATCGTCAATCTGGCGCTACCGGCGATCCATGTCGGCCTGAAAACCAGCGACGCGCAAATCCAGCTCACGGTCTCCGCTTACGCACTGGCGTACGCGGTCGTCCTGATCACCGGCGGACGCCTTGGCGATCTGTACGGACGCAGGCGAATCTTCATGATCGGCATGGCGGCCTTCGTCGTTACGTCGGCGTTGTGTGGCATGGCGACCAGCGGTGCGGTACTGGTCGCGAGCCGCGTCGCGCAGGGTGTCAGTGCCGCACTGATCACGCCGCAGGTCCTCGCGTCGATTCGTACCGTCTTTCCGGTACCCATGCAGGCGCGCTTGATGGGTATCTACGGGTTCGTATTCGGGCTCGCGTCGGTAGTCGGGCAAATCGGCGGCGGCGCGCTGATCGACCTGCATCCGTGGGGGCTCGACTGGCGCGCGGTCTTTCTCGTGAACGTACCGATCGGCATACTCGCCGTGGCGGGCACCTGGTTGTATCTGCCCGAGAGCCATGCCAAGCGCGGCGCGCGCATCGATATTCCGGGCATGGCTGCATTGACGGTTGCGCTGATGCTGCTGATCTATCCGCTGACCGTCGGCCGCGAGCTGCACTGGCCCGCATGGACGTTCTGGAGTCTCGGCTTGTGCGTACCTGCGTTCACTGCTTTCATCCGGATCGAACACCGGATCGCGCAACAGGCGCGCGATCCGCTCGTCGACATCTCGGTGCTGCGCCAGCCGGTCGTGGCAATCGGACTGCTGCTCGCGTTCCTGTTCTACAGCATCGCCGCGTTCTTCCTCACCTATGGCCTCTACCTGCAGGAGGGGCTGGGCTGGACCCCACTGCAATCGGGCCTCGGCCTCGCTCCCTACGGCGCGGGGTATCTGCTCGCGCCCCTCGCGACACCGTGGCTCGCACGCCGCATCGGCGAGAACCTGATGCCGCTCGGGTTTGGCTGCCTCGCCGGTGGCTTCGTTCTCTGCGCGACGCAACTGGGTTCGGGTGCGCCCGCATTGCCGTTCTACATCGGCCTCCTGATCGCGGGAACTGGACAAGGGATGGCACTGCCGTCGCTGCAGCGGATCGTACTCGCCGACGTCGATGCGCGACACGCCGGCATGACCGCCGGTGCGATCGTCGCGATGCTCTACATCGGCTCCGCGTTCGCGGCCGCCTGTATCGGCGGCGCATTCTTCGGCGCACTCGATGGCGCGGGCGGTAGTGGTGCGTCAGCTTACGCGCACGCGATGCGCATCGGCCTCGAATGGATGCTGGTCCCACTCGTTGCGGGCTTCCTGGTCAGCGTCTGGATGGTGCGGCGGCGTAAGCAGGCGACGAGCGCCATGCGCGGTATCTGACGTAGCCGGCCAAACATGGCGCGCCTGCCTGCGCGCCATGCCCGGCCGTCAAGTCGGAGCCGCGATACACGTCTTGCCGCCTGTCGAAGCGACGCGCTGTCACGTTGATGGAGTCTGTTCACAAGGAGCGTGAAAACGGGCAGCCGCTTCATGCCGCAGTCGGATTCCGGATGACTTCGGTGAATCAACACCATGTCGAGAAGCGTGCGCAAGGAGTTTGCGATAGAGGTTGGCGCACAGCAGATACCGCTTCGGAGCCCAATCTGCACGCCATGTTCACCAAGGCACACCATGCAGCGTCAAGCCCATCTCGCCCAGGTGCCAGGTGCGGCCCGGCGCGCGTCGCTCTGCCCGGAGCCGATGGGCGAAGCAGCCGCCGAACTTGTCGCACCCGCGGCGAATTGTTTCGTCACTCATCGCTAGAAAGCCGTGTCCGCAGCAGAGCGATTTTCCATTCACCGTTCCCCCTATTCCAAGCGATCACCGCCCACAACATGCCAACGCTGCTTCGTCGGCGCGGCGGGCGGCCTGCGACTGACGCGCGTAGTTCACCAGATCCTTCGGATACACGGGATTGTCGCGATAGCTGCTGTCGTCAATGTCCCACAGTACCGTCACCAGCGCGGCTTCCAGGCACCAGTAACCGAAGTAGCGTCCGTCCACGTGAGTGCCGTGCCAATACGTGCCCTTCATACCCTTGTACCAATTCTCGACAAACGCCTTGACGAGCGCAGGTCGCTCTTCAGGAGTTCGCACAGTGGCGCTTGCAAGCGACCGATAAGGCACTGGATGCAGCAACACCTGGGGCGCGTGAACGTTCCTGGCAGTCAACTGCAGTACGACGGCCTCCAACAAACCATCCCGTCCCCGGTTACTCTCGTGCGTACGATCCACCGACCCCATGATCTTCGGAATGTACTCGTCGCGGCCCAACAGCTTGCACAACGCGAGCAACCAGAAGATGTACACGTACACGTCTATCCGGGAAATTTTCAGCGTATCAACCTCATTGCCCGGGAGCATCCTGCCCCGCAGCGAAATCCTGTTTCTGGTGAATTCGTCAAAACGCCCGATGACATCCGCAACCTGATCCCTCAACTCCTCAATAGACCGCCCAGCCGTATAGTCGAGAACCAGAAGCTCCAGGCCATCGGATGCCAGACTCCACAGAAAATCCAGATATCCAGTGAAATTCACATTCCCGGATGGAGAAAACCCGTCAAAGGTCCGCTCAAACTCATGAAGATACACCTCCCTCAATTCAACATAATATTTTTCCGTTACATATATTTGCCGCTTCTGTTTTGAAAAATTCATGACCAGCCCTCATATTTAAAATAGAAACCCAGCCTTTCTTTAGAGCCAACCTAAATTTCCTGAACGACAGGTTCATCGAAACGGCAAGTCATGTCGAACAACACGCTTACCCTTCGTGCAGGGCGAGCCTTGTTGTCGATGCTACCGGCGCATTGAAAACTCCCGCGGCCGGGGCCTCACCGCACCGGAACGTCAACTCACGTGCGTTATCCTGGTCATTGCCATCCGCGTTCATCGCCACCACGCCTTTAAGCGGCAGCACAGGTTTCTTGTCACATATTTCTGCCGCCTTACGCCGACATACTTCCGCCCCTTCGAGCAAGCCATAGCAATCCACCCGATAGGATTTTCCTCCGTTCGGAAGATCGATCGACCACACCGAATATGCTGGACCCGCCGTCGACGAACATCCGGCCAGCAACGCCAATAAAATCAATGAAAATTCATATTTAATCGATGAAATCATCTTAAACACCTCTTCATTTCTCCAAACATCGGGGGCTCACTCCGAAATGGCAAACGATCGGGAGTGCCCTGACTTTTCATCCGGACACGCACTCACCGAACGATCACCATTGGTAACCGATACCCGCGCCGTACGTGTATCCGGCGCTGCCGCCACTGACACCACCGCGAAGTTTCAGGTTATTGGCCAGACGCGCCGTAAAACCGAACGCAAACGCGCTGTACCCCTGATACACGCCTGTTCCAGCGCCGACCATGAGCGTCTTGTTCTGGTCGACGTCGGGGATCATCGTCAGCGCGGTTGCCCCCGCGACGCCGGCGTAGGCCTTTCGTGCCACGTCGTTCACCGAGCTACCCAATGCGTTCAACTGCGATACGTTCACTGCATCGGTCGAGTTGATACCCGGCGCGACATTGGTGATGCGACGTTCAGCGCCCGGTGCGCCTACCGAGACGGTGTCGGGCTGATCCGCGATCGAATTTGCGCCGAGCGCCACGGCGTTCGCTCCCGACGCGGTCGCCCCCGTACCCAGCGCGACGCCATGTGTGCCCGATACGAGCGATTGCGCGCCAACCACTGTCGCCCCTTCCGACGACGCGCCCGCGCCGTTGCCGATCGCGATGGCATTCGCTCCGCCCGCCGTCGCATTCGGACCGAATGCCATCGAATTCAGCCCCGTCGCCCCATTGTTCGCGTAATTTCCGCTGGCGGTCCCGCCATCATTGACGCTGAAATAGTGGGTCCGGGTGCTTGCGATCAGATTCGTGACCGCCTCCACGTTCTGTACGATTGACGTGGCCGAGGTGGACAACGCGGTGGACAGTGAACTCAACCCGATCGAGGTCGACGTCGACAACGACACAAGATTGCTGTTGGTCAGATTCAGACCCGTCGACAAGGAGCTGATACTGGTCGATGTCGACGTGGACAACGCGCCGATACTGGTTGAAAGCGACGCAACATTCGACGCGGTCGACGTCGACAGATTGTTCACGGCCTGATTCGTCGCGTTCAGCTGACTGCCGTTGATCGCATCCGTGCTGGTTGCCGAGATGCGTCCGGCGGCAACGTTCGTGAGCTGGCGCTCTGCCCCAGGCGCGCCAACGCTGACGACACTGGCCGGATTCGCTCCGGCAAACGAGTAGGTCGCGCCCCCGATCGTCGCTCCCGACGTCGGATTGGGTGCCGCCGTGATCGAGCCGGCCCCCAGCGCAACATCGTTGATATTGCTTGCGATCGCGTTCGCCCCGAAGGCCAGCGCCCCGACCGCCGCTGCCGTCGCGCCATTGCCCAACGCAAGCGCTCCGTCGCCGATGGCCACGTTTGCATTGCCGAGCGCCACGGCGCCATTCCCGGTCGCCGTGTTGTTGGCCCCCATCGCCACCGCACCGATACCCGTTGCGACGTTCGGATCGCCGATCGCCACCGCGCCGTCGCCGCTTGCCGTGTTGCCGGAGCCAAGCGACACGGCCTGGCCGCCCGTTGCCATCGCGTTCTGGCCGATCGCGACCGCGCCCGCCGACTGCGCGTTCGCCCCGTCTCCGACCGCAACGCTGCTGCTGCCCGCCGCGCTGGCGTTCACGCCGGCGGCCAGCGCGTTGTTGCCCGTGGCGCCATCGTTGGCATAGTTGGCCTGCTGCGCGCCGCCGTCGTTGACGCTGTAGTAATGCGTCTTCGCTGCGCTGATCGCGGTCGAGGCCGAGGTCGACAGCGATATGACCGAGCTGTTGGTCGTGCTCAGGCCAGTGGACAATGAACCGATGCCCGTGGACGTCGACGTGGACAGCGACACGATCGAGCTGGTGGCCGACGAAAGGCCCGTCGACGTGGAAGTCGACAGCGACGTAATCGAACTGTTGGCTGACGAGAGGCCGGTCGAGGTCGACGTGGACAGCGACGTGATCGAGCTGCCGGCCGACGACAACCCCGTCGAGGTGGACGTCGACAGCGACACGATCGAACTGCTGGCCGACGACAGCCCCGTCGACGTGGAGGTCGACAGCGACATGATCGAGCTGTTTGCCGACGAGAGACCGGTCGAAGTCGACGTGGACAGCGACATGATCGAGCTGCCGGCCGACGACAGGCCGGTCGACGCGGACGTCGACAGCGAACTGATCGAGCTATTGGCCGATGACAGACCGGTCGAGGTCGAAGTCGACAAGCTGGCGATGTCCGAGATCGTAGTGCTGGCTACCGCGTAAAGCTGGCTGCCGTTGATGGCGTCCGTGCTGCCCGCACTGACGAGGCCGGCCGCGACATTCTGGATGCGACGCTCGGTGCCGGGGGCGCCCACGCTCACGACGCCGGCCGCACCGCTCGCACCTGCGTACGGTCCAAATGTCTGATCTCCGATCGTCGTATTACTGACAGTACCGGTGCCTTGGGTCGCGCCCGATGCTCCGCTTGTCGTCGTCGCATTCGCGCCGAGCGCGACGGAACCCGCAACGGAAGCGTTTGCGCCCGCTCCAAGTGCGACGGCATTGGCTACGTTGCCGACAAGAGCCGTATCTCCGACGGCGACAGAAGAGAGGCCGCCAGCGGACGCGCCGTGCCCTAACGCTGTCGCGGCTACCGCCGCAGCCACCGAGCCCGCGCCGATCGCGGTACCGTTCACGCCGGTCGTCGTACTCGACGCACCGACCGCCACCGATCCGACGTCCCCGCTCGCAGTCGATCCGTTCCCCAATGCGATCGCGCCAGTACCGCTTGCCGAGTTACCGCTCCCCAGCGCCAACGCACCCGTGCCGGATGCCGTGTTATTGGCGCCCGCCGCCACTGCACCGGTGCCCGTTGCGACGTTCGGTGCGCCGATCGCGACCGCACCGTTGCCGCTCGCCGTATTGGCCGCGCCGACCGACACCGCCTGACCGCCGCTGGCCGACGCATTCTGCCCGATCGCTACAGTACCGGTGGCGCCTGCGCTCGCACCGTTGCCGATTGCCGTAGCGCCCGCTGCGTTGGCAATCGCACTGGTACCCTGGGCGATCGAGTTGCCCCCGGTCGCCGAGGCGCCAGTGCCCACCGCGATATCGTTGGTAACGGTTGTCGAGCCGCCGACACCAGCCACCGCGTTGAAGCCAGTGGCAATATCACCGGCACCATTGGAAATGGCCCCATATCCAATGGCCACGCCGTTCGCGCCCGTTGCCGATGAGGTAGCACCCAAAGCCATGGCATCCGTTGCGCTCGACATGCTACGGGCACCGATTGCCATTGCATTTGCCGCCGAAGCAGTCGCCAGTGTTCCTAACGCGATGGATGTGGTGCCGCTTGCCGTGGTTTGATCGCCGAACGCAGTAGATGCGCCCCCGGATGCGGTCGTCAACGCGCCAAATGCGGTATCGTCAAATGTCGCCGCATACGACGAAGTTCCGAACGCGGAGGAGTGATATCCCGCGGCGTTTGCCAGGTTGCCCAGCGCTGCGGCCTGCGTCCCCGAGGCTTTCGCACCTTCTCCGATCGCGGTCGCCGCCCCGCCCGACGCCGACGCGTTGGGGCCGACTGCCAGCGCGTCGAAACCCGTCGCTCCATCGTTGTTGTAGCCGCCCTGTGGCGTACCGCCGTCGTTGACGCTGAAATAGTGCTGCGTGGCTACGGCAGCAAACGATTGAGCCACCTGATACAACTGACTGCCATTGACCGCATCAGTCGACGTGGCCGACACGTTGCCGTCGGCCACCCCCTGGATTTGCCGGTTACCGACCGCCACGACGCCGTTCGTCGGCGCCTGATTGACCGAGAAGGTCTCGCCGTCGACCACGGCGTTTGCCGTCGTCCAGTTCGTTGTGGCGCTGGTCGCACTCGCGGTCGAACCTGCGCCAATCGCTACGCTGTTCGCGAGCGAAGCCGTCGACATCTTGCCGATTGCGATGGTGCTTGTGTTGGTCGAGGCGGCCTCGCTGCCAAGCGCAATGGAGTCCGAGCCCGTCGCCTGCGCGCCTTGCGTCGTGTCCCCGCCAATCGCGATGGCGTTGGCGCCACTTGCAATGGTCGCGTTTGCGGCATTTCCATTTCCGCCGAAACCCAACGCGACGGATCCGTTTCCGGTCGCTTGCGAGCCGATGCCGATTGCGGTGCTGCCCGTGCCGGACGCCGTGTTGTACAAGCCGATTGCGGTCGCTCCCGCGCCCGAGGCCGAGTTGGCGATGCCGAGAGCGGTCGAGCCGGCCAGCCCCGCAAGATTGTTCATCCCTATCGCGGTCGAGCCCATGCCCAACGCCTGGTTGCCGCAACCACCCGCGAACGAATTGAATCCCCATGCAAGCGTGGCTTGCGAACCCGTGGGACTCGTCCCTCCCCCGGAAAAATCGCCCGTGCCGGAGTAGTTGACGGTCACGCCGTTATTGGTCCCCCCCGCCGGATACAATGTCCCGGGATCGGTTGTCTGCGAAGTCGTGCCAAGCAACCATGCGGTATTTGCGGCATTCAGCGTCATCCGCGTCGCGGTAAGCGACAGGCAATCGACGTCACCCGTAAGGGCGACACCCTGGGCCGCGGCGCCGATGTAGCTGTTGGACAGCGATCCGGTTGTCGAACCCGATCCCCCCGCGACGTTGGAGCCCGTCGTATCGCCGCCGCCATCGACGAGGCCCGCCATCACATTCGTTACACCCGAAAGAGCGAGAAACAACACTGCGACAGCATCTGCGATGGCCGATTGTCGCCGTGAATGTTCGACCGAAGCACCGGATACCGTTCTCGATCTGGTCCCGCTTCGCTTCGATCGCGCCAATTCAGACGTGACAACGAATGCGCCAGCGGCCCCGCACCAGATAACCTTGAATATCTTGTTCAAACCGACTCCTACCTACAACTTATTTTAGTTGTACGACAAATAAATAAAATAGGAATGCATAACAATCAGTCTGGATCGCCGATGTAATGGAAGTCATTTTTCGTCGCATTCCTGTCGCAGCCGGATCGTCCTTGCGGACCATCCCCCCAAGTCTGGAAAATGATGTGTGCCACACACGAGACGGCCGGCACATTCCGTTCCCCGCAGAGCATTTTTACCTCGAACCGCATTCATCGTACGAGGCAAGCTTGGCGCGTTTTCCCCTCATTTGCCGGTTGCGCGTATCTCGAGGAGTCGGGTAACGGCCCAGTGAAGACCGGTTCGCATCAGGGTGAGCCACGAGACGACGCCCAAAAAATGGGCGACGATGACCGACAATGGAAGACGAACAAAATGAATTGACGGCAAGTCGCAAGGATGCGCGCGGTCCGGACGCGATTCAGGGCAAAGTGACAATCGCTTGCGGTCAATGAATGACACCCACCCAATAAGGGTCAGGAACCCGGAAGCCATCAAATCGTTGTATTTCTGTCCGGCCGCGCGCCCTTTTTCTTCCGCCGCTCGCGGCAATCACCGAGAGGCGGTCGATTGCGCCCCCCCCTCGCCCGATTTCAATGCGAATGGATCAGTGTTGGGGGCTTCCCGGCGTCCGTTCCGGGTCCGGCTTGTGACGCTGCACGTCTTCGCCACCGATCGGCGCGTCGACCGGCGATTGCAGGTCGATCAGGAACCTGACCGGATTGCTCGCGATCGCCGCAGCGAACCCGTCCTGGTCCCGCTTGGCCCGCTGCCTTGCCTATCCGAGCAACGACTGAAGTTCCGCTTCAGGCCGTCGGTCTTCGACGGTCATGCCGCTGCCGCCGTCGCCGTGCTCGACGCGCCCCGACGCCTTCAGCTCCGCGAGCCGCGTATCCAGCAAGTGCGCATTCGTTTCGCATGCTCCCGCAACGCCCGGAACGCGATGAACTCGCCGCGCAGTTCTCGCAGGCTGCGCAGCGCGGTGCGACGCACAGCCCGAGCCGATCCGGCACGACCATGATGAGTCGTCCCTTCGACGATTCGCCAAAACGTTGTCCGCTTCATGATGCGATCAAGCTGTACTTTATAAAGCAAACGACAGGAATGACTCGAGCGGCAAATTCATGCGCTTTACTTTTTAAAGCTCAATTCCCAAGCCGGTTACACCGATATCGCCACACACCGGTTGTCATGCACCCCAACGTATCGCGCCGCACCGCCGCCATTCACGCCCGACATCGCTGCTTCGATCGAGTGGATCATGGAAAACCGACCGCTGTTTCACCAGTTCATCACGCTGGCGCAGGTCGCGGCACTGGCAAACGCGCAGGTTCGATACTTGCGCACGGCGCGGCCGCCAGATCGCCTCACCGGGCGAACGAGGAATCGCGCCCGGACCACCCGGCAGGTCCGAAAGCGCCACACGGCTACGAGGTCATACAGCCGACGTCACGCCCGATGCAATACACGCCGACGATCGATGCGCCGACCGGCCTGCTCGTGACACCTGCGTCGAAATGCACGTCGTTTTTTCCGTATCGACTTCAGTGTCGCAACCACGAAGCTGGCAACGAAGCGCACGCAACACCCTCCTTGCCTCACGTGTTCGAGCAGTCCTCGATTGCGGACCCGTCGACGGATCGCTAAGATCAATTCCAGGTTGTCGTGCCATGCAGCTGCATGCACATGTCAACGGTTCGTTAGTATGTGAACAAAGGGCGCGCACAGCGGCCAAGTACGGTAATGTCGTACGGTTGCGCCGGATCGAGTAGTGCCACTCGCTCCGTGCGGCGAACACGCCCCCGATCGAACGCGGCGTTGTCATAGCGGAAACGCGTGTCGACACATGAAGTCGCTGCGACACGGTATCCCGGCAATGCGGCTGGATACACATACGGCAGGAATTCGAATCGCGGATCGACCCTCGTGCCGGGTCCCGCGAAGCGTCAATGCCGGCAGGCGCGCGGGGGCCCCTGCGCGCCTCGCGCAAGCGTGCCGGACGGTTTCCCGTGCTTCGTGCAAACCCTGCGCATGATCGCAGGTTGTCGTCTGTCGGCCGCGAGATTCGACCCGCCGTTTCGTGGCGCGTCGTGATCCGGCTTTCTCGAACGCCCAGCCGTCGGGCTCCCGGAGGGAAAACGGGCCATGCTTGCCGCCCGGACAAACAGCATGAGAAGAGGCTTCTTCGTTTCGACAATCAACCGCAGGTTGTCACCATGAAGTATCCGCAAGTATTCGCGTTCGTCAGCGTTGCGAGACTCGGCAGCATCCGTGCCGCCGCCCGCGAAATGGGTGTGTCGCAGGCAGCCGTCACGAAAACGATGCGCCTGCTCGAGGAGGAGTTGGGCACCGCGCTACTCACGCGCGGTGTCGGCGGCGCCGCCCTGACCGCGGCCGGCCGGTTGTTGCTGCCGCGCGCGATGCTGATCGTCGAAAACATGAGCCTGCTCGACGGCGACGTGTCGGCCGACGACTGCGGCCGGGTCTCGATCGGCCTGTCGATCATGGCCTCGGCCCGCCTGCTGCCGCTCGTGCTGCCCGACTTCCTGGCGCAACGGCCGCGCGCACCGCTGCGTATCGTCGACGGCACGCTTGCGTCGGTGCTTCCCGGCCTGCGAGACGGCACGCTCGACTTCGGTGTCTGCACAGCGCTTGCGGAGTCGATCCCCCAGCCGTTTCAGTTCGAGCCGTGGTTCCGCCGGCCGACGGCCGTGATTGCCCATCGCAACCACCCGCTCGTCAACCGCCGCTGCACGCTGGACGACCTGACCCGGTTTCGCTGGGTAAGCGGCGGCATCCGGATCATGACGCAATCGTCCGCCGTCGGCGCGGCAAGAGTGATCGAGGCGCCGCAGGCCATCCAGAGCCAGAATGTGGTCGCGACGCGCGCGGCGCTCAAATGCACCAACGCGCTCGCGGTCGTGAACCTCGATATCGCATCCGAAATCCAGGATTTCGATCTCGTCGCGCTCGATCTCGAAGAGCCGCTGCCCGACTTGACTGAAGGTCTCGTGACGCGATCGGACCTGTTCCTGTCACGCAACGCGCAACTGATGATGGAGATGCTGAGGGAACGGGCGCTGCGTTCGTTCGCGTGAGCGTTCGGTGACGACACGCCGATTCGGCGCGCAACCGCCCACCGTCATGCTTTCAGCACCTGATGGATGGCCGACGCAGCGACGTCGATGAATTTCGCAAGCTTCGCGGATTCGCCCATTTCCTGGGAAAACATGATGTTGACCGGCACCGGCTCGCCGACCCACTCCGGCAATATCCTGACCAGACGCCCCGCCGCGATGTCGTCCCGCACCACCCACTCCGGAATCAGCACCGCGCCGATTCCCTGGCGAGCGGCCTCGCGGGTCACCAGTACCTGGTCTGCGGAGAACACGGGGTCGATCTTCAACTCGCACCGTTCCTGCCGGTCGTTGTGAAGGACCAGCTTGTTCTTGTCCTTGTTGACCAGCGATATCCATGGAATGTCGCGAAACGACGCGCAGTCCGATTGATCGAACGCGTGCTTCTCCACGAACGCCGGGCTGGCCACCACGATCCGGTCGAGCTCTCCGACCTGGCGCACTTCCGAGGTCTGATCAAACGGCTGGCCGAACCGGATGATGCAATCGATCGACTCTTCATGGAAGCGGGCCGGTGCTTCGCTCGTAACCCACTCCAGCTTCACCAGCGGGCACGCCTCGAAATACCTCGCCGCCACGTTCGTGAGCCATTCGGGAGCCAGAAGGTGCGGCACGGCCACGCGCAGATACCCGCGCGGTTCGACGCGTTCGCCCCGCATGTCGTGTTCGAACTGCACCATCTCGCTGATCAGCTTCCTCGCATATTCGTAGTAGCGACGGCCGGCCTCCGTGATGCGCATCCCGTGCGTGGTTCGATTGATCAGTTCCAGGCCGATGAAACTCTCGAGCGATTGAAGCTGGCGGCTCACCGTCGGCTGGCTGGTATTCAGCAACCTCGCTGCCTCCGTAAAGCTTCCCATCTCGACGATTCGCACGAACGTGTCCATCAGGACGAACCTGTTTACCTTGAAATCCATGATTCACACACCAGTCAATACGGAGCCTTCGCCCCCGGTCGTTCAACAGATCAAAGATGCACGGATCCTGCGCGCACCCGCAAATTCCTCACGCAGCTGGCCGCCTCGGGCTCACGATCGCGATTGTCGATGCCGTTTCGGCACTCGATATGCGCGGACCGCGTTCCAGCCGTGAGTGCACCGATCGATGACGAACCCTGTCGTGCAGTCATGTTCGACGGCCGCCCGCAAGGCGGCTCGCCGACATCGAATTCCTCGACGCACACACTCCGGGATCGGCTTGAACACATGCGGGTCATCGCGACGCATTCGATCGTGCGTGTCGGGTTCGACACGAGATCATGGATTGCCGTACACCTCGAAACGCTCCGTACCGCCGTCGAATCGGTTGAACGCATCATATGCAGTGGATTCGTTCCGCGTAAGACGTTGTTTTTTTATATAAATAACTCTCGGTTGTCGTTGGGCGCCGGCCCAATCCTCATGAGAATTCGACGGTTCCGGGCGTGCGCAGTCGCCGCGGATGCAGGCGACGCACGGGCTGCGGCTTGTCTGACCGGCCTTTCGCGGACAGTGGCCACGAGAGCCTCGCGCACTCGACAAGACCGGTCGCGCATGGCCTGGGCTACACGGTTCCGCTGTCGTGCGCATGACCCATTCAGGGAAATACCTGCCGGCCAATTGCTTTCAAATTCCTGTCGAAAAAGATCCGCCGACACGGCGGACCGACATACGCGCACGATCGCCGTGTTTGGCCCGATCGCCCCTCCATGTTCCGCTTGAAGGCGCCGACGGAAACCCGACGGCTTCCCGGTCGCGGCCAAATTCGCAACAAACCCCGAGTCGTTCGCGTCCCGATACCAGCCCCCCGCCTGTCGATTCCACCTGCGGCCGCCTCCCTTCGTCCCGTCGGACTCGCCGTACGAGTGCAACACCGCTCCGTTACGTCACGGCGCTTGTATCGCGCTTCCCCACCCCGTTTCGCCGATCGCGCGCAGGACGGCCCCCTGCCCGCCGGTCGGCAAGGGCCGTCTCATGTCGGGCTTCGGCGAAATCCGGTTTTTCAATAACCGACATCCATCCAGTAAATTTCATAAAAATAGAATATTAAAAATCAAGAAATGTTTACGTCGGAACAATAAATAACGCCATTTAAATAACAGTTATTCGGCAATGGAAATTTGCAATAGTTAAAAAAAACGCCATTGAATTTAGGCTAACCATTATTGAGCAATCGAATAATTTGCATTATCGTCCAATCCTCGCAACAGCAACTCGAGTACTCAACGGCCCAGCCAATCGCTCGACATTCACGCAACGAATAACTGATTTTCAAATCCCGATATTCAGCCACGGGATTTCAGTTATTCATTCATGCAATGTCAATAAATTTAAATATTTAATCCCTGGATAGCACGTTATTTATTGCTAGCCTTGAGATTACAAAAAAATCATATGTTGCATGAGGCGGCAGCAGTCACCTCATTCGCCGAGCGATAGATGCCTGAGAGCACCATCAACTGTTCGATCTGGTAACTTCAATTAGGTGTTCTTATGAATAAGTCATACAAGACAGTTTGGAACGAGTCTCTCGGTGCGTGGGTAGCTGTCAGCGAAATCGACCGGAGCAAGCGAACCGGTGGAAAGTCCGGCGACGCCACCCCTCTCGAGCGCAGCGCCGGTTTCATGGGAGCGTTGCTGTCCGTGAAATTCATCGCAATGGGCGCGTTGACGGCGTTTCTTGTCGCGTCCTCCCCGCTTTACGCGCAATCGAACGGCGTCACGGTGCTTGGCAACATCAACAATGGCACGCTGAACAACGGGGCCGCGCTCGGCGGCACGATTGGCGGCACCGTCAACAACGTCTTCGACGACGGCATTCCGAACCTCGACCCGACAGTCTGGGGCTTCGGCGGCACGGCCATCAATTACGTCACGAATGCCGCGCTGATTGGCGCATCGATCGGCTCTCCATCGAGCGCGTGCTCGAATTTGAGCGCGACGTACGCATGCACCATCGAGTATGGAACGACCGCAGGCTTGAGCCAGACCGGGAACATCGTCACGCCGACCCTGAACATCGCCACGGCACTGATCAACGCCACGACAGGCGCCTATAGCGCGACCAATACCCTTCTTACCGGCCTGGCCCCTGGCCTGATTTCCCCGACATCCAACGATGCCGTCACGGGGGCACAGCTTTACAACGTCGAGGCCTCCCTCTCGACCTCCACCGTGCACTATTTCAGCGCGAACGACAGCGGCACGCAGCAAGGAAACTACGCCAACAACGGCGCGACGGGTATCAATGCACTCGCGATCGGAGCCAATGCCACGGCCGGTTCGACATCGACCATTGCCATCGGAAATGCGGCGAATACCGGCGCGGCCGGCAGCGGCACGTTCAACAACATTGCGATCGGAACCAATGCGCTGAACGGGGGCACGGTCGGCACCGATGGCGTCACCGGCGGGCAGATCGCCATCGGGAGCGGCGCCACGACCGCCGTGGACGGTTCGATCGCGATCGGCATGGGCGCCCAGGCGACGCTGAACAACTACAACATGGCACTCGGCTATGACGCCTCGTCGACGGGCAACAGTGCCATCGCGATGGGGCGTCAATCCGATGCGGTTGGCGACTTTTCCGTTGCGGTCGGGCCGTTCGCGACGGCCAGCACCCAAGGCGCCGTCGCCATCGGGCAGTCGGCCAGTGCGACCGGCGGGAAAGCGGTCTCGATCGGCTCGGGCAACACGGCAAGCGGCAACGGTGCGGTGTCGATCGGCGATCCCAACGTGGCAACGGGCACCGGCGCGGTAGCGGAGGGCGCCAATAACACCGCGTCCGGCAACGGCACCGTGGCGCTCGGGAACGGCAACTCGGCGAGCGGCACGGGCTCGGTTGCGCTGGGCAGCGCCAGCGTGGCGACCAACAGTGCCGTGGCCGTTGGCCTGGGCGCGAACGCGACCGGTGCAAACGGCGCGGTCGCGGTGGGCAACGCGGCAACGGCAACGGGGGTCGGCGCAATCGCGCTCGGCAACACCGGGTCGTTCGGCGCGAATGCCATCGCGTCGGGTTCCGATGCGCTGGCACTGGGGAATGGTTCTACGGCAAGCGGCGGTTCGGGCTCGGTGGCGCTCGGCGCCTCGAGTACGACGACCGCGGCGAACGGCACGGCGATCGGCGCAGGATCGGTCGCGTCGGCAAGCAACTCGACGTCGTTGGGTCACAATACCTCCGTCGGCGGCGTCTCCTCCGTTGCCGTCGGCGATTCCGCCCAGGTCGGCAGCAATGTCGCCTATGCCGTGGCAGTTGGCTCGGCCGCGAATGCTTCTGTCGCGGGTTCCGTTGCACTGGGTGCGAACGCGACCACGACAGGCGCGGCTTCGAGTACCACTCAGGGCACCGGCGTTGTCAACAGCACGGTCATCGGCGGCCAGACTTTCGGTACCTACGCCGGCGCGAGTAGCTCATCCGGTGTCGTGAGCGTAGGCAGTGTCGGCTCCGAGCGCCGCATCCAGAATGTGGCGGCCGGCCTCGTCAGTGCGAGCAGCACGGACGCCATCAATGGCAGCCAGCTTTACGCGGTAGCCAGCACCACGACGTCGAACCTCACGAGCCTGTCGACTTCGACGTCGACCGGCCTGTCGTCGACCAACAGTTCGCTGACGTCGCTGTCCACCACGACCTCGGCGGGCCTCTCGTCGGCCAACAGCTCGATCGCGTCGCTGTCGACCTCCACGTCGACCGGTCTCTCGTCGGCCAACAGATCGATCACCTCGCTGTCGACCTCGACCTCGACCGGCCTGTCCTCGGCCAACAGTTCGATCACCTCGCTGTCGACCTCGACCTCGACCGGCCTCTCGTCGGCCAACAGTTCGATCACCTCGCTGTCGACCTCGACCTCGACCGGTCTCTCGTCGGCCAACAGCTCGATCACGTCGCTGTCGACCTCCACCTCGACCGGTCTCTCGTCGGCCAACAGCTCGATCACGTCGCTGTCGACCTCGACCTCGACCGGCCTGTCCTCGGCCAACAGCTCGATCGGTTCGCTGTCAACCGGTCTCTCGTCGACCAACAGCTCGGTCACATCGCTGTCGACCTCCACGTCGACGGGCCTGTCGTCGGCCAACAGCTCGATCACCTCGCTGTCGACTTCCACGTCGACCGGCCTGTCATCGGCCACCAGCTCGATCGGTTCCCTGTCCACCGGCCTGAGCTCGACCAACAGCTCCGTCCTGTCGCTGTCGACCTCCACGTCGACGGGCCTGTCGTCGGCCACCAGCTCGATCGGCTCGCTGTCCACCGGCCTGAGCACGGTCACGGTCAAGACGGACAACCTCGGCAACAGCACGGCGGCGGCACTCGGCGGCGGCTCGACGTACAACCCGACGACCGGCACGGTCTCCGCGCCGGCATACACGACCTACAACGCGAACGGCACGACGTCGACCGCCACCAGCGTCGGCTCGGCGATCAACAACATCAACAGCCAGGGCATCAAGTACTTCCACGCGAACTCGACCGGCGCAGACAGCACCGCGACCGGCACCGACGCAGTCGCCATCGGCAGCGGCGCCGTCGCCAGCACGAACGATTCCGTCGCGCTCGGCACCGGCGCGCAGACCGCCCCCGCTGTCGCCACGAGCAGCGCGACCGTCGGCGGCGTGACGTTCGGCGGCTTCGCCGGCACCTCGCCGGTCGGCACCGTCAGCGTCGGCAGCCCCAACAACGAGCGACAAATCACCAACGTCGCCGCCGGCCAGGTGACCGCGACGAGTACCGACGCGATCAACGGCAGCCAGCTCTATTCGGTCGCCCAGCAGGTCGGTACCGCGACCAACGCGATTTCCTCGCTGTCCACCGGCCTCAGTTCGACCAACAGCACCGTCAATTCGCTGTCGACCTCCACGTCGACCGGCCTGTCGTCGGCCAACAGCTCGGTTTCGTCGCTCTCCACGTCGACCTCGACCGGCATCAGTTCGCTGTCCACCGGCCTCAGCTCGACCAACAGTTCCGTCACGTCGTTGTCGACTTCCACGTCGACCGGCCTCTCGTCGGCCAACAGCTCGGTTTCGTCGCTGTCCACGTCGACCTCGACCGGTATCGGTTCGCTGTCCACCGGCCTCAGCTCGACCAACAGCACCGTCACGTCGTTGTCGACTTCCACGTCGACCGGCTTGTCATCGGCCAACAGCTCGATCTCGTCGCTGTCGACTTCGACCTCGACCGGCATCAGCTCGCTGTCCACCGGCCTCAGCTCGACCAACAGCACCGTCACTTCGTTGTCGACTTCCACGTCGACCGGCTTGTCGTCGGCCAACAGTGCGATCTCGTCGCTGTCGACCTCGACCTCGACCGGTATCAGCTCGCTGTCCACTGGCCTCAGCTCGACCAACAGCACCGTCACTTCGTTGTCGACTTCCACGTCGACCGGCCTGTCGTCGGCCAATAGCTCGATCACCTCGCTGTCCACGTCGACTTCGACCGGCATCAGTTCGCTGTCCACCGGCCTTAGCTCGACTGACAGCACCGTGACGTCGCTGTCGACTTCCACGTCAACCGGCCTCTCCTCGGCCAACAGCTCGATCACCTCGCTGTCCACGTCGACTTCGACCGGCATCAGTTCGCTGTCCACCGGCCTCAGCTCGACTGACAGCACCGTGACGTCGCTGTCGACTTCCACGTCAACCGGCCTCTCCTCGGCCAACAGCTCGATCACCTCGCTGTCCACGTCGACTTCGACCGGCATCAGTTCGCTGTCCACCGGCCTCAGCTCGACCGACAGCAACGTGGCCTCGCTGTCGACGTCCACGTCGACCGGCCTGTCGTCGGCCAACAGCTCGGTTTCGTCTCTGTCGACCTCGACCTCGACCGGCATCAGTTCGCTCTCCACCGGCCTCAGCTCGACCGATAGCACCGTCACTTCGCTGTCGACCTCCACGTCGACCGGCCTCTCGTCGGCCAACAGCTCGATTACCTCCCTGTCGACTTCGACCTCGACCGGCATCAGCTCGCTCTCCACTGGCCTCAGCTCGACCGATAGCACCGTGACCTCGCTGTCGACTTCCACGTCGACCGGCCTGTCGTCGGCCAACAGCGAGATCTCGTCGCTGTCCACGTCGACTTCGACGGGCATCAGCTCGCTGTCCACCGGCCTGAGCTCGACCGACAGCACCGTCACTTCGCTGTCGACCTCCACGTCGACTGGCCTCTCGTCGGCCAACAGCTCGATCACCTCGCTGTCGACTTCGACTTCGACCGGCATCAGCTCGCTCTCCACCGGCCTTAGCTCGACCGACAGCACCGTCACTTCGCTGTCGACCTCCACGTCGACCGGCCTGTCGTCGGCCAACAGCTCGATCACCTCGCTGTCGACTTCGACCTCGACCGGCATCGGCTCGCTGTCCACTGGCCTCAGCTCGACCGATAGCACCGTGACGTCGCTGTCGACCTCCACGTCGACCGGCCTGTCGTCGGCCAACAGCTCGATCACCTCGCTGTCGACTTCGACCTCGACCGGCATCAGCTCGTTGTCCACCGGCCTGAGCTCGACCGACAGCACCGTGACTTCGCTGTCGACCTCCACGTCGACTGGCCTGTCGTCGGCCAACAGCTCGATCTCGTCGCTGTCGACCTCGACCTCGACCGGCATCAGCTCACTGTCCACCGGCCTCAGCTCGACCGACAGCACCGTCACTTCGCTGTCGACCTCCACGTCGACCGGCCTGTCGTCGGCCAACAGCGAGATCTCGTCGCTGTCGACCTCGACCTCGACCGGTATCAGCTCGCTGTCCACCGGCCTGAGCTCGACCGACAGCACCGTCACTTCGCTGTCGACCTCCACGTCGACCGGCCTGTCGTCGGCCAACAGCTCG